>DASTLA010000034.1:0-13800 GCA_035715525.1 Nitrospiraceae bacterium
AACAAGGCGGGATTTTCTTCAATGAATCGACGGCCAAGTCCGTGCTGTCGTCGCTTCGTACGGCGATCTCGGGCGAGGTCAGCGGCGCGACGACCTACACCAGCGTCGGTCAAATTGGATTCAAGACAGAGCGGGACGGGACGATGACGGTGGATGATGCCAAATTGAGCGCGGCCTTGAGCGGAAACTACACCGCCGTCCGATCGCTGTTTCTCAACCAAACGACTATTACAGGGATCGCGCAGCGTATCACGAGTGCCGTCGACGTGCTTGATGACGTGGAGACAGGCAGCTTCACGATTCGGAAGAACTCCATCACCGACCAAATCAGCGATCTGGCCGACGACATCGCTCGAAAAGAAGATGCCGCGTCCCGTTACGAAGAGCGGCTGCGGCTTCAATTCGCGCAGCTGGACAGCCTTCTGAGGCAGCTCCAGAGTCAATCGACGTTTCTTCAGTCTAGGCTCGGATAGAGGTGGGGCATGGTCGTTAACGCGGCACAGCAGTATCGACAGACCCAAATAATGACCGCCAATCAGGTCCAGTTGATTGTGTTGCTGTATGACTCCGCCATTCAATCGTTGGAACTGGCTCGCGAGGCGATCCATATCAATAATTACAAAGACAAGGCGCGATTTCTTGACCGCAGCCTTGCCATCCTGGGCGAGCTCTCCAGCGTGCTCGATTTCGAGCGGGGCGGGGAGATCGCCAAATCCCTCCACCGCTTGTACGAATTCATGATTCACCAGTGTATGCAGGCAAACCTGCGGCACAGCGAGAACCATTTGGACGGTCCCATCCGTTGTCTGGTCACGTTGCGTGAAGGGTGGCAGGTCGTGGCGAGGCAAGAGGCGCCCACTCCCGTGGGCCGATAGCGACGTGCGAGATCAGATGCACGCAGCCGAACGATTGACCCATGCCGCGTTGGATGCCGTACAAGCCGGAGATTGGGCGCTGGTGGGCCTATGCTATGTCGAAAGGGAGAGGTGTCTGGCAACCCTTCCGGTCGATCGGACCATTGCGGCGCGCTTGCTGGCGTTGGATGAACAGGTCAGAAGGGCCGCCCATGTGGCTCAGGCCGCACTTGCCGAACAGCTAGCCGAATCGGCGCGGACGCGACGGCATTTGCTCCAGATCAAGGCGGTCCATGGAGCGGCCGATCGCGCGTCGGGTTTTCATCGCGCGGCCTAACCGCTATTCAGCCCGTCCGTAGGGCTTCCCTTTCCATGGCAGGACAGTTATCGACGCCGCTGTTCCGGGCGAGGTTCGACCTCTAATGACGTGTCCAAGGTCTGTAGCAAACATCGGTGAGGATTCTATGAGCCAGCGTACGCCGACTTCTCCTGTCACGTCTGCTCACGCTTATAAGACCGAAGAGCGGCGGGAATGGCTCCGTATCGATGACCGGATCCTATTGGAACACGGGCTCGTCGGCGAGCCTTTCGATAGTGCGAACTTCGACTCGCCTCCGGTGACGGAAGAAGCGATTGCCACCGCAGTCGCAAAACCGACCTTGGATCTGCTCTCGCGCGCCGGTGAGAGCTTGGCCGGATCGCCTTTGCTGCCGTGGGTGTCAAAAATCGATTGGATGTTGGAGACGATCCTTAAGTCCTTGGCCAAGATGCATCCCGGGAGCGTCTCGATTGCGAGGTTGACTGAGGTGAACCTGAGCGCCGGAGGACTGAGCTTTGTGACCGCTCGCCAGTATAAGAGCGGCGATCTGCTCGCGTTGCGGCTGATTCTTCCTCCTTTTACGCTCATTCACGCCACGGCGAAAATCAGCCGGATCATTGCTGAAGGCGGCCCCGGATCCGGGTATCGCGTGGCTTCACAATTCGAACAATTGGCAGCGGACGACCAGGAACATATCATTCGACACATTCTCCAGGTGCAGGCCGAGAGATTACGGGCAAGGAAACCCGGTCAATAAATGCTAACGCTGCTTGTCGAACGTAATTACGCGGCCGGCGTCGTACGACCCGCTTCGACCCGGTCGTATGAAGAAGCCGCTGGCTGGGGACGAGACAAAACGTGAAGCAGCGCGTCGGCCGCCTTGTCCAAGGCCTGAGCGGCGGGCGCCGTCGGCTCCATCTCGACGACGGGCAGGTAGCTGCGAACGGCACGAACGACCGCGGGGTCGTCGGGAATTTCCCCGAGCATGGTCAGGTCTCCTCCCACGTACTCCTTCAACAACTTCTTTAACTGTAGAACGTTCACCCTCGATTTTCCTGAGATCCTGTTTACGATCAGTCGAGGCTCGAACCCCTGGAGCGTATGCGCAGCGATCTCCCTGGCGTTGGGATCCGTCTCCTGTACCACCTGGATCACCTCTTCGATGCTTCCGAAATCCCGTTCGGACAAGGCATCGCTCACCGCATCGCGCACCAGGAAGGCGGACAGTACACGTCGTATGGCAGCCAACTTGATGAATCGGTAGAGATCGAGCACCGAGGTGGGGTCGGGGGTTGCTACGGCAATGTAATGATCGGCCATGAGGAAAAAGTCCAGGGCGTGATAACTGGTCCCCGCGCCGATATCGACCATGATGACATCCGCTTGCAGCTGTTTGAAATGTCGGATCAATCGCTTCTTCTTGCCGTAAGGAAGATTGGCTGTGGCGAGGGTTTCGCCGGTTCCTGGAATGAGTTGAAGGAAAGGATGAGCCGAAACCGGCTGGAGGACCTCATCCAGCCGCTCTACGCGCCGGTCGATAAAGTCGGTGAGGGTCAACGTAGGATGCAGCATCCCAAACAGAATATGGGCGTCGGCTCCTCCGACGTCCAAGTCCGCCAGCACCACGCGTTGCCCGCGTTTGGCCAGCAACATCGCGAGATTGGCAGCGACAATGCTTTTTCCGACCCCGCCTTTTCCTGATCCTACCGAAACGATCGTCGCCATCGATGCCAGTCTTGCTCCGTTGTATCGAATTGTCGCTATTCGTGTCGGTTGATTTTCTGAAAAGTTTAGCCGCGATCTACCGGCCGGACTGACCAACAACGTCAACTAAAGTTTAACGAGGGGCACACCGATATCTCATCCGTCATGAACGATGCGATGGCGGCAACAACCAACGTGAACCTCGACGGTGCAGCACATTCGGATAGCGAGATATTGACCGTGATGGAAGTGGCCCGCTTTCTTCGCGTGCCGAAGTCCACGGTGTACAAGCTCGCGCGTCTGGGGCAGCTGCCGGCTTCCAAAATTGGCAAGCATTGGCGGTTTCTCCGGCGGGATATCCATGAATGGATGCACAGCCGAGGACATCAGGGCTGACCCCTTCTCGATTCGGATCGCACGAAATCGGTGATCCGTGAGATACGGCCTATTCGCCTGCGCTATGCGGCCGCGGTGAATTCGTGCGTGCTGCACAGCCGTAAGGAAGCACATGGTCGACGGGAACACGGCAAAGAACCTCGACGAAACCAGCACCGTCATGGGCCTTGAAACATTCAGACAGCTTCGAGACCTGATCTATGAGCATACCGGAATCCACTTCCAGGAAAACAAAAAGTACCTGCTTGAAAACCGCCTCCAACCGCGTCTGAAGGAGTGTCGATGTCGTTCCTACCAAGAGTATCTGAACTTCCTGAGATTCGACGCCTACCGTGACCGTGAATTCACCGGTCTGTATGCGGTGATTACTACGAACGAGACCTACTTTTATCGGGACGAAGCCCAGTTGGAAACATTCATGAAGGTGATCGTGCCGGCGGTCATGAAGATGAACGAAGCCACGCGCCAGCTTCGCCTCTGGAGCGCGGCTTGTTCAACAGGCGACGAGCCCTACACATTGGCCATGCTGCTTCGAGATCATGCTCCGTTGGCGAATTGGTCGATCGAGATCCTGGCCACGGATATCAGCGAACAGGTGCTGGACGTCGGGAGAAAAGGCGTCTATAGCGCCCACTCATTGAGAAAGGTGCCGCAGGCCCTGCAGGCCAAATACTTCAGCGGCACGAAGGAAGAGCGGGTTTTGGTGCCCCACGTCAAAAACCTCGTCAAGTTCATGCAGTTGAATTTGTACGATCGAGTCCGGCTGAAGCTGGTACGTGGGATCGACATCATCTTTTGTCGGAATTGCCTCATCTATTTCGATGAGAAAGCCAAGGGGCAAATCGTGTCGGATTTGCGTGATGCCCTTCGGCCCAAAGGTTACCTCGTCATCGGGTTCTCGGAGAACCTCCATGACAAGGGGGGATTGTTCAAAGCCATTCATTCCGGTCGTTCCGTGGTCTACGAAAAACAGTAAGGAGGTCCGTCCATGCCAGCTGACCCGAATATGAAGATATTGGTCGTCGACGACATGTCCACCATGCGCCGCATCGTGAAGAACATCCTCAAGCAGCTCGGGTTCAACAACCTTGAAGAGGCCGAAAACGGACAAGATGCCTTGACCAAACTCAAGGCGGATAACTACGGCTTCGTAGTCTCGGACTGGAACATGCCGGTGATGATGGGCATCGACATGCTGCGCGCGATCCGAGCGGACGATCAACTGAAGAAGATCCCCGTCTTAATGGTCACGGCCGAGGCCCAAAAAGAGAATCTCATCGAAGCAGTGCAGGCCGGGGTCAGCAACTACATCGTGAAGCCATTCACGGCGGAAACGATGCAGGAGAAGATCAGCAAGATATTCAAGTGACCGGTCGCAATCCTATGAGGGCATGATGGCACATTTGCGCGCGGGGCAGAAGAAGGAGATCGACGTTGAGGACGATGCGTCTGAGCCATCGGATCCCAACACCAAGCTGTACGAGGAACTGGGAGAATTGGCGCGTTTCATCGATACGACAATGAAGACCTTGTCGGAATTCAGCACGCCGGTCAGCAATTCGACCGAACAGTTGCCTCAGGCCGTGACACATCTGACCAACTTGAAGGCCATGACCGAACAGGGCACGCACGAGGTCATGCGGCAAGTGGAGGCGATGCAAGACAACCATCAGAAAATGGCGAAGGTGCTGGCTCATCTGTCTCACGCTCTGCAGAAGTCGGAGTGCGACCCCCAGTTGACCGCCCAGCTCAGCACCATCGGAGACACGATCCGGGATGACGATAAACGCCTCGTCGACATCATGACGGCTCTGTCGTTTCAAGATCTCGTTGCGCAGAGCGTCAACAAGCTCGTGACGATTCTCGATGAAGTGGAACATAAGCTCCTCCAGCTGGTGGTGGTGTTTGGGCCGTACCAGAAACAAGCGGCCAAGAGCACGCAGGACAAGGCAAGCGAAATGCTACGGCAATTGGAAGCCACAAAAAGTACGTCGATGAACCAGGATCTGGCCGACGAGATCCTCAAGCAATTCGGTTTTAACTGAGCGAAGAGCCGAAACGATGGGCGGCGAGTACGCGGAGGCAGTTAATCCGGAATGGTCACGGCACAAGACCTCTGTTGCGATCTCCCGCCATGTCTCGTTGTCTTGTATCGGAGGGTGCCATGAGCGATGAAATGCAGGAAATCCTCAACGACTTTCTAACCGAATCCAACGAGATGATCGAAGTGCTGGATCAGCGCTTCGTGGCATTGGAGGCGGACCCTACCAACAAGGATCTGCTGAATGAAATCTTTCGCGCCATGCACAGCATGAAAGGGTCCGCCGGCTTCCTTGGATTTACTCACTTGGTGGATGTCGCACACCGGGGCGAAAACATCCTGAACAAACTCCGGCAAGGGGAAATGGCGGTCATTCCCGCTGTGATCAGCGTGATTTTGGAAGCCGTGGACGTTATCAAGGCCCTCATGGCAGACATCAAGGATACCGGTACCGACAACAACGTCGCGACCGCCATGATCGCCGCCAAGCTGGACGACATCATCAATGGCAAGATCGGCGATACGCCCACGCCTCCGCCTCCTTCGGCTCCTCGTCCACCGGCCTCGAGCGCAGCCGGTGCACAGGATGCAACCGATAAGGCTTCCGCTGCCGCGTCTCCTTCCACTCTCGGTGAAATCCTGGTCAATGAAGGGCTGGCGACAAAGGAACAGGTACTGGACGCCCTCAATGCGCAGCAGCACCAACCGGATCCCAAGCCGCCCCTGGGCGAGATTCTGCTCCAAGCCAAGGCGATTACCGAACGGGCATTGGATCATGCCCTGCAGAAACAAGAGAAGCCTGGCAAGCCGGCCGAGGAAGACGCCACCATTCGGGTCGAGACGAAACGTTTGGACAGCGTGATGAATTTGGTCGGTGAATTGGTTCTCGGTCGCAACCGGTTGATCAAGATCGGCACGCAACTGGAGCAAAGTCATGAATCAGATCCTCAGGTCCGCGCCCTGGGGGAAACGTTGGCGCAACTGAACCTCGTGACGACGGATCTCCAGCTGGCGGTGATGAAGACGAGGATGCTGCCGATCAAGAAGGTCTTCGCGAAGCTCCCTCGCATGGTGCGGGATCTGTCGCAAAAGCTCGGGAAGCAAGTCCGTCTCGAAATGCGAGGCGAAGAAACGGAACTGGATAAATCGGTGGCGGATGAAATCGGCGACCCCCTTGTCCATATCGTACGCAACGCGATCGATCATGGGATTGAAACGCCGGCGGAACGCCAACAGAAGGGCAAGTCCGGGGAGGGTAGTCTGGTGATCGCCGCCAGCCAGGAAGGCAACAGCATCGTCATCCGAATCAGCGATGACGGACGCGGCATCGCGGTGGACAAAGTGAAGGCCAAGGCTTTGGCGAAGGGTCTGATCAGTGAAGCCGAGCTCGCGACCATGGAACACCGTGAAGTCTTGAATCTGATTTTCCTGCCGGGCTTCAGCACCGCGGAGAAGGTCACCGATGTTTCGGGACGGGGCGTCGGCATGGACGTCGTTCGTACGAATATCCGCAAGATCAACGGAACGGTGGATCTGGAATCCGAACAGGGGAAGGGCAGCCAGATCATCATCAAGCTTCCGCTCACTATCGCGATCATCCAAGCCCTGATGGTCGAGGTCCAGCGCTCCATCTTTGCGATTCCGCTGAGCTCGGTCATCGAGGCGGTCCGTATTACGAAATCGGACATCAAGACCATCAACGGCCGCGAGGTCCTGCATCTTCGGGACCGCGTGTTACCGCTGATTCGATTGGCGCAGGAATTCGAGGTTCCGCAGGAGATCGACCGTGACCGGTTCTATGTCGTGGTCGCTGCGTTGGGAGATCGACGTGTCGGCATCGTAGTCGACGAACTGCGGTCCCAGGAGGAAGTCGTCATCAAATCGATCTGGGACTATTTGGAAACGGTCAAGGGAGTGTCCGGAGCTACCATCACCGGCGAGGGCAAAGTCGTGTTGATTCTCGATACGTCCGAATTGGTGCAGAACGCCCAAGCGTGGCACGCGGCAGCAGTGGCAGCGTAACGCAAGCCCCACGCGAGAGTGGACAGGCTGCACGCGCTCGCGAGACGCAGGAAGAGCTGGAGGAGATCATGTCAAACCTCATTCAGGAAATCGACGCCCGAACGAGGTTGGCCGGCGCCAACCAGATGGAATTGCTTTTGTTCAAGCTGGGCACGAGCGAGATCTACGGCATCAACGTATTCAAGGTCCGCGAGGTGATGAAGTTGCCTCAATTGACCCAGATTCCGGAGGCCGATAGCCGGATCGTCGGTATGGCCAACATTCGCGGCACGATGGTCCCGGTAGTGGGACTGAAGCGGAGCTTGGGATTGGGTAGCGAACACGACGTCCATGGGAAGGAGTCGGACCGCCAGCAGCCCTATCTCATCATCACGGAGTACAACAGTACCCTGCAGGGATTTCTCGTTGCCGGGGTGGATCGCATTATCCGCTTTTCCTGGTCGGCCATTCGCACTCCCCCCGCGATCGTGCGCGAAAACAATAAAGGAGCCGTGACGGCGGTGACCATGCTTGAGGACGGCCGCATGGTGTTGATCTTGGACGTGGAAAAAGTGTTGTACGACATCTGCCCGCGCTCCGACGAGGAAGTTTTTGCCGGCTTGAGCGGAACGGATGTCATGAAGGGCAAATGCCTCCTGCTCGCCGACGATTCTCATGTGGCGCGAACGCAGTTACGGAAAGCGCTGGAGCGCCTGGGTCTCTCCTATCACATCGCTACCACCGGCGGTGAAGCATGGAACAAGCTACAGAGCATGGCGGAGCATGCGACCGCGGAGGGCAAAACCCAAGTCGATCAGATTCAGGCGGTGATCAGCGATATTGAAATGCCCGAGATAGACGGATTTACGTTGACCAAGAATATTCGCTCGGATCCGCGTCTCGCGCACCTTCCGGTCATCCTGCATTCGTCTCTGACCGGCACCTGCAACATGGAAAAGGGGCGTACGGTCGGGGCGACCGACTACATCACCAAGTTCGACGCCCGCATGTTGCGCGACAAGCTGAACATATACTTGGCATCCGGCCACCCACAAGGCCAGAAGACGGCGTGACAACGAGAAAGGAACCCGGCAGCGCAGTGTGGAGCATTCAAGCTTTGCGCCCGGGATACCGATGAACATCGCAAGACCGCTGAACAACCCCGGTTTGTCGTCTCAAGCAGAGCAGGGGCCGGTCCGAGTTCTGGTCGTCGACGATTCAGCGTTCATGCGCAAGAGTTTGACAATGATGCTGGAAGAAACCAAGCAGATTCAAGTTGTGGGGGTCGCGCGCAACGGCGAGGAAGCGGTGCAACAGGTCCACCAACTGAAACCCGACGTCATCACGATGGATGTCGAAATGCCGGGGATGACGGGGCTCGAGGCGCTGAAGCGCATTATGGCGGAACGACCGACGCCGGTGCTCATGGTGAGCTCCCTTACCACCGACGGCGCCCAAGAAACGCTGCAAGCGCTGGAATACGGCGCCGTGGATTTCGTGCCGAAGCAACTCGACGGTGTCGCCTCCAAGATCGCCGAGATTCAGAAAGAGTTGGTCGCCAAAGTCATGGCCGCAAAGACGGCCGGGCCTCGAGTGAAAAGGATCGCCTCCTCCGGCATGATCAAAGCGCCGGGAAACCCAAGCAAAACGATCAGCAGTCATTCGGTCAGCATCACCAGAGGCAGCAAACTCGTCGCCATTGGGTGTTCGACCGGCGGGCCCCAAGCCCTCTTTGAGATCATGCCCTCGATCCCCGGCGATTTTCCTGCCGGCATTGTCATCGTGCAGCACATGCCCAAGACCTTCACCAAACCATTTGCCGAACGGCTCGACAACGTCTGTGCACTCGAAGTGAGAGAGGCGATGGACGGCGACGAGATCAAACCGGGCCGTGTTCTCATTGCCCCCGGTGGGTCGCAGTTCCGCCTTGCGAAGAAGTCCATCACCAGTACTGTCGTGAAGCTGGCGCCGAATATCGAGAGACACCCTCACGCTCCATCGGTGGACATCATGTTGCAGTCGGTCGCGGCTCTCTACGCGGAGCGCAGCATCGGAGTGATTTTGACGGGGATGGGCCACGACGGCCTGGAGGGCATGAGGGCCATCAAGGCGGCAAAAGGAAGGACCGTCGCCCAGGATGAGGCGACCAGCGTGGTGTATGGAATGCCTAAAGCAGTGGCTGATGCAGGATGTGCAGAGAAGGTGGTGGCGTTGAGTAAAGTGATCGGGGAAATCATGAATATGGTGTAACAGGGAGCGTTTTAGTCAACCGTCAACAAGGGAGCAGGTAGGAGGCGTTATGGGCACGTTGATGAAGAATATGACGATTGGTCCGAAATTTTTGCTGTTGCTCACCGCCACGGCATTGGCCGTGATGGTAGTCGGCTTGTTCGTGCTCTATCAACAAGAGGAATCAAAAATGGATGTGATGCTGGAGGGCCGCGCCAAGGCCTTGTCCCAGCAGATCCTCATCGGTCGCGCATACATATCGACCAACTATGCCGGCAAGATCAAAAAGTCAAAAGCGGGGGCCGATATTCAAGTGCTCAAGGAGCATGCCGGCAACCCCGATGCCATTCCGGTCCCTGCCACCGCGGTACGAGAAATGGGAGAAGAAGCGACCAAGAGCGGCTTGTATTCGGCCAGGCTCGTGAGTCAAAACCCCCTGAATCCCGCCAATTCTCCAAAGGACAATTTCGAGAACGAGGCCATGCGCGCAATCATGAGTGGAGCGGAAAGCTATGCTCGGCGCGACGACGTAAATGGCGTGCCGAACTTCCGGCGCGCGGTCGTCGACAAAGCTACCACCGCGGCATGCATTAGCTGCCACACCAGCAACCAGGTCGGCGACACGTTAGGCATGTTGACCGTCGCCCTGCCGATGTCCCAGGCCATCACGCTCTCGAATAAGTCGATGTGGCAGACGGGCGGGCTCATGGCGGCCGTCGTGGTCGTCATTATGATCGTGATGTATTTCATGCTTCGCAGCATCGTGCTGCATCCGCTTGCCAAGATGGCGGAAATTTCCAAGGACATCGCCAAGGGGGAGGGTGATCTAACCAAGCGCGTGCCGGTCGAGGGCAATGACGAAATCGCGCGCATGGGCGCTTATTTCAACGAGTTCATAGAGAAGCTCCAGAAAATGATCAAGAAAGTGGCCCATGTGACGGATAAGGTGGCCTCGGCGTCGGTAGAGTTGTCCGCAACGGCGGAAGAGATCTCCAAGGGCACCGACACACTCACGTCACGGGCGTCTCAAACGGCTGCGGCGGTGGAAGAAATGAACGCAACCGTCGGGCAAGTCGCTCAGAACTCCGGCAAGGCCGCCAGCTTGGCTCAGGATACGGTGAAGACGGCACAAGAGGGCGGAGCCGTGGTGTCGAGTACGATCTCCGGCATGCAGCAACTGTCGGAGGCGGTGTCCAACAGCGCCACGATCATCTCGGAGCTTGGCAAGTCGTCCGATCAAATCGGCGAGATTGTCCGCACCATCGAGGATATCGCCGATCAGACCAACCTGTTGGCGTTGAATGCCGCGATCGAGGCTGCGCGCGCCGGCGAACAAGGCCGCGGGTTCGCGGTCGTGGCCGATGAAGTGCGGAAACTGGCCGAACGCACGACCAAGGCCACCAAGGAAATCGGCGACATGATCCGCCAGATCCAACAGGATACGCGCGGCGCGGTGGATTCGATGCAGCAGGGGACTCAAAAAGTGACGGCCGGTGTAGACCTCGTCAACAAGACCGGGGAGGCGCTGACGAAGATCGTGCAGATGGTCTCCGAAAGCGCGGACATGATCCGGCAGATCGCCGTGGCGTCCGAGGAGCAATCGGTGGCCACGCAGCAGATCGCCAGCGACATCGAAAACGTTGCCAAGGTGACGAAGGATTCCTCTTCCGGCGCCCATGAATCGGCCAAAGCTAGCCAAGATCTCAGCCAGCTTGCGGTGGAACTGCAGGGGATCGTCGGCGGCTTCAAGGTCTGATGCATGGCGCCACAGGGAAGGGAGTGCATCATGAGTCTGACGGAGCAATCAAGGAACATCGCGCCGGGGGGTACGGGGACGGTCCCGTACCACCTGGCGGAAGGCGGCGGGGACGATCTGCTCCAGTTTGTGATCTGCCGGATTGGAGCAGAGGAATTTGCAGTCGATGTATTGAGCGTGCAAGAAATCAATCGCATCGTCGAAGTCACGCGCGTCCCTAAGACACCCGGTTTTGTCGAAGGGGTGATCAATCTGCGTGGCAGAATCATCCCGGTCTTGGATCTACGCAAGCTGTTCGGGCTGGCGTCCGTCAAACAGACTTCTCAAACACGTATCGTGGTGGTCTCGGTGCAAGGTCGCTTGGTGGGCCTGGTGGTGGATTCGGTGGAGGAGGTATTGAGAATTCCCAAGGGCTCGATCGAGCCGCCACCCAACGTGGGCACGATGGCCGGAGCGGAGTTTACCCAAGGGGTCGGGCGGATCGAAGATCGGCTGCTGATTCTCTTGGATCTGAACCGGCTCTTGTTGAACCGCGAGGCGGCGGCCTGAGTGGTCGAACGAACTAGTGAGAGTCGGCTTGGTTGGGCGGGGGCTGGTGGCGGTTTGCGCGCGCATCGACGACACGCTGGAGCAGTTGCAGCGATTCCAACAGGACGTCCGATGCGCAAGTCAGAGTGACCTGGAACTGCTTCATCGCCTCCGGCCAGCGACCCTCCCGTTGAAGCACCTGAAATTTCCGGTGTTGTTCGTCGAGAATGGCCTGTTTCGCATCGAGCATCAAACTGTCGGCTGGACCCACGAAGTCACCTCCCGGGAGAGCGTCTTCTTGATGGAGGTGAACCGTACCAAAGTGGTTCCGGATGGTGCAAGCCCATCGTCGGAACCCCCGGCGCTACTTTCGGGGAACATCGCCGCGTGGAAGATAGGTGAGGTGAGTGATCCGTGGATATCGCGACCATATTAGGCATCGTGATCGCAATCGGGTCGATTCTGGGTGGGCAAGCCCTGGAAGGAGGCCATGCCGGGTCGATCATGCAGCTCACCGCCTTCATTATCGTCATGGGCGGTACGATCGGTGCGTGCTGCGTACAAAATCCCTTGCCTACCGTCATCAAGGCCGTGGGTTCTCTTTCTCTTGCCATAACAAATCCTCATCATGACGTAAAGGGTACCATCGCCCAAATCTTGGACCTCGCCAACGTTTCCAGAAAACAAGGACTGCTGGCCTTGGAAGGAAAGATCAAGGAGCTGCACGACCCGTTTTTCCAAAAAGGCGTACAGCTGATCGTGGACGGTACGGATCCCAAATTGGTGCAGGAAATTTTGGAAATCGACGTCGAGCATCAGGAAGAAGAGGGAGTGGTGGCCGCAAAGGTATGGGAGGCCGCGGGTGGCTATGCGCCCACGGTCGGCATCCTAGGGGCGGTGCTGGGATTGATCCACGTCATGGAAAACTTGGCCGACCCTTCCAAGCTCGGAGGAGGTATCGCCGTCGCGTTCGTCGCAACGGTCTACGGCGTCGGAGCCGCCAATCTGCTCTTCCTTCCGGTGGCGAACAAAATCAAGCTCAAACTCAAGGAGGAAGCCGGACTGCGTGCGATGGTCATTATGGGGCTCGTGGGTCTGGCGCAAGGAGAAAACCCTCGCCTTCTTCAGGAGAAGCTGGAAAGTTTTCTTCCAATGAAGGAACGAAGCAAGGACGAGAAGAAGCCCGCTTGAGGAAGGCTCCCTATCGGCTATGGCAAAGAAAAAACACGAAGAACACGAAAATCATGAACGGTGGTTGGTCTCCTACGCGGATTTCATCACCCTCCTTTTTGCCTTTTTTGTCGTGATGTACTCGGTCTCCTCCGTCAACGAAGGGAAGTACCGCACGGTCAGCGACTCCATAAAAGCCGCGTTAAATCCGATCACCAGCACGGCCTCCACCCGTATGCCATTCAGCATCGGGAATACCAAACCGCGGCTGATCAACCCTGAAATGATCAGTGCAAATGAGCCCGTGATCAGGCGTATTCGGCAAATCATGAAGAAATTACAAGCCGATCTGAAGCCCGAGCTCCAAGACGTCAGTATCATGGAGACAGGTAACGGGACGATCGTGATCAACCTCCCGGAAAGCGTGCTCTTCAACAGCGGAGAGGCCCGGGTCAAATCGGAGGCGCTCCCGTTCTTGCAGTCGTTGGCGGAAATTCTTGTCGAGATGGACCGGCATATCCGGGTGCTCGGACATACGGACAACGTTCCTATCAGAACGGCCCAGTTTCCTTCGAACTGGGAATTGTCCGCCGCTCGGGCAGTGATGGTCGTGCGGATTCTTTCGGAGCTGAACAATGTGCCGCCGCGGCATCTCTCGGCCACCGGGTTTGCGGATTCACGGCCCTTGGTGCCCAACGATACTCCGGAGGGGCGCAGCAAGAATCGTCGAGTGGAAATCGTCGTGCTGGAGCGCCCTCCTGTGGATGAATCGTCCAAGATAACAAAAGAACGGGAGCTGGTT
>DASTLA010000035.1:0-3108 GCA_035715525.1 Nitrospiraceae bacterium
CGGAGGAACCGACTGGCCTGTGAGGAGGCGGCAGCTCGGCCATGAGCTAGTTCAGCCGCCGCAAGCGGAGGTCGTCGAAATAGGTCACGGCGTCCGCATTCGTCCAGACACCGATGCGCCCGGTCGTGAGGGAAGAATCGCAGGCACGGATGATCGGTTCCCCGTCGAAGAAGGCAAGAATCTCGCATCCCTTGTGCACTACGCGGAGGGTATGCCAGCCACTGCTCGGAATGTTTCGATCGATGCTCTTCACGAGTTGCTGGATGCCCTTCGTCATTCGATACAGGCGAACCTTCCGTTCGGTCGAACTTGAACGCAGGACGTAATAGTTCCTGTCGTCCGCCGCTCTCCACACCAGCCCTCCTCCCAGGTTGGCTTTGCCGGATACGGCCAGGTACGAGACTTCGATCTCGACATCGCTGCTTCCCGTCCCCTCGATCAGCAATACCTTATGCGTTTGGTCCGAACCCTTCGGCTGGACTTGGGCAAGCAATTGCCCGGGACTTTTGGCTCGATCGCTGATGATGACCTTCCATTCCCCGGCCGGTCTGCCGTCGAAGAAGGTGCCGACTTGGAAGGTGCTGGGAATCGTTCCAGGCGGCAACGTATCAAAGTCCCATATTTGCGTTCCGTCGGGCGGTTGTTGAGCCAGGCCGGGCAGCACGATCAGCGACAACAGGGTACACAAGATTGCCAGCCGGAACGCCGTTGCGGGAACCTGCCGGCTCATGGGCGAAAGAACCGAGCTACCGTTCATGTGATGGCCCATGCCGATGATCCTCTGCATTGAATGGCGCGGCATTCCCTGATCATGGGACGTGCACGTAGTCCGAAACCGGTTACGGGCGGCAGGCAGGAACGAGCGTCGCAATTGGAAGAAAACCGCGCGCGAGCTCAGGCGAATGCACGGATGATGTCCCGCTGAGGCAGCGGGAGAGCAGGGCGATTCCAGAGCGGTCGGGGCGCTATCACCGATTGCCATCGGGCATTTCGAGTTCGCGAATTTTCGCCTCCGCCTGTTCGATCCAGCGTCGGTTGGCTGGGATGTCGAGTTCAAGCCGGAGGTATTGTCGCAATTCCTGAGCCGCTTCGGTGCGCCGGCCGATGCTGGCCAGGGCGTTGCCCAGGTTGAATCGAATTTTTCCGTCGTTTGGCCGCAAATGCAGGGCGGTGCGAAATTCGCCGATCGCGCCCTCGACGTTCTGTTTCTCGAGCAGGGCCAGGCCGAGATTGAAATGGGTGTTCACGTCCGTGGGTTGCAGGTCGGCCGCCGTGCGATATTCGGCAATGGCGCCGTCCAGATCCCCCATGGCCTTCAACGCAACGCCCAGGTTGTTATGCGCGTTGACGTCGTCCGGTCTCCGTTGCAGCACGGCCTTGAACTCCGTGACCGCGCCCCCGACGTCTCCGGCGATCTTCAAAGCGACACCGAAATCGTTGTGCGCCTTCAAGTCATCTGGTTTGAGCCGCATTGCCTGCCGAAACTCGGCGATGGCCTCTTCATGTCGGCCGAGGTCCAATAACGTATTGGCCAGGTTGAGATGGGCGGCGAAATAGTTCGGTTGCAGCCGAAGCGCATGGGTGAACTCGTCCACGGCCTGCTCCAGATCCCCCTTGAAGACAAAGGCGACTCCCAAATCGTTGTGTCGCATCGCCTCCGCATCCTGGTCGACGGGCTTGGTAATCTTATCGAAGGGCGAATGGATTTGCTCCTCTTCGAGTGGCCGAGGTTCGGGGGCGCTGGCGGTCGGCTGGGGCGGATCCTTTTTTGCCGATGCGCCTTGCGCCGGGTGGAGGGTGCCGCAATGCAATACGATAAGCACCGTGAACAGCGCGGCCCGTCGAAGGGCTGGGGAAGCGACCACGGACCGTGACCGTCCTCCCGTGGTGCGCGAGGTAGGGCCAAGCGGTCGCAGTGGGTGCGCTGTTCGGTCCATCATTACATGCCTAGCTGTCAGATAGCCTTAAGCTGTCCGAAATTTCAAGTTCAATCTCCTCCCTACGAATAAGGGACTGTGGTCTCGTAGGAGAAGTCAGGTGGAACGTCTCTTCAGACCCTCCAGCCGTTTCTTGTCCAAGGCGACATGTAGAGCCCTTTCCTGTGTGATGGTCACGGCGCCGGAGGCTTGTCCCCTCGCTTTTCTGACCCATTTGCGTCTCGTGTAGACCACTTCGCCCTTGCCGCTCTTCTTGAGGTCGCTATAAAGGAGGGCGAGCGTAGCAGCCTCAAGGAGAGTTTCGGAAGGGGCATCCATGCCTCGTTCGAGCCGGATGATCACGTGCGAGCCCGGGCTGCCCTGTGCGTGGAGCCAGACATCGTCGCCCTTCGCGAGGCCGAAGGTCAGTTCATCGTTTTCCTGAGCGTTACGGCCGACGAAAATCTGAAGGCCGTCCGCGGAGACAAACCGTCGGAAAGGCCCTCGTTTGGTTGCCGAGGAAGCTTGCCGGCCCCGAGGCGCCTTAGGGCGAACTGCCTGTGGCAACTCCTCGGTTGGCGGCACCCAGGTTCCCTCGTTGACCGCGACGAGTTCCGCTTCCATTTGCCGAATCTGGTTTTCTATCTCGGCCATACGTGGAACGATCTCGCGCTGAGCGGTCAAATACTTGCGGTACTTCGCAAAATAGGCCTCCATGTTGGCCTGAGGAGATTTTGCCGGATCGAGCGGGATCGTGATCTGGGGCAGCCGCTCGTCATAATAATCGACGACGATGATCTCTGATTGGCCTTTGGCTGCCTGCGGCAAGGTATTCTTGAGCAGTTCACCGTAGCGTGCGTAACTCTCATACCGCGCGGCGCTCTCGAGATCCCGCTGCAGGCCGGCCAGACGGCGGCGCTCCTTTTTGATGCTCTTGCGAAGCGCGGATTCGCGTTCTCGGACGGCTTGATCGCGCGCCAGGTCGATTTCCCAGGTGCTGTACATTTCTTCCAACTTGAGGGAAATCGGATAGGGCTCATCTTGCGAGGAAGCCTGGCGAGCGCCGAAGCTGTCCGATTCTACATGTCGCGGTGTCGGGCGGGGAGGGATGACGTATATTTGTCCGATGCGTTCCTTTTGGTTGAGCATTGTTGCGATGATTTGCTCATCTTGATCCAGGAGAAGAACGTCC
>DASTLA010000036.1:0-8377 GCA_035715525.1 Nitrospiraceae bacterium
ATCGTCATGCCCAGCTAGTCGATGCACTCGTCCGCGGTATCACCAGTTTGGGAGGGTCGGCGGCGACCGTTAACCTGTCGGAAGTCGAACGTACCACGTTTGCCCTGCTTCCCTTCATCGACACCCTCAAAGATCGCACCACCGCCACCACGCAAGATTATGCGACGGTTCATGGGCAGTTTCGGCTCGTGATCGCCTCGGTGGCCTCCGCGACTGGGTTGGTGCTCGATTTGGAGCCCATTGCGCAACCGGCAACCCAGGAACCGGCTGCCGTGGATTTGTTGACCGTGCTGAATGGGTTGCGCGAGCTCCAGCAGCAGGCCTCCAGTCAATCCCCCTGCAGCCTCATTTCCCAAGCCATGAAACAGTTGGAACAGGAGGCCCGTCAGGGCAACGGGCAGATTACCGTCGAGACGTACCAGCGCCTCATCGCCGATCTGCAGGCGACCGATGAGGACTTTCTCCTGTCCTTGCAGCAAGAATTGCCCGCGGTCGCGCATCTTCTGGCGCGTCTCCGCCAAGAAGGGGCATCGGTGTTCGATGCGGCACCCGGTATGGCCAGCACCGTCGAGCACATTGAACGGTTGCAGAATCGTGCCAAACAGACCAATTCGACGCCGATCGTGACGTTTCTTGCCGGATTACAAAATTTTGTTTCGATCCTTTCGCAGCGGCGGTTGGTGCTCGCCGGCCAGCGGCTGGAAGCAGTCGAGGCGCGGATCCAAAAGGTACTGGCGATGGCCCAAGAGTGGACGGCTGCTGGCCGAAGCGAGCGAGAAGCAATGAGTCGCCTGTTACCGGTCGTCAGGCCATCCTGAGGTCTACGTTGATTCAACGATCGCACGGAGCGTCAAATCCGAGAGGGACTCCGAGAGCGATGTGCCGCTGCAGAATTGTTTGAATCGACACCTCCTGGGGAATTATCATCTGGACCTGAACGACGGACGGCAGCGCACAACCGAGCAAGCCATGGAGCAAACGGGGCAAGGTTATTACAGGAAAGTCGAAGAAGCATTGGCCAGGGTGGCTGCCGCGGTCGAGCATCACGACCCGATCGATCTCACCGAATTGGCCCGCCTCGCCGACGAGCTCGTCGATGCTGTCCAAGCCAATGACGAGCTGGTCGTGATGGCACTCTCGAGCCCCCCGGGTCCACCGTTGGTCACCAACCTCGTCAATGTCGGGATCCTCGGGACGAAGGTCGGTATCGGACTCGGATACTACGGCCAAGAGCTGCGTCGGCTGGCACTCGGGGGTCTGCTTCACGACATCGGCATTTTTGCCATTCCGCAACAGCTGTTGAATAAGTCTGCCCGCCTCAACGCAGAGGAGCGCGCCTTGGTCGAAAACCATCCACGGTTGGGATCGGAGATCATCGCAGGGCTCGGTCCCGATTATGCCTGGCTGGCGCAAGTCGTGCTCCAAGCTCACGAGCGAGGTAAAGGTCAGGGGTATCCGAACAAGTTGAAAGGACGCGAGATTCATGAACTGGCTCAGATCATCGGATTGGTAGATATCTTCGACGCGTTGGTGAGCCCCCGTCCCTATCGTCGTCGCCTCTTGCCGCACGAAGCGGTTCGGGAATTGCTGGTGACGGAACGGACTGCATTCCCTCGTGAAATTATGAAGGCTTTGGTGGAACAGCTCTCCGTCTATCCGTTGGGGACGATCGTCAGGCTGAGCGGAGGCGAGCAGGGTGTGGTCATTCGAATCAATCCCCGCTACCCGTCCCGGCCGGTCGTCCGTCTCGAAGAGGCTGACAGTCCGGGATCCACAGGGCCTCGAGTGCTGGACCTCGGAACGCTCCCACTGGTATCGATCGTGGAGACCGTGGACCCGCCGGCGTTGGAACGCGTGTCTTTTGAATCTCCGTCAAAGCCGCCGGGGACCGCGGAATCGGCACGCGAGCCTGGTACCACGACCGATCAATTCGCCGCTCTCTTGGAGAGCCTGGATGCGATCGCCAGCGTCATTCAGACCGCCGTGGAGCGGCCGACATCGCCGGCGGCGGAGACGATGCCGCTGCAGACGCAGACGGCGGGGGAAGTGCGGCGCGAGATATTAGGTCTGTTTGCGCTCGAAGCGCGGGAATGGCTGAACCAGATTCAAACGGCCCTCGAACGAATGGACAGCACCACCGAGCAGCCGCGCCGGGCAAAGCTGGCCAACCTCATGCTGCAGGGCGTGACGAATATGGCCCGATCGGCGTCCGGCGTCGGGCTGACCGCCCTCGAAGAAATGGCGACGAACCTGCTTCCGCTTCTTCAAGCAGCGGGCAAGCATGAGCGTGCCGTGGCGTCACATCATCTGGATTCTCTTCGTGAGGGGCTGACCAAAATCGCCGGTCTCGTGCACCAACTGGGGCCGGTGCAGGTTTCGACCGATTCGCCGGACTCGAGACCGCCATCGGGTGGAATCGGCGAGCCGGCATCAATGCAGGCTCTTTCGGAGATCGCTGAACCGGCGGGCGGTGCGGCAGGGCAGTCGGATGCCGCAGCTTTTCCGGCTCCATCCTTGCCCATCTTGGACGCGTTGCGACAACTGCACGATGCGAGAAGGCGGTCGCTACAGCCGGTTCGCGACGTCCTCGAAACCGTCATTCACCGTGCTGAACAAGAGGTGCGCCAAGGCGCCGACGTCATGGATGCCCGCACAGTCGGACGGATTCTGAAGGACTTGGATGAACAGGACGAATATTTTCTGGCTCAAATGGAGGCGCGCGTACCGGCGTTGGTGGGCACGCTCAGCAACGTGAATGCCGGTAGTCCGGATCGCGCGGACCATCCGCGAACGTTGGCGACCGTGCTGCAGGACATCGATGCCCTGTACGAGGCGGCCGACCGTGTCTCCGCTGTCAACATCACTATGTTCCTCCACGGCCTGCGGACATTTCTGTTGGTGACGGCTCAGAATGGTCCTTCGGCGGTCGGAGAGCGTCTTGCGGCCGTCGAGCAACGGTTGGCGTCCTTGGTCCCGCTGGCGCAACAGTGGGTGGACATCGGCCGATTGGAGCGCGCCGCGATTTTTGAAATTCTTCCGGTCTCGTGACCTTCCTTTCTCTATCTTCCTGAAAAATCACATTTCACTCCGCCTAATCCTTAGGCAGGCTGCTTGACGCATCGATCAATCGCAGCCGCATCGTCCTATCCACACGGTTGCACACAGGACTTCCACAGTTCCTGTGGACATACTTTTCTGTACATTTCTGTTCTCGACGCCGATCACTGCACCATTGCTGGCAGATGGTCGCACTCTCGCTGCGACAGCCTGCTGAATGCCCCGTCCCAGCGATCCAGATGTCATCACATAGGCCTCATGCCGTGAATCGCGGTTCGGGCACACATTAGAATGAAGTGGAAAAACACCTGACCAGATCCGTTCAAGAACGTGCAACTCATGTCCCAGTCCGTGACCCCTTGCGGTACCGACAGCGATTGTACGACGATGGTCAGCGAGGCGCTCGATTGCCGGGCGTTTTATCACAGGAGCACAGATCCCTTTATGGCCAAGCTCGTGACGCTCAAGCAGGCGGAAGAACAGAGGGCCAGGGCCACGGCCTACGTCAAAACCTACATCCTGTTTCCCTCCGGAATGCTGGGCTTGATCTGCATGCTGGTCGGAATCGGCATGTTGGGATACCAACTGGTTGCCACCGACAGCTATACATGGAGGACGTTTGCGGAAAGCTCCGGGCTGTTGTTGCTGGGAGGGGTCGTCGGATGGCTCCAAACGCTCTACCAGCGGTGGATGTTGCGTGTGCGCCCCGAGGTGTTTGCCGCGCGTATGCAATTCGTGGCGAAGCGAGGCTCACGCTCGAAACGTGAATCGGTCTCGAGCCAACCGGCCTCAACGTCCCCATGGTGGGTGCCGGTGGCTTACCTGGCGTTGGCCGGCATGATTCTGGCCGCCTCCACCATGAGCGTCCTGGAGGGAACGGTCAATCCGGTCGCCGGCTACTTGATGCCTTGGGCCGGATTCTTTTGGGCAAAATTGTTTTTCTGGCGAAAAGTGATTCAGGTGAATCGGTAGGCTTGCCGCGCTACGCCTTTTTTTTTCGAACCGGACGTTTGTTGGGGCGCTTCCGGCCAGCCCGTTCTAGCGCCGCCAGCCGCTCTTCCAATTCCCGGACCCGCTGACGCATTTCCGGCAGTTGTGGAATGACCGCCTGGGCTTTGAGAAAGGTCGTGTGCGGCATCACCGGAGCGCCCGACACGACCTGGTTGGCCTCCAGACTCCGTGTCACCCCTGCTTTGGCGGCGATCATGACATGGTCACCGATTTGAAGATGGTCGGCCAGGCCGGCCTGCCCGCCGACCATCACGTAGCGGCCGAGCGTGGTGCTCCCGGCAATGCCGACCTGCGCCACCAGAATATTGTGTTCGCCGACCACCACGTTGTGTGCGATCTGCACGAGATTGTCCACCTTCGTGCCCTGCTTGATGATCGTATGGCCGAAGGTGGCTCGGTCCACGGTCACGTTGGCGCCCAACTCCACATCGTCCTCGATCACCACGCCACCCAGTTGCGGAATCTTGTGATGGCGGCCCTCGTGCTGCACATAGCCGAAGCCATCGCTGCCGATGACGGTACCGCTGTGGATGATCACTCGAGCGCCGAGGCGGCATCCTTCTCGGATGACGACGTTCGGGTAGAGGACCGTGTCGTCGCCGATGGTTGAATCGTCGCCGACAAACACTCCGGGATACAAGGTCGCTCGGGAGCCGATGCTCACGCGATCGCCAAGCGTCACGCCGGGCCAGATCGAGACATCCCTTCCCAGCGTCACCTGTTCTCCGCGGCTGGTGTCGGGTGCGATGCCGCGAGGCCGATTCGGTCGCACAAACAGTTCCTGCGCGACGCGGGCAAAGGCGTAGGCTGGATTTGCCACGACCAGCTGCGGGCTGGGACAGTCGGCGAGTTTCTGCCGGACGATCAGGGCACCGATTTTGGCATTGTGCGCGGCCTTCTGAAACCGCTCCGATGAAAGAAACGCCAGATCGCCGGGCCCCGCCTGTTCCAGACTTGCTACTCCGGTGACGGTCGCATCGGGCGAGCCGATCAGTTCTCCGCCGACGACTCGCTGGATCTGGCCAAGCGTGACGGCGATGCCCCTCGTTCCGGTCTGCATCAATTACGCCTTTTTCCCTTTCGGGGCGCGCGATTTTGTCGTCTTGCCGGTCCTGGACCCAGCAGGGGAGAGGCGGCCCTCTACATAGGTGACGACATGCCCGACTGTCGTGAGCCCCACGAGGTCTTGATCGGGGATCTGTAAGTTGAAGGCTTCCTCGATACGATAGAGCAGCTCGATGACGGCCATCGAATCCAGCCCAAGATCTTCCCGTAAATGATAACTCGGCTTGATCGAACCAGGGTCGCGCTTCAGGTATTCAGCGAGAGCCGAGATGATCTTGTCCGACACGTCCGTTGTCTTTGCCATAAGCCCCGCTTTCACTCCTTTGCGCATCGATGCACGACCCCACAGTGCCTACAGCTCATCGACCTGTGATCTTTTTGAACACGACGGCCGCGTTGTTACTGCCGAATCCGAAGGCATTCACCATGGCCACCTTCGGTTTTCGAGTCTGCGAGTCTCTTGATAGGCCCGCGAGATGGCAGGCAGGGTCGGGATCGTCCAGGTTCAGCGTCCCATGAACGAGACCGGTCTCCAACGCTAAGGCCGTGACGACGCCTGCGAGCGATCCCGCGGCCCCTAGCGTGTGTCCGATGAGCGACTTGGTCGCGTTGACCGCGAGCTTGTCGGCCCTGGTTTTGAAGAGCTGTCGGATCGCCTTGACCTCGACGGCATCTCCTACCGTGGTCGACGTTGCATGCGCATTGATGTAGTCCACCTGTCCGGGCGTCATCCCGGCGTCTTCCAACGCCAACCGCATCGTCATGGCGACCTCGGCTCCATCCTCTCGAGGGATGACCATATGGTACGCTTCGCTCGTTGCCGCATACCCAGCTACTTCCGCATACATCCTGGCCTTGCGTTTTTTTGCATGTGCCAGCGATTCCAGAATCAGTGCTCCCGCGCCTTCTCCCATCACGAAGCCGTCGCGACCTCGATCGAAGGGACGGGAGGCCCGTTCCGGTTGATCGTTATACTTGGTGGAAAGAGCGCGAAGCGAGCAAAATCCAGCGAAGACGAGCGGCGTGATGCTCGCATCCGCTCCGACCACAATGACGACGTCGGCGGTGCCCGCGCGGATGCAGTTCAGAGCCTGGCCCAGTGCGTGGGCGCTTGACGAGCAGGCCGTCGAGATCGTGAGATTGGGTCCTTTGGCGCCATAGGCCATCGCGACGATGCCGGAGGCGCTGTTCAACGTAATGACCGGGATAAAATTGGGATGAACCCGATGGGGACGCTGTTGTTGATACAGTTGGGTGATCTCGCGCTCTCCCATGACCATGCCGCCCATGCCCGCACCGACCATCACTCCGATGCGGTGGGCCGGCTCTCGTTCCATCACCAGCGCCGCATCGGCCAGCGCTTCTTTCGCGGCGACGAGTGCGAACTGCGCGTATCGGTCGACTCGATCGCCTTGTCCGGCAGGCAAGTATTGCTCGGGAGAAAAGTCCCGGATTTGGCCGGCCACCCGCGAGCGATAGCCCTCCATCGGAAAGGGCTCGAAGGAGGTGATCGAAGAAATGCCCGATTGTCCCTCCAACGCCGCTTTCCAGAATTGCGGGACCCCGATCCCGATCGGCGACACCACGCCAAGCCCTGTAATCACGACCTTTGCGGACATGCTTTCCCTGCCGCCTCCCTGCGGCCAATCGTCCTTTCTTACCCGAAGGTGCTGCGACAGTCAATGAACACCGGCGCAGGTCCCCTCATCGGAGCCCGACTCAGTAGCGCACCTTGAGCATCAAATAACAGCCGAACGTAAGAAACACCAGATTCGCCATCCAGCCGGCCAGCATGGGGGAGAGCGCACCCCCGCGTCCCAAGGCCACCGCGACGGAATGCGCGGACCAGTAAAAGAAGCCGACCGCCATCGCCTGGCCGATGCCCATCGCCATCCCGCTGCCTCGCACGCCGGTGCGGCGAAGGCTCAACGCGATGCCGACCAGAACCATGATGATCGTCACGAAAGGAAAGGCCACGCGGGCATAATAGTCGGTCACCAGTCGCGGCAAGCTGGTGCCGTTTTGCTGCAGGCGCTCCACGTAGCCCCGAATATCCTTCAGCGTCATGGTTTCCGAATCCAATTCGAGCCAAGTGGTGAAATCTTCCGGTATTTGCGCCAGAGCGAGCGGCGCTGAGCCGAACGCAGTCACGGTGACGCTGCCGTCCTGATGAAAGCGGCGCCGGTTCCCGTCGTGAAGCGTCCAGCCATCCATTGCGTATGTCGCACGGCGCGCCTCCGAAATCTGCTCGAGTTCAAATGCGTCGTTCAGATGGTAGATGCGGACGTTGTGCAGGACCGCTCCACCGCGCTCGATACTGTCGATGTTCATCAACGTCTGACTCGCGAGCCGTACCCAGGGTTGCGGCGCCTTGAGCGAGACCGGCGCGGTGCGTTTCTCGATGTGGGTTGCCTTGATGAAATCCGCCCGAGCCAGCGACAGCGGGATGACGGTGCTACTGAACAGCAACAAAATGATGGCCAGGATCATGCCCAGGAACAAAAACGGCGAGGTAATCCAGTAGAGGCTGATGCCGCAGGCCCGCATCGCGGTGATCTCATGGCTGCGTGACAGCAATCCGAGGGTCAACAGGGTCGCCATCAACACCGCGAGCGGGGCAATTTGGTATGAGATGGCGGGCATCTTCAGCAGGAAGTACATCAGTACGTCGGTGGCATGAGCGTCGTAGCGGAGAAAACGCCGGACTTTTTCGAAGAAGTCGATGACCAGGTACACGGTCATGAGCCCTGAAAAACACATGGCGAAGATTTTCAGGTACTCGCGAAGCAGGTAGCGAAAGAGAATGGTCATGCTATTGCCGGCTCATGCGATAGAACCAGATGACGGTAACGACGGCAAAGATCACGTTCGGCAGCCAGGCCCCCGCGAACGGCGGAATCAGCAAAGTGGTGACGAGGAACTCGCACGCTACGTTCAACACGTAATAGGCGATGACGACGATGACCCCCACCGCAAAGCCGCCGATGCGCCCGGAACGTTTGGAGACAATGCCGACGGGAACGCCGAGAATGCAGAACACCAAGGAGGCCGCCGGGAACGCCAGGTCCTTGTAATGCTCCATCAGTCGGCGGAGCGCCGCGGTGTCCGTCCACCCGGACTGATCGAGTTTGGCGCGGATCACGTCGACCGGTGTTCGCTCTTCGGCCCCGTACAGGCTGGTGCTCAGACTGAGTTTCAGATCATAGCTGGTAAAGGAAATTTTTTGATATTGCTCTGGATCTTG
>DASTLA010000037.1:0-7918 GCA_035715525.1 Nitrospiraceae bacterium
CATCGTTGAAGAGCGCGTCGACGAACGGATGGTTCCGGTGGATCGTCCCTGCCACGAGCCTGGCGCCGGGCACAAGTCTGTATTCGGCCGCCAGAATGGGCTGCACGGTATGGAAGGACTGCCTGTCGCCGATCGGCAAGCCGGCGAACACACCGGCGTCCAATGTCAGCCCTGCAATCGGCGCATAGCGAAGCACCGGCGCAAGATACTCACCGAGAAACGTTCGATTGGGCAGTGTCGCCGTTCCCGCCTGCCGCAGCCCGGCATAGTCGATGTTGTAGACATACGTGAGCGAATCGAACAACGCGCTGAAGCGCCGAGGTTTCGCCTTCTCGGCGGGGTCGGGAGGCGGGGACAGAGAAGCCCAGACATCGCCCAGAAGATCGACTCGATTGGTATCCCAGTTCCAATTGAAAATCAGGTACTGTTGATTCACCCACTTGTAGGAATCCCGATTCTCATACGTAATGCCGTCCGGCGTGAAGAACGTCCGGATTTTCCTTGCCTGCAGGCCGAATTCGATCGAGGCGTCTTCGGTGATCCAGAAGATTTTTGACAGGCCAAATTCAGGAAAGTTGGTCGCGGCGAATTCCGGATCGCCTTGCTGGCTCAAGAAGTGTCTGCTTTTCCAGAACGACACGGAGGGCCGCCATCCGGCCAGATCGAGCCAGAAACGTGTTTCGTAGCCGCGACCGCGGGTGACGGGCTGGTTGCCCAGCGGCTCGTTATAGCTCGTCAGGTAGGTGAACCGGACTCCGATCTCGTTCCACCAGGACAAGGCGGGAAAATAGGCCCGGGGCTCCAGTACCAACTCTGGTCCGGCCGCGGTCACGATGTTGTTCAAGGTATTGAACGACCGATCGAACTTCAGCAGCGCCTGGCCGTTTCGCACCCAATGTGCCTGAGCGTTGAAGCGGAGAGGGCCGACGGCCAATTGTCCGGCATACCCGACGTCGTACCGATTCGGAGCCGACCCGCGGAAGGCCTGTTCCCAATTGATGAAGAGGTCTTGCCGGTAATGGCGGGAGTTCACCAATATTTGGCCGCCCTGTTCGATGGGACGGACGAAGCGGTTGGCGTTGTCGAACACGGCGTCATGAAAATCGCGATGGGGAACGTGGACCGTGCCCAGCACCGCCGTCACTGGTTCGACGGGTTGATAAGATAATCGGAAGATCGGCCGGACCTGAGAGACTTCGGTATCGTGCCCGAACGGCATGTTGGCGAAGACACCCACATCCATCCCCAAGGAGGGCGACAGGCGTTTGTGCAGATACACGTTCAGCAAGTTGCCGATCAGCGTCGTGTCCCGCCCGAGCCCGTTGATGAAGGTATTGTCCTCCAGCCCTTGCTTTTCGAGGTTCATGAAGAACGTCGTCGTCTCCATTCGCAGATCGAGTACGTGACCTGTCGGTAGCGGAGACGACTCCGCCGCTCGCGAGACCACCGGATGGAGAAGGAGGAGAAAGACGAAGGCACAGACCCGAAAGATCAGCAGATTCCACCTCGTTCAAGTAGGAGAGGCGGATCATAAAAGGGAGGACGGCGAAGCGTCAATCGACTCGCTTGTTGACGTCCCAAGAGAGGCGGCCGGGGCGCCTTGCGGCCGCCAAATGCCGCCTGCAGCGGGACTGCGCCTGTTCCTTTGACAGTTATCGGTGGAGTACAATTGCCACCCCCAAGCTCGGCCTGCGCGAGTCCTGGCCAATGGGCTTGCACACTGACTTCTGGCCGTTCGATTGTATTGTGACGTATCCGTAACGCGCAGGACAGGCTGGCCTCTTCATGATGTGGCGTTGTCCTGAACGCCTGGCTGCGGTTCAGGACCATGCGGGCCCTGTGAAAGCGGGCAACGTGATCGAGAACGGCTGAGAAAAGGCGCCCGAGCGATGACCGTCAACCGCGGAACCAATTATCAAATCCTTACGACCACTCTCCTCGTCGGAGGGTTGACGGTTCTCGTCCACCTGGCGACGGCGGCCAAAGAATTAGTCATTGCCTACCAATTTGGAACCGCGGATGACGTGGATGCCTTTCTGATTGCCTTGCTGCTGCCATCCCTCGCCATTGCGGTGGTGGGAGGGTCGTTCTCATCCGCTGCCATTCCGATATACATTCAGGTGGAGTATCGGGAAGGGCGTACCGCTGCCCATGCCCTGTATGCGAGCGTCCTCGCTGTCGCGATCGCCATATTTCTTACGGTGACCGTACTGCTTTTCCTGCTCATCGTGCCACTCCTCGCTCTCGTGGAATCCAGCTTTACGCCGGAAAAGCTCGTGTTGACCAGGACGCTTTTTCTCATGTTATTGCCGATCGTCCTCATCAGAGGCGTCGTCACCGTATGGGCGGCCCTGCTGAATGCGGGTGATCGCTATCTGTTGGCGGCCATCGTTCCGATCCTGACTCCCGTCGCCATGATGGTCTCGCTCCTGGAATTCGGACATGCTTGGGGCATTCGCGCCCTGGCTCTCGGAGCGGTCGGCGGCTCGGTTCTCGAGGCGGCAATTTTGGCCTGGCACATGCGGCGGCTCGGTTTTTCTCTGACTCCTCGTTGGAAGGGTTGGACTCCTGCCATGATCGACCTGATGCGGCAGTACGGTTCCGTCGTGGTGGGCGCGGCACTCATGAGCAGCGCGCTGCTCGTGGATCAAGCGATGGCTGCAATGTTGGGTTCCGGAAGCGTGGCCGCGTTGAACTATGGCGGCAAAGTCGTGTCGTTCCTGCTCGTG
Source organism: Nitrospiraceae bacterium (assembly GCA_035715525.1). Classification (GTDB taxonomy): domain Bacteria; phylum Nitrospirota; class Nitrospiria; order Nitrospirales; family Nitrospiraceae; genus JAHBWI01. The sequence goes on from DASTLA010000037.1 coordinate 2,730, forward strand.
GTAGGGTCCACGGCATTGGGAACCGCCGCCCTGCCTCATTTCTCGAGGCTGGTTGCCGCGTCCGACTGGCCCGCGATCCGTCGCACCCTGCGAGGCTCTATCGGACTGATCTTGTGCGTCGGCGTGCCTCTCGCGGCCTTGACTATGTGGCTTTCCCGCCCTCTCGTACAAGCGATATTTCTGCGCGGCGCATTCACGAGCACCGATGTCGAAACCGTGAGTCGAGTACAGGTCCTGCTTCTTTTGCAGGTGCCCTTCTATCTCATTGGCATTCTTCTCGTGCGGCTCATATCATCCTTACAAGCCAACTCCATCTTGCTGTGGGGATGCGTGGTCAATTTCGCGCTGAATATCGTGCTGAATTATGTGTTGATGCAATGGCTGCAGGTGGCTGGAATTGCCCTCGCGACCTCCATCGTCATGATGGTTTCGTCCGGCTATCTAGGGCTGATGCTCATGCGCGTGCTGAACAGGCGCGAATGCGAACAAATCCAGACTGCAAGCACCCTCGTTGAAGGCCAGGGGCTCGATCTGAGTGCCCGACAGGTCTTGCTCGATGCGCGCGAGGCGTCGCCATGACCGTCATGTTTCTCATCCGTTCGCTGGAATGGTACGGCGGCGCACAGCGCCAACTCGCCAATCTAGCCAAGGGGATGGCCCGCGGGGGACATGAGGTCGTCGTCGTCACGTACTATCCGTATGCTCCGCTCGAACAGGAATTGAAGGCTGCCGGGGTCACGGTCTGCTGCCTCGAGAAGCGTGGGCGTTGGGATCTTTGGGGACCCACGGCCAAGCTCGTGAGGCTCGTGCGAAAAACCCGGCCTTCCGTCGTGCATGGATATCTCAGCACGGCGAACATTTTCTCGTTGGTCGCCAAGCTGTGCCGTCCCTCGGTCAAAATCGTATGGGGGATGCGTGCGTCCAACATGCAATGGGAACGATACGATTGGCTCCATCAATTCTCGTTCGCTTGTGAACGCCGCCTTTCCGGATGTGCCGACCTGCTGCTCGTCAATTCGTATGCCGGAAGGGACCACCATGCCGCCTCGGGGTTTCCCGTCGATCAGATGCAGGTGGTTCACAATGGAATCGACACCGATCGTTTTCGACCGGACAAGGAAGCAGGCAGGCGCCTCAAAAGGCAGTGGGGAATCGGCGAAGGTGAGCGCGTGATTTGTATGGTGGGTCGGTTGGATCCGATGAAAGATCATCCGACTTTTCTGCGGGCTGCAGCTCGGATCGCCCTGCAGCGGCCCGAGGTGCGTTTCGTATGCGTCGGCCGAGGATCAAAAGACTATACCGACGCGCTTCATAGGCTTGCGACTGAGTTGGGTATTGCGGAACGCCTGCTGTGGCCGGACTGTGTGGTGGATATGGTTCCACTCTATAACGCGAGCGACGTCGTCGTGCTGCCGTCGAGTTGGGGGGAGGGCTTTCCCAACGTGCTGGGCGAGGCGATTGCCTGCGGGATTCCCTGCGTCGCCACCGACGTGGGGGACAGCGCGCGCATCGTCGCCGAATCGGCAGGAAAAGTCGTGCCGCCGAGCGATCCCCATGCACTCGCCGATGCCGTTCTGACCGTGATGGCGGAAAATGGGCGCTATCAGCCCGCCGCATTGCACGAGATGGCGGTGCAATCCTTCGGCCAGCAGCGGATGATTCAGGCGACGGAAGAGCAGTTGCGGCGGCTCATATGTCACTGATGCACCTCGCGTTCATCCTGATCGCGGCGGCAGGAGCCTGCTATTTCTTGCTGTCCCTTCGCCGATTCGATTTTTTCGCCGTCGCGTTTTTCTCCGGCTGTGTGTATTTCCTGCCTGGGTTCTTCGGCTACACCGCCATGCCCGTCGGCATCGCCGCATTTGCCTCCGTCGAGCTGGAAGACCAGACCTATCTGGTCATGCTGAGCGTCTTGCTGGCTATCTGGGCGGGAGCCTTCGTTTTCGACCATGTGGCTCAGGGCGACGGCCCCTCGTGGGACCTTGGCGGAGCTGACGTTGCTGCCTTGTGCGCCGTGATGCTCGCGATCCTCGGCTATGGACTGACCATCGTGACTTCTGGAGAAGCACTGTTGGACGACGACAAGATCGCCATGATGGAGAGCTTGAACCGCTGGTATGTCCTGGGTGCGACGGCTGCTCCCCTGGGCGCTGTGTTGGCTTACGCGTCCAAGCGCTGGGTCCTGTTCCTGCTCGCTCTCGGGCTGCTGCTGTTCGATATGTATATCGGCTTCCGAATTGCGTTTGCGATCGCCCTGATCGCCATCTTTACCGTTCACCTATCCCGATCCGGGCCGCAACGGATGGCCCTACAAAATTGGCGTCTCGGATGCATCGGCTTGGCTTGCGTCGCTTTTTTCTTCGTCTATAAGCAACTGTATATAGCCGTCAAATTGGGTTTATGGGATGTGGTGCTCGACCGGCTCCAGGATACCGAGCTGTATGCTTCAGCACTCATGATGTCGGAGCCGTTCAATACCCAGGCGATCCTCAACGAGGTCGTGGCGCAGGATTTTCGTGTCGGAATGGGGCATCTGAAGGATGTCGCTCTCCAATTCGTGCTGTTTTCCGCTGAGCTAGGGAGCGCGCCGGTCTCGTTCAACGACCTCTTTCAGGCGACGTTGTTCCCAGCCGACTTGGACTACGGCATGGCGAACAACATGTGGGCGGAAATGTTGAGCAGCGGCGGCTGGCCGCTCCTTGGCGCCTTTTTGTTATGCTTCATCGCCCTGCTGACGGTCGGATCCTCTCTGATCCGCTCCCGAGATCTGAGCCTGGTGGCCGGCACCGCCGTCGCCTTCAGCTACTGGGCCTTCTACATTCATCGTAATGATTTGCTCAACCAGATCAACTTGGAGAAACGAGTGGTGCTGATCTGGTTCCTCTGCGCGCTGTTGTCGCTGTCGCTGCGGTCGGTGCATGTGCGATGGAGGGGGGATCAGCCGAGTTCCTCCCTCCTTTCCCGCTGATCCGCGTCGTTTACCGCCAGGAGTCGTTGTGAGACAGGTTTCGCAAAGAGACGGGGATGGCCGGGACAGGATCATCCACCTGATCAGCACGCTCGATGTCGGAGGGGCGCAGGCGCAGCTCGCCAAACTCCTGGGTTATCTCGACAGGGGGCGGTTTCAGCATTGCGTCGTCTCGATGACGGACATCGGTCCCGTCGGCGACCACATCCAAGGCCTTGGAATTCCCGTCTATGGGCTCGGGATGAAGCGGACGGTGCCGTCCCTTCGCGCGGTGTGGAGGCTTTGGCGGCTTCTCCGGCGGGAGCGGCCTGCGATCTTGCAGACATGGTTGTACCATGCGGACCTTCTGGGCTTAGTCGTCGGGAAGGCAGCCGGCGTCCCGATCTTGCTCTGGAACGTTCGCTGTTCGTCGCTGGACATGCAGCACTATCCTTGGCTGACCGGCGTCGTTTTCCGCATGCTGTCGCGGTTGTCGAGTTTTCCGACGCTGGTCATCTCAAATTCGTATGCGGGCCGATCGGCTCATCTTGAGGCCGGATACCGTCCGCGACGATTCGAAGTCCTTCCGAACGGATTCGAATTGGAACGGTTCCGTCCCGATCCATGCGCCCGTGGAAAACTGGACGTCGAGCTCGGGCTGCCCACCGGTGCGGTCGTCATCGGTCTCGTGGCGCGGTATGATCCGATGAAAGACCACGCTACGTTTTTTGCTGCGGCTCGGAAGGTGCTCGCTCGACATCCTGCGGCGCGTTTCGTCCTCTGTGGAGAGGGCGTCTCGACAGGAAACGCGGAATTGACGGCAATGGTCGAGCGCCATGGACTCGGCCAGTCCGTTCACCTGCTTGGCCTCCGACACGACCTTCCCACGATGACCGCCGCATTCGATCTCGCCTGTTCCTCGTCATCGTTCGGCGAAGGATTTCCCAACGCCGTCGGAGAGGCGATGGCTTGTGGCGTTCCCTGCGTGGTCACCAATGTGGGAGACTCCGCTGAGATCGTCGGAGGGACCGGCAGAATCGTTCGGCCTGGCGATGCCGATGCCTTCGCCGAAGCCTTGAGCGAACTGATCGCATGTGGCGGCGAGGCGAGGGCGCAATTGGGCAAAGAGGCGAGAGCGAGGATTACGCAGCGGTACGACATCGTCACGGTCGCCAGGCACTATGACGAACTCTATGCGTCCCTGCGGCGCGATGCTGACCCGGGGCTTGCGGGGAGACCCTTGGCCGTCGAGGGCAATATCGACCCTGCAGTCGTTCAGGGATTCGGCGACGAATGGACGCGCTTCGATCAGCGCCCGTTGGCAGAGAACGATCTGCGAGACATGTTCAACGACTTTTTCAGTATCTTTCCCTGGGGTGTGCTGCCGCCCGATGCCGAAGGGTACGACGTGGGCTGCGGCAGCGGAAGATGGGCGCGATTCGTGGCTCCCCGCGTCGGTCGGTTGCATTGCATCGATCCCAGCGCGCCGGCCCTGGCCGTGGCGAGACGCGGCCTCGAGCGGCATCCCAACTGCCTGTTTCATCTGGCCTCCGTCGACGATATGCCGCTGGCGGATGGTTCGATGGACTTCGGTTACGCTCTCGGAGTGCTCCATCATCTCCCCGACCCGGAAGCCGGCCTCCGCTCCTGCGTGAGCAAGTTGAAAGCCGGCGCACCGCTTTTACTCTATCTTTATTATGCGTTCGACAATCGCCCCCGCTGGTTTCGCTTCACATGGCGCGTGAGCAACGTGTTTCGTCAGGCGATCAGCCGGTTGCCCTATACGTTGAGATACGGCCTCAGCCAATTGATCGCCGGGACGGTCTACTATCCATGGGCACGTCTCGCCCTTCTGCTCGAGCGCCTCGGCTTCACGAACGTCGCTGTCGTTCCTCTCGCCTGGTATCGCAGGCGGAACTTCTACACGATGCGCACCGACGCGCTGGATCGATTCGGCACCAGGCTGGAGAAGCGGTTTTCCGCCCAGGAAATCGCCTGCATGATGGAGCGAGCCGGGCTCGACCGGATTTCGTTCAGCCCTTCGATGCCGTTCTGGTGCGCGGTCGGATACAAGAAAGGCGCTGCCGATATCGGGAAACGGGCAGCGCTGCGTGAGTCGGCGACATCGTGAGGCCGAGCAGCTCGATTGGCGGCTTCCTTTGCTTATTGACTTACGCTGTTACTTGCAGGGACATTAGAAGCGGTTCTGCCTAAGCCAGGCGGTGCAAGGGTTTGCGCCCTG
>DASTLA010000038.1:0-3434 GCA_035715525.1 Nitrospiraceae bacterium
TCGCCACCGTCGCGGCACTCGGCGCGTTGAACCTGCAGCCGATCAACGATTTCGCGAAATCGTTTTTGGCCTACGTTCCGCACCTGGTTACGGCAGGAATCATTCTCGTGGCCGGCTGGCTCTTGTCCAATTTCGTTTCGCAAGCAGTGCTGATTGCGGCAGTGAATGCGGGACTGCCGCCCGCACGACTGGTCGGGACCTGCTCCAGGTGGGGCATCCAATTGTTGGCGGTGGCAATGGCGCTGGAGCAACTGGGCATTGCGCAGAACATCGTAGTGGTTGGATTCGGGATCACGCTTGGAGGGTTGGTATTGGCCGGGGCGATCGCTTTCGGACTTGGGGCCAAAGACCTGGCCAAGGATTACTTGGAACGTGGACTGTCGGTTCGTTCGCGTGACCGTGCGACGGACGACCTGCGGCATTTGTAGAGGTGAATCGAACGATGTGGGGCACAGAAGGATTGCTCATGGATAAAAAGGCGAGAGACTCGGATTCGGAGACCAAAGCGCGGTTATGGCTGGGCGGGGAGGCGGTCGTTCGCCGCTACCCCCGCAACCGGCAGTGGCCGTCGGTATTCAATGGGACCCTGACCAGCCTCATGGTTCTCGCAATGGGACTGGGTTTTGCCGGCGGACTGTGGATCGGCCTTAAAGCCTGCCGGCGCGGCGCAGCTGCCCGGTGAACGCAGCAGGCCACGTTCCTCTGTCTCGCATGCCCTCGCAGGGCTTCTTCGTCCCGACCGTGCAACCCCGGCCGGGCCATGCAAACGCCCGCATCTCCTTCCAGCCGTCAACTCGGCACCGAGGTCGACCGAATCGGCCTGTGGCTCGAATCTCGTCCCTTTTCCGGCATTCCAGGTACGAATCATGACCGATGTGACGATCGCTCTCGCCATCTTCATCAGTGCGTACATTGCCATCGTCAGCGAGCGCATTCATAAGACCATCGTGGCTCTGTTCGGCGGTGCCGTCATGATTGCGTCGGGCGTATTGACGCAGGAAGAAGCGTTTCACTCTCGCGAATACGGCGTGGACTACAACGTCGTCTTTTTGCTCATTGCGATGATGGTCATCATCAACATCGTCCAAAGGACAGGGCTGTTCGAATGGTTGGCGATTTGGGCTGCCAAGCGGACGCGGGCTCGCCCGTATCCCATGATGGCGCTGCTCTGTACCATTACGGCGGTGCTTTCGGCATTTCTGGACAACGTGACTACCGTACTTCTGATGGCGCCCGTGACCTTGGAAATGGCCAAACGACTGGATCTGGAGCCGGTGCCGTTTCTCGTCGGGGAGGCACTGTCGTCGAATATCGGAGGCACCGCCACCTTGGTCGGGGATCCACCTAACATCATGATCGCCAGCAAAGCTCAGCTCGGATACGTCGATTTCTTGGTCGTATTGGGACCGATCGCAGCGGTGATCTTCGCGCTATTTCTCTTGGCGGTCTGGTTGTTCAAGGGACGCAAAATGGCCGTGTCACCCGAGCTCCAGGCGTCCGTGCTGGCGTTGGACGAGAATGCCGCGATCAAAGACAAGCGGCTGCTTCGCATGTCGCTGTGGCTATTGGGTCTCACGACGCTCGGGTTTTGCTTGCATGAGCTCGTTCATCTCGAACCGGCCACCATCGCGTTGCTCGGCGCCAGCATGTTCATGGTGGTGGGATACGGTCCTGGACCCGTCGACGGCGGTGCGGAGCTGGATTATTTGAATGAAGTGGAGTGGAAGACGATTTTCTTCTTTATCGGTCTGTTCATCCTGGTCGGCGGACTCGTCAAGACCGGGGTGATTCGGTTATTGGCGGAAGAGTTGATCGTGCTCACCCGTGGAAATGAATTCGGCACGATGATGGCGGTGCTGTGGGGATCCGGGTTGCTGTCGGCGATTGTGGACAATATTCCTTACGTGGCCGCGATGAATCCTCTTATCGTCGATCTTGCACGATCACTCCATCCGAGCGTGACGAACTATACCAGCTTGGTCCAACAGCCGGATATTCTGCCGCTCTGGTGGGCACTGGCGCTCGGCGCGTGCCTAGGTGGAAACGGCACGTTGATTGGTGCATCCGCGAACGTGATCATTGTCGATCTGGCGCGCCGGGCGGGATATCACATCAGTTTCTGGAGATTCTTCCTGGTCGGATTTCCCGTCATGCTGGCGTCCTTGGTCGTCAGCACCGTCTATCTGTGGCTGCGGTACTACTGATTCCGACAACGGGCGGGCGGCATTCTTCGTTCCTACTGCAATAGATCCAGCACAGCCTTGTTCCAGCCAGTCGGTCCCGCCGCCGGCGACCGTATGAGCTGGGGAATCCGCACGTCGGGATCGTAAGTGCCGTCCGGTCTCTGCACCAGAACAGGGTAGGTGGCCAGCGCCAACATCGGCTCATCGTTCAAGCTGTCGCCGACGGCGATCGTCACCAGTGGTTGCCCTTCATTGTCTGCCAACCGTCGATAACAATTCAGGAGAATGCGGCTTGCGACGCCCTTGTCATTGGCGCCCATCAAGTGATAGAAGCGGCCCCCCCGCGTGCAGTGCAGGCTGCGCGCGGCCGCTGCCTCCTGCAGCGTCTCCCACGAAAGATCGCTCCCCTGCGATATAAACGGCTCGTCGTATTCGCGTTGCTTCGCCAGTAAGGCCTCGGATGGTGACAGGCCTGTGAGCCGGGCAATTTCGTCGCTCGACATGTCTCCGAAGCCGACGAGTTTGCAGCCAAGGGATTGACTGATCTCTTTGAGCGACAGCCGCAAGGCGGCGTAAGGCGCACCGATCTCCACGACTTGATACTCTCCTCGTAGAGCGGAGTGCTCGACCGGAAAGGGAAAGTAGCCTTTGGGGATAAACAGGCCTCCGCCGTTTTCGACGACGAACGGATGCTGATGGGCCAGCCGAAAGCGAAGCGGCTCGATCTCTGAGCGGGTTTTGCTCGACACCAGAATCAAGGCAACGGCCTTTTCTTGAATTCGTGCGAGGGCGTCCTTTGCGGCGTCGTAGGAGTACGTGTCTGCGTCCAGGAGACTTCCATCCAGGTCGGTGAAGATGACGATGCGCGGCATGATCGTGGACAGTATACGAGAGTTTCGTCGTCGGACCAAACGATCCTGTACTGCGATCACGGGAGCCAAGGGACCGATGTAGATTGTGCAGACATTACCCTACGGAGCGGCGTCCTAGGCGGCGCGGAGGCATAGCGGGATGACAGGGACATTACCCCGGAGGCGCGCTTTGGAGACATGAGCTCGACTGTTCAGGCTGGACAGGCTTTTGCCGATGAATGTGCAAAATTGGTTGAAGCGGATGCTCCGGTCTTCAGCGGCACGACCGCATGTCCGCTAAGTTACGGGGAGCGGCTAATGGCAAAATCCTACGGGGGCCGAGGCATCCGCCTTGCATCGCTCTGGCCGTTTTCTCTTCATCTCCGTAATGCCGGCTTCC
>DASTLA010000039.1:0-13077 GCA_035715525.1 Nitrospiraceae bacterium
GGAGGCCGGCCAACGAGGCCCGACCTTCTAGACGCAGATCGTAACGGGGCTCTTCGAGCCAATGGGTGATCAACAGTTCCTTTCCGCCGATCCTGACCGGCCCCCACAAGGCGCGAAGATCGAGGATTCTGAGTTGCTTCGTGTCGTACAGCAGCGTGGCAGACAAGTTTTCGACCACCGGTGATTCCGGTTCCATCAAAAAGCGCCCGTTGTTCACCGCCAACGAACCGGAGAGAGTCCAGGCAGGACCGGATTCCATCGGCCCTGCTAGGGTTAGCGACTGCAGCGTAAGGAGCCCGTCTACGGACCATTTCGCCAAGGCCCCTCGCTTCTCTGCATTCACCCACGCGCTGGGAGCTTGGCTCAGCAATCGGGACAGCGTGACCGGCGTCGCCGAGAGCGTCGCCGTAACTCGCGGATGGTGCGTTCCCAACCCGGTCGCCGCGGCCGTTCCCTGTAGCGCGATCTCCCAGAACTGTAACCGCCACTCGTCCGCGGTCAGATCGTAGCCTCCCGAGCGCGGCACGAACCGAACGTGCGCCGTCACCTGCACGTCGCCCGCCAGGCCGTCCGAAACCGGCTCGAACGGGGTCCAAGCGGACAGGACATGACGCGGGTCGAGTCTCGTGGCTCGGAGATCCCCTTCCACCATCAACAGCGGAAATGCCTCTTCCGGCCCGACACCGTCCCCATGAAGTCCTTGAAGCAGAGTCCCGTCGAACTGAACCGCTGCTCGGCCCTTGTCCTGGGGGATTTCTCCTGTAATCTCCAGCCGGGCGCTCCGGCCGGGCACCTGCTCCGCGACGGCCGCCTTCGTCAATTCGAATTGAATGGGCTTGCGGAACAACTTGCCCATGTCGTCGGCCACAGTGATGAGTCCGCCGGTGATCAATACATTGTGCGCGGTTTCCAGGAGAGCCAAGGGAGACCTTGATTCCGCATCGTCCTCCGGCTGGTCGGTTCCGATGCTCCAGCGTCCGGACAGCTCGCGACGAATGGTCAGACGCGGGCGATCGACAACCACATACCGACCAAGGACGCGACCTTGGAATAATGGGAGAACCTGCAGCGCGAGCTCGAGCCGTTCAGCCGCGAAGAAGGGTTCATGAGAGGCGGCATGACGGACGAGTACATTCGTCAGTTCGACCGACGGTCGGGGGAACAGAGAAATCCGGGTCGCATCGGTCGATAGCCGATAGTTCGTCCGCTGTTCGATATGGTCGAGGATCAACGATGTAACAGACGCTTGGCTCAGCAAGAGCGGCAGGGCAAGCAACAAGCCGAGGAGCAGAATGATCGCGATGAGAACCAGCGCCCCGGCCAGCCGGATCGACCCGCGCGCATCAGATATATGGCGGCACCGGCCGGTCACGCTCGTCCTCGCTGGCATAGGCGGCCGGATGCGCCTTCCGACATTTCTCCCGACGTCATGAACGGAGTCCCGTCACTCCTCCATTCAATCTACGGAATGATCACGAGGTATACAACCGTCCCGTCCGCCTCATTTGAAACCGACCACCATCCCGTCCGGTCCGGTCAGGCGGGCCACCTGCGTGCGGCGGAAGCCGACCTGCTTCATCCAGCCTCGACAGTCCGCCCCCGTGTAATCGAATCCGCCGTGCGTTTCGATCAGCATGTTGAGGCTCATGAGGAGACCGAATGCGTTCGTCTTGCGTCCATCATCGATCAATGCCTCATGAATCACCACCGCGCCGCCCGGGGGAAGCGCGTGGTACGCCTTCCGTAGCAGCATCAGCTTTTCGTCCAGGTTCCAATCGTGAAGAATGTGGCCCATGATGATGACATCGGCCCTGGGAAGCGGGTCTTTGAAAAAATCGCCCTCGTGGAACGTCATCCGTCTCTCCAGCCCTCGCTGCCTGACATAGGCTTCGAAAACCGGCCTCACAACAGGTAAGTCCATCCCGCCTCCGGTGAGGTGCTTATGCGCCAGCGCGATCTCGACCGCCACGCCGCCTTGGGCGCATCCGACGTCCACGAACGTCCGGTATTTTTTCCAGGGAAATTTCTTGGCGATGGCCCGCGCAGATCCGAGGCTCAAGCCGGTCATTGCCTTCAGGAACCCTTCGAGGCGCTGCGGATCGGCATAGAGTGCACCGAAGAAATCGTCGCCCGTTTTGGCCTCATTTTGAGGCTTGCCGGTGCGAAGTCCTTCGGTGAGCGACCCCCAAAACCGATACAAGCGGGCATTGGCCATTTCGAGCATGCCACCCATGTAGGAAGGCTGTGTCCGATCCAGAAAGGCCGCGGTTTCCGGCGTATTGGCATAGCGTGTGCCGGTGCGCCGCAGCATGCCCAGCGCCACCAGCGAATCCAAGAAGTCGAGCGTGCTGCGGGGATGGAGTTGAAGACGCTCGGCCAGTTTCCTTCCCTCCGTCGGGCCTTGGCTCAACTCCGTGAAGAGCCCCAGTTCGACGGCGCTCAACAGCACCTTCGAGCCCCAAAATCCGAGTCCCAGCTGCATGATTTTGTCGGGTGACGCACCACGTTTTGCCATCGCCGCCTCCTTGATCGGTTTGCGCGCCCGAAGCTACGCGCCGGTGGCCGGGAGTGTCAACAGGCCTCGGTCCTAGCCCGAGCGCGCACCCGGCTCTTGCATAGAAGCCGTTCCCCCCTCCATACTCTCCCGCATGGCTACGAATCATCCCGAGTCGTTGCAACCGCTACAAGATCTGCAATCCGACCATGCGCTGCTCGCCATCCTCGAAGGAACTGCGACCGCCACCGGCCAGGAATTTTTTTCGGCACTGGTGCAGAACCTCGCCAAAGCGCTGAGTACCCACGGCGCCTGGGTCACGGAATACTTTCCCGAACAGCGGCGGCTGCGGGCCCTCGCCTTCTGGATGGATGGGCGGTCGGTCCCGGATTACCAAGTCGACATCGCCGGGACGCCTTGCGAGCAGGTCATCGATACGGCCCAACTGGTCCACTTTCCCGACAACGTCCTAGAGATCTACCCCCATGAGGACGAGTTGCGACAGGCGGGAGCCGTGAGTTACATGGGCGTCCCGCTCCTCGATACGTCAGGCACGATCCTGGGCCATATGGCCGTGATCGACCGCCGGCCGATTCCGGCTGAACCGCGCGTCCATGCGATCTTCAAAATATTTGCCGCCCGGGCGGCCGCGGAGCTCCAGCGCCTCAGGGCCGAGACGGACGTGCGCGAACGGGAAGCCAAACTCGGCCGTCTGCTCGGGAGCGCGATGGACGCAATACTCGAGCTCGACGAGGGCTTTCGTATCACGCGCGTGAATCCGGCGGCGGCCAAAGTCTTCCGATGCGGGACTGATACGATGACGGGCCGCAACTTCCGGGAGTTCGTCACCCCGGAGGACGCCGCGCGCCTCGCCGCGTTGATCACGACGCTGGACGAACGGCCGGAAGGCCAACGATCGCTCTGGATCGCGGGAGGACTCACGGCCCGCTGCCCGTCAGGCCAATCGTTTCCCGCCGAAGCGACGATTTCCCGCTTTGAACTGCATCGGAAACAATTCACCACGCTCATCCTACGGAATGTGCATGACCGGTGGGAGGCCGAGCAGACGATTTGCAACCTCCAACGTGAGACGGAATTGCTCAAGGAGGAATTGCGGGCATTGCAGGAAGACAGTGCCCTGCTCGGCGACAGTGCCGCACTTCGCCGTCTCTTGCACGAGATCGCCCAAGTCGCCCAGACGGATACTACGGTTCTCATCACCGGAGAAACGGGAACGGGAAAGGAGTTGGTGGCCCGGGCGATCCATCGAGCCGGCCAGCGAAAGCATCGATCGCTGGTGACGGTGAACTGTGCGGCGATTCCCGCGACGCTGATCGAAAGCGAGCTGTTCGGCCATGAAGCGGGCTCCTTTACCGGCGCCACGAAGAAACGTGATGGCCGATTCGCTCTCGCGGACAAGAGCACGTTGTTCCTCGACGAAGTCGGTGAATTGCCTCTTGAATTGCAGGCTAAGCTTTTGCGCGTGCTGCAGGAGGGGGAGTTCGATCCGGTCGGTAGCATGCAGACGAAGAGAGTCGATGTGCGGGTGTTGGCCGCGACGAACCGCGACCTGGCGACCTGCGTGCGGGAAGGAACCTTCCGCCAAGATCTCTATTATCGATTGAACGTGTTTCCGATCCAACTTCCCCCGCTCCGCGAGCGCGGGGAGGACATCGTGCAACTGGCCCAGGCCTTCGCGCAACGATTCGCCGGCCGCATGGGCCGCAGGATTACGCCGCTCACGCCGGACTGCGCGCGGCGCCTCATGTCGTACCATTGGCCCGGGAATGTGCGGGAGTTACAAAACGTCATCGAGCGCGCGGTCATCACCGCGACCAATGGTCTGTTGAACTTGGACGGAGCACTTCCCGCGCCGGCTTCGTCCTCAAAGCCCCTCCTCGATTCATCGACCAGCCCCATTCGTACCGCCCGCGAGTTGGAAGATCTCGAACGGGCGAACATCCTGCGCGCGTTGGAAGCTGCCCACTGGAAGGTATCGGGCGACAGCGGAGCTGCCTCGCTGCTCGGGATGAACCCCTCCACTCTGTCCTCGCGCATGAAAACGCTCGGCATCCATAAGCCCCGCTGACCCCAGCATCGTCAAGCGTCATTCGTCACACGTCAAGCGCCGTTCGTCACACGTCAATCACACGTCAGGCGTCATCCCTCAAGGGTCAGGATGGCGCGTCGTTCATGAAATCTCGCAAATACGCTCACGAGATTTCGAGAATCCTCGAAGTTCCGCATCGGCTCGTTCCCGATGACCGCCGGCTAAGTCGTTGGATTGCTACACATCCCGCGCAAAATCCTCGCTGGTATCGATAGTGCTTTGCCTCTTCCCATCAGCTCGACACATCAGGGAAGGAGGCGAACATGAGAACGGCAAGGGATCTAGGCTGGTGGTATTGGGCCGTCACGGTGGTATTCCTGACGATCGGCCTCTCCGGTCGCATGGCCGGGATCTGGTGGGCGATCGGACTCTGCCTGATTCAGATCGGCCACGTGGCCTGGGTCACGCAAGAGCCTACCTCTTTTCCCTTGCAGGTCCGGGTTGCCTATCTCGGCCTGCTGTTGGCCGGTTTGTGGGAGCCCCTGCAATGGATCCATTGGGTCCAGTTGATGGGGACCACGGCTCGCGTGCTGGCCGGCTACTGTTTTTTGGCCCGTACCCTTTCGCTTGCCCCGTGGAACCGGGGAGAGCCTTTGAGCCTCGGTCTGCTGCGCCGTACGTATCTCTCCATCCAATCGGCGATTCCCCCATGCGGAGCGGTGTTCCGGCGGATATCGCTCGAACGGGTGCAGGGATGAACTGGGACTGGTTCTGCCGGAATGCCGACCGGCTTTTGTTTCGGCACTGCATCCACAACCCTCACATCAATCCAGGAGGTCTTCTCATGTCACAGGCAACCTTCAGCACGATCGTCAACGGCGTCAACGTGGATCGGTTGGGCGAAACCGTCCAGGCGATTACCTCACAGCCGGCATTGGGGCGCGGGCAGTTCCGTGCGAGGAATCGATGGATCAGCGGCGGGCACAATCGATCCTCTATCCAAGGTTTTTACGCCGCCGGTCAAGAAGACGTGACCCGCACCAAACCCTTCGTGCTCGTATCGGACGAGCCGCCCGTGCTGCTCGGGGAAGATCATGGAGCCAACCCGGCAGAATATGTCTTGCATGCGCTCGCGGCCTGTCTGACGACGTCGCTGGTCTACCATGCAGCCGCGCGCGGTATTCGCATCGACTCCTTGGAGTCCTCAGTGGAAGGCGATCTCGACTTGCAGGGATTTCTGGGTTTGTCGGAGCGGGTCCGGAAAGGCTATCAGAGCATCCGGGTCAACTTCGTGATCCAATCCGATGCGTCGGCTGAGGAATTGAAAGAACTCACGAAGTTTTCCCCGGTATACGACACGCTGTCCAATCCGGTTCCCGTGTCCATCGAAATCGTTTCTCAACCCCTAAGCTGAACCGGCTCCGCATCCGGACGCCCCGGATGCGGACCCCTCACGACGAAGGAGACTCCCCCATGAACCGGTACGCTGCATTGATCTATGGCGCGCTCTGTTATCTCCTGTTTCTCGGCACCTTTCTATACGCCGTCGCCTTTCTCGGCAACGTGGGCTTCGGCGGGACCATCGACGGCGAAGCGACCTCGCCGCTGGGACGGGCCCTGCTGATCAACCTGTCGCTCCTCACACTCTTTGCGGTGCAGCACAGCGTCATGGCACGACCGGAATTCAAACGGTTGTGGACGCGGCTCGTGCCTCAACCGGTCGAACGAAGCACTTACGTGATCCTTTCGAGCCTGGCCTTGCTGCTGTTATTTCACGCTTGGGAACCGATGGGAGGCGTGATATGGGACGTCCAGGACTCCTGGCTCCGCAGGGCGATGTACGGGCTCTTTGCCGGCGGCTGGCTCTTGGTCCTGGCCGCGACGTTCCTCATCAATCACTTCGATCTCTTCGGCCTGCGACAGGTCTGGCTCTACGCAAGGCGCATTCCCTACCGGCCGCCGACGTTTGCCACGCCGGGCCTGTATCGCTACGTCCGCCATCCGCTCTATGTCGGTTGGCTGCTGACATTCTGGGCGGCTCCCACGATGACGGCGGCGCATCTGCTGTTTGCGGCGGCCACGACGGCTTACATTCTCATCGCCATCCACTTCGAAGAGCGCGACCTCGTCGCCATGCATGGGCCGGCTTATGAAGCCTATCGTCAAGAGGTACCCATGCTCGTACCGGCTGTCCGGCCCTATGCCGCGAGAGATGCGCATCCCCGTCCCGCTACAGTGGCCTGATCCAAGAGGCAGAGACCGGTCATCCGGTTCTCTGCCCTCTCGGGAAAAGAGGGAGGTGATTATGCGACGCTCGAACGAGTCTGTGACGAAACCCGCGCAGCCTTCAGCGACATGGTCCCGCGTCGGTCTCGTCGGCTTTGCGCTGTTCTTCGGAAAAGGCATTCTCTGGCTGCTCGCTCCGGTCTTGTTCGCGCTGATGAGACAATGACGGTGAGGGCTCACCGCGAGCAAATCAGCAAGCCGGAGGCAAGCAAGGCACTAATGACGGCACCGCCCATCCAGAAATCGCCGCCATCGGTCGGCTCTGTCGGCTTCCGAGGCTGGAAGGAAATCGGAACAGTCCAGCCGCAACTGTCCCTCTCCCATCGGTTTCCCGAGGCAGTCGCAGTGATGCGGCTTGGCGGAATCGGCGTGCACGTAAGGACGGAAATAGGTGCAACCGGCACACATCCTGACAGTGGAAATCGCGCCCTGCTCCTGAAGCGACTGCATCACCTTCGCGAGGCCCCTGAGAAAGACCCTCCTCTCCTCGGAGCTGAGCAGTCGCACGCCGGCACGCACCACCTCGCTCCACCCGCCGCTGCGCAAAGCTTCCCGCCTCCCGGAGGCCGTCAGCGAGAGGGCCAGCGCACGGCTGTCGAGCAAGGACCGCTGTTTCCTGACGAGCTTTTTCTGTTCCAGCGTGGCGACGGCGTCGCTGGCGGTCGGCACCGTGATCGCCAGCGCATCCGCGACGTCCGTCACCCGCACCTCGCGTTCCGATCTCTCGGCCAGTGCGGCAAGGATGTGCCCCTGTGTCGGTGTCAATCCCCGTACTGTGCCGCCTTCCCATGCCTGGCTTCTGAACGCCATGGACACTTTGGCCAATCCTGTGATGATGTGCTCGACGATGTCCTCGTCCTCTCGCATCGGCAATTCCTTCATCATCCATCCTCAGGCGGACAACGGCACAATGAACCCGCCTTTGAGGCGAAACTCCTGTTGTTGCTTCTCGGAGTACATCACCAGCGGCTCCTGATGGCAGAATTGGCATTCCTGTGCCGTGACCTTGACGGTCTGATGTCCCAAGGCCGTCATATACTCACTGGCCAGTTTCAGCGCCGTCTTCTCGTCCGTCGTCATCACATCGTAATGCAAAAGCTTCCCGCCGGCTTCGACCCACGTATCGAACACCTTCACCGTCTCCATCCCCGCCTCCTTCCCGCACCTTTCTGAATTATTTAGGAGTCCTAACTAATAGCCGGAGCGGGACGGTTCGTCAATCCCCTTCTTACGATGGGACGTGTCACGGCAACGCGCCAACCATCAACAACCGTCAGACTGAAGAGAAAGGAGAGGAAGGGAGGGGACGGCGAGAATTGTACAGCCCAGCGGTTAGCCTATTTCTTGTTGGCCCATCCAAGCTTGCTGGCTTCTCCGCCTCCGGGCGGTGAGGCAAGCAATCCTGGTGAAGGGGAGCAGCGGTTCATTCTCACGTGCGCGCGTCTACTCATGATCCTTCCGAGCTTGCTGTCGCTTGTTTCCCATCCCGTCGTGTGGGTTGCGGGGGGGGGGATAGCTCGGTTGCCCTTCACTGCGCGCATTGACCGAGCACCGCCCTTCATTTGAAAGTTCAATCGGTCTTGGTGCGCGGGCAGCGAGCACGAAGGGCAACTGAGCTGCTCGCCCATAAAACTACTCCCTAAACACCCTCACCGCCACCTTTTGTCCTTTGAGACGCGTCCTTCCCAAAGCCTCGATCACCTGACGCGCCGCGTCCTCCGAAACATCGACGACGGAGAACCGATCTTCTACTTCGATCGCGCCGATCTCGCGGGACGTGATGCCTGCCTCGTTGGTGATGGCACCCACCAGATCACCGGGTCGAATCCCCGCAGTCCGGCCGGCGCCGACATAGACCCGAACCATTCTGGTCGGACGCCCCATACGGCCGGGCCGGCCACGACTTCCCTCGTAGGCCGATGTCCCGGCCCCGTGACGTGCGACAGGACGAGCCGGCTCGGGACCGCGCGGCTGCACGGGAGGGATCTCTTCCTCGGTCCGTTCTCCGCCGAATGAGCGATACACGAGTTTCACCGCGGCGGCCGCGACCTCTTCGGCGGACCCGGTTTCGCTCAATGCGGCCACCACGGCACGGAAGGCTTCCAGATCATTCCCTGCGATGGCCTCTTTCACCGCCACGCCGGTTCGCTCCAATCGTGTGCGTTTGAGATCGGCCACACTCGGCACGGGAGCAACTGTGATCTTCGCTTTCGTCATATGTTCGACGCTCCGCAACAACCGGTGCTCGCGAGGCTCCACGATCGTGATGGCCGCACCTTCGCGCCCCGCCCTGCCCGTCCGACCGATTCGATGGACATAGACTTCGAGGGAAGAAGGCAGATCGTAGTTGATCACGTGTGAGACGCTCGGAATATCCAGCCCTCGCGCGGCGACATCCGTGGCGACCAGCAATTGCGTCTGCCCTGACCGAAAGGCCTGCATGACGCGATCGCGCTGCCCTTGGCTCATTCCTCCGTGGATGGCTTCGGCACGATGGCCGCGGGCATTCAGCGTCGCAGTGACCTCGTCGACCTCGAGTCTCGTCCGGCAGAATACCAAGGCGGATTTCGGCGCCGTCATATCGAGGACGCGCGCGAGAGCGGCGATCTTATGTTGACGATAGACGACATAGGCTGTTTGCTGCACCCGCGGTGCCACGCCGGCCTTCACCGGCTCGCGGGCGATCGATACTTCGACCGGCTCCTTCAAGTATTTGCGGGCGATGGCCGCAATGCGCGGGGGCATCGTGGCTGAAAAGAGGGCGGTTTGTTTGGTTCCGGGGGTCTGTTGGAGAATGGCCTCGAGATCCTCCGCGAATCCCATGTCTAACATTTCGTCGGCTTCATCGAGCACCACGACTTGGAGACCGGCCAACCGCAGTGTTTGCCGCCGCAAATGGTCCAAGGCGCGGCCCGGGGTCGCCACCACCACGTCGATTCCCCGCCGCAATGCCTGCAGCTGAGGCCCCATGGCCTGCCCTCCATAGATGGAAAGTGCCGTCACCCGAAGTTCCTTTCCATAGCGCTGCACCGCCTCCCCCACTTGGATGGCCAGTTCGCGCGTCGGCACCAGGATCAGCGCCGAGGGTCGTTGCCGCGGACCATGTGCGATCCGCTGTAAGAGCGGCAGGCTGAAGGCCGCGGTTTTTCCCGTGCCGGTGGCCGCCTGCCCTAATACGTCGCGGCCCGCCAACAGCGGCGGAATCGTTTCCCGTTGAATCGGCGTCGGCTCCTCATAGCCCAGGCTGTCCAGCGTCGCGAGGAGCGAGGCCTCCAACCCCAGCGCGGCGAATCCCGGTGAAAATCCATGGGCAGACGTGGTGGGATCGGAATGGGTCTTGTCCTGTTTCATAAAGGTTCCGAATCGCCTTTCGCGATCGAGCTAGGGTTTGGACGACTTGCCCCACAACGATTCCAGCTCGGGAAATTTTTTGCAATAGTCGTCATGACTGGAGCCGATGACCTTGAGGGCTTCGTCGCGGCCATACATGCTCGTAATTTCCACCTTGTGGTGGGTCGAGCCCGGTGCCTGCTTGTAGGTAAGAAAATAATGCTGCAGCCGATCGAGCAGCGTCATGGGACATTCTGCAATGTCGGTAAATCCGCCGTAGACGGCATCGTCCCTCATCACCGCGATGATCTTGTCGTCCGCTTCGCCGCCGTCGGCCATGCTGAAGCCACCGATAGGCAGCGCTGTGAGCAGAATGTCGCTGTGGGGAATGGTCTTTTCGGTGAGGACGCATATATCGAGCGGGTCGCCGTCGCCGACCATCCCCTTCCGCTTGGCCCGTTTGGCGAACAAGGCGGCAACGCTGTCTCCGCAATAGGTCTGCGGGATGAGTCCGTAATAGACGGGGCAAAAATTGGAGAACCGCTGGGGCCGGTCCACTTTCAGGAATCCGCTGGCCTTGTCGACCTCATATTTCACCGTATCGGTCGGAACGATCTCGATGTAGGCCGTGACCACCTCCGGCGCGTGATCGCCGATGGACACGCCGTGCCATGGATGCGCCTTGAACATCAACCGCATTAATCGCTGACTGTCGTCGATTTCTCTCTTACCCATGCTTCCTCCGCTCGTCCAACTATCGCGCGAAGCCTTATAACATATCGTCCGGGTGCGGACCAGGCGCGCGCACCCCGACTGCACTGGAGCGCTCATCGGTGGGGGCCGGTCGTTCGCCAAGCCAGTATGGCACCGGTCAACAGCATCAGTGAAGCCAACAGCAACGGGGCGCCGGGAAGATGCCAATCGGAGCGCGGGCGGATGAAATAAGCGAACGTTTCGGTGAAGACAGCCGGGCCGATCAGCCCGGCGATTCCCATGAGACTCCCCAGTGACCCCTGTAACTGTCCCTGCTCGGAGGGACCGACGCGTCTCGTCATCAACGTTTGTACCGAAGGTCCGGCCAAGCCCCAAAACGCCATGATCGGAATGCCGCAATAGTAGATCACTCCGTTCGGCGCGAGTCCATAGATGCCAAACCCCGCCGCCCCGCAGAGCAGGCCGAGCAGCAATGTCCTCCGTTCGCCCAGGCGGGCCGTCATCGGTTTCACCAGCCCTCCTTGCACGATCATGGCACAGGTCCCGACGGCTGCCAGCGTCAGTCCAACCGTCGAAGCGCCCCAGCCATACCTATAGCCGAGGTAGAGCACGGCGGTGCTCGGTAATACAACGTGCGCAAGGTAGCCAAGGAAGGCCACGGTGGCGAGACCGAACAGTTCATGATGCGAGCGCAATAGCGCGAGCGATCCCAAGGGATTGGCCCGTCTCCAGGCAAAGGGCATGCGCTTCTCGCGCGGCAACGATTCGGGCAGGACGAACAACCCGTACAACGCATTCAAGAGGCTCGCGATCGCCGCGCCCCAGAAGGGCAACCTCGGGTCCGCCGCTCCCAGCAGGCCGCCCACCGCGGGTCCCAGGATGAAACCCAAGCCGAACGCCGCACCAACCATACCGAAGCCGGCCGCCCGCTGATCCGGCCTCGTGATGTCTGCAATGTAGGCACCCGCCGTACTAAAGCTCGACGCGGCGATGCCGGAAATCACCCGTCCTAGAAAAAGCCATGAGACATTGGGAGCCAACGCCATCAGGACGTAATCGAGCCCGAGACCTACGTTGGACATCAGCACGACAGGACGCCGGCCGAACCGGTCGGAGAGAGAGCCCTGGATCGGCGAACAGAAAAACTGCATGAGCGCCCAGGCCGTGCCCATCAGGCCGTAGGTGTGGGCCGCAAGCGCCGTATCGCCCCCCATAAAGTCTTCGACCAATTTGGGCAAGACCGGAATGATAATGCCGAACGAAAGGACATCGAGGAGGACCGTCACGAGTATGAAGCCCACGGCGGACCGACGTGCTGGAGAATCGTCAACCAGTTCCATCTTCACGCGGCATCCTACCAGGCCTTCCTCCCGGAGGGTAGGGATCGGCGGCGGTTGAATTTCAGCTACGGCGGCTTGCCTGTGCAAGACTCAACTGTAGACCGAATCGTCTGTGCCAGAAATGAAGCACAACATCGTAGGTTCGCTGGATCGCCGCTCCCGATAGGATGGTAATAGGCATTACACATCCGATGAAATAGAGCACCGCTGTGGACAGATCGGATGGTCGGTACACCCACATGGCACCCTCGAACACAATTCTGTGCACGAGATAGGTCATGTAGCTTCCATATGCAATCACATCGATCGTCCTCCGGTGTAGGATCGGTGTCACGGCCTTGCCCAAGTACAGCATCAGCGGTAGACTCGCCAGGATC
This sequence comes from Nitrospiraceae bacterium, assembly GCA_035715525.1. Classification (GTDB taxonomy): domain Bacteria; phylum Nitrospirota; class Nitrospiria; order Nitrospirales; family Nitrospiraceae; genus JAHBWI01. The sequence goes on from DASTLA010000039.1 coordinate 12,592, forward strand.
GCCATCTCCACGACAACTTCTTGCCCTATGACACCGGCACGGCCGAATGCTATGTCGGCCGCCACAAAAAGCGGAACCGCTATGGCGACGGTGAGCGGTGTCAGCATGAGCTGCTGCAGTCGAGATCGAGATGCGATGACCCCTACGGCGAACGGTATGAGATAGCGGGGCAGGCGGAGGTCGACCCGATCACTCACCGCATGGATCAGATACAGAGCCAGGCAAACTATAGATGTGACAGCAATGACTCGAACCGCGGAATAGCGAATGAGGAAGACCGGAAGAATAAGATAGAGGATCGCAATCAGGGTCACGAACCACAGGGTAAGGAAGTCCGATCCCAGGAACATGTTTGAAAGAGTGATACCCTTAAAAAATGTCCGTTCATCGACGAGCCCCAGCCAGAGAAACCCCACTGAGGCGAGAAGGAAGGGAGGATAGATCCGCATGAAGCGGCGAGTGTAGAAAAACCCCGTGTCGGTCAAA
>DASTLA010000040.1:0-6885 GCA_035715525.1 Nitrospiraceae bacterium
TCTCGTGAATTACCAGGCGACGGATGTGGGAAAGGCGGCCGTGCAGGTATTGGAGAAGAACGGTATCAGCGTGGTGATGCCCCAACAAGCCTGCTGCGGGATGCCCTCGTTCGATGTGGGGGACAGCAAGGCCCTGGAGGCCGCTGCCGCGCGCAACATCGCCTCTCTGGCGCCGTGGGTCGAGAAGGGTTATGAGATCGTGGTTCCGGTGCCCAGCTGCAGCCTGATGTTGAAGCGGGAGTATCCGGAACTGGTACCCGGGGAGGCGGCACGGCTGGTAGCTGGAAAAACTTTCGATATCTGTGAATACCTGATGAAGCTGAAGCGGGATGGTCAACTGGCTCTGGACTTCGTCCAAAGCCCCGGCCGAGTGTCCTATCAAGTTCCTTGTCATCTTCGAGATCAGAATATCGGCTTCAAATCGAAAGAGCTGATGGAGTGTGCCGGCGCGACGGTGGAGGTGATCGAAAAATGTTCCGGTCACGACGGAACCTGGTCGGCCAAGACCGAATTTTTTCCGCTTTCGATGAACATTGCCCGAAAGGCCGTCCGCGCCATCGAACAGGCACCGGCCGATGTCGTAGCCTCCGATTGCCCGCTCGCAGGTTTGCAGCTCGACCAGGCCGGCGCTGCCTCGCATGTCGGCGGACGAGCGACCCGCCATCCCATTCAAATCGTGCGGGACGCCTATGGTTTGCCGTCGTCCGACCAGGGCATGACGGCTGCCGGATCCAAGTAATTGCCGGAAGGATGACCCGTGGAACCGATTACGTTGCAGGACGTGCTTCCCAACGAGGAGTATGAGAAACAGCGAAGCTCGTTTCGGGAACGCATTATCGCGTTGAAGCGGCGACGCCGGATCTCCGTCGGGGATAAAATCACATTGGTCTTTGAAAATCGGGACACGCTGCGGTTCCAGATCCAAGAAATGGTTCGTGCCGAGCGCATTACCAACCCTGAAAAGATCCGGGATGAGTTGGATGTCTACAATGCCTTGCTGCCCGGTCGCGGGGAATTGAGCGCCACGCTTCTGATCGAGCTCACGGATCCTGATACGATGAAGCAGTGGCTCGATTTGTTCATGGGGCTGGACCGCGGACAGACCGTCGGATTGCGTGCCGGCGGGGAGGTCGTGTATGGAGTATTTGAGAGCGGCCACAGTCACGAAACGAAGATCAGCGCCGTGCATTTCGTCCGGTTCACACCGTCCGGTTCGATGGTGCGGGCGATGGAGGAGCCGGCTGCCCGCGTGGCCTTGACGATCCGGCACGATGGATATGAAGCCGAAGTCGACGTGCCTTGGGACATGCGGCAGGAATGGCTGACCGATCTCGGCGCAGCTGAGGCAAGATAACGAATCAGGGGCAGAGTTGTCCCGGCACATCCACTGCCTGCTCATTCCTCATTACACAATGGGTCAAACATGTCTTCTGTCTTGCTGACCAAACGCATTGAATTTGCCGCGTCGCATCGCTACCACAAGCCGCAATGGGACGAAGCGCGAAACCGCGCGGTCTTTGGCGCTTGTTACAACGAGCCCGGACACGGCCATAACTATATGCTGGAGGTGACTATCGCGGGTGAAGTGGATCGGCGCACCGGCATGGTCATCAACCTCTTCGACCTCAAACGCATCCTGTTGCAGGTGCTGGAAGAGTTCGATCATAAACACCTCAATTTGGATCTTCCGTATTTCGCCTCGCGCATCCCGACTTCCGAAAACATTGCCCGCGTCCTTTGGGAAAAACTTGAAGGCCAGCCCGATATCGGAACCTTGCATCAGGTTCGGCTGTACGAAGATGAAGATCTCTGCGCCGATCTCACCGCCGCGAGAGGGCTGGAGGTCGCGTCGGTCACGCGGCGCTATTCCTTCACTGCCGTGCATGAGAATCATGCCGGCCATACCTGGGATCTCTTCGTGACCGTGAACGGTCGCATCGATCCGGAAACGGGGATGGTCACCGATATCGCGGCCCTGGACCGACTGGTCAAGGGACGGATTCTTGGCCGGTTCGAGGGGCAGGATCTCAGAAGTGTGCTCAACGTACCGGCCGTCGGCGGTGAATTCCTCAGCAAGACGGTCTGGGATTGTCTCGCTCCATCCATCCCCGGCGGGACGCTGCAATTCGTGAAACTCGTTCGTACACGCGATCTGGCTTACGAATACGCGGGCTGATCTGGCAAGGTTTTCGGGCTCCTGAGCAAAATCCTCCCTGATCCGGCAAATCCTACCCACCAGCAGTTCTTTTCAGGCGACGTCCATCCTTCGAATGCTTGCGTTTGTGAGATTTCAGCCGGCTTCGCGCTGGCCTGAAAGTTGAAAGCTCCATCCGCGGGCGGAAGTCACCTCAGAGCGGATGGAGGACTTGCGTATGACCGGATTTTGGGAATTTCTCAGTCACGATGTCGCGTTGTTTGGCGGGCTGCATAGCCCCATGTTGAGCTGGCTTGGTTCCTGCGGATTGCTGGTCTTTTTCCTCTGGCACGTCATCCGGTTGACCGCGGCCGTCTCGAGCGTCCAGCGGTGCTATTTGCGGGTCCGGCCGACGCTCCTTTCGTTGGCCAATGCGCGCAAGGGCCTGCAGTCCGATTGGCTGGCGTTCTCGGCGTTTTCCGATCCCAAGAAGCAGGCCAAACAAGGCGGTGTTCGTCCGTCCCGCATTGACGTGGACGACGTGCAGACCCTTGATCACGCCATCCGACGCGAACCGCGCTTGGCACAGGCCTGGCTTCATTTCCGCAAGACGTTCGTGGTGGAACGTACGGCCTGGTTCATCGAACCTCGCGTGTTTGCGACCAAGCCCGCGGCCGAATTCTTTCCTCGGGATCTTTTAAACGGCGAGTTAAATCTCGCTTTCTACAACCAATTCCCCTCGTTGATCACCGGCCTCGGCTTGTTGCTCACGTTTCTCGCCATTCTCATCGGGCTCAGCAAGCTGCACGCCGACGGGTCACACATCGTCGGCATCCAAGGCCTCATCAACGGCCTGGCGGGCAAGTTTCTCACGTCCATCGTCGGCCTCGTGTGCGCCAATCTGTTCCTGCTTCTCGAGAAGTCGGCGCTTCATCGCCTTGCCGCGACTCAACAGGAATTCATCACGATGGTCGACGAATTGTTTCCGCGGAAGACGATGGAGCAAATGTTGGAGAACTTCACTCCCGGGGGGCAGCTCCAGGCCGTCTCCGTTGCGGCCTCAATACCGACCGGGGATCTGGCCGAACGCTTGGCCGGCACCGTGAGTGAGCGATTGAGCCCCACGGTGGCCGCGCTACGTGAGGCGGTCGAGGGACTTTGCAGATGGGAGCCGATCGCTCGCGGAACGTCGTCAGGACCAGTGACGGAGGAACTGACTCGGATCATGCAGCAGACGATCGCGGCCCCGATACAAGAGCTGAACCGGGCCATTCAAACTTTGTCCCATTCGGTGCAGGCGCTCGGTGTCGAGCGGGGCAGGACCTCGATGGCGAGGACATGGGAGGCTGATGAAATTCCGCAATCAAACGAGCACTGCGTAGCGGCGGATAGCCTGCCGACCTATCGAGAGGCTGAAACGGCCTTCACGGATGACTCGATGCCGGACGAGGGCATGATGGGACTCCGCTGGTTCGCCAACTGGCGGCAAAGCGCCGAGGCCAAAGGGGCCTTCTGACATGAGGCGGCCGCTGTACCAAGAATCGGGCGAAGGGGCATCCGTCCTGACGGTCGGCATCACGGACCTCATGACATCGTTGGCGGTCATCTTCATCTTGCTGTTTACGGCTTACGTCACGAAAGTCTCGGAAGCCGATTCCCAAGCCAAAATTCCAGAACCGGTCCCGGAACGAAAGCCGGCCCGGGACCTTAGCGAAGAGATCAAAGGAAAACTGCGGGACCATTTTAAACGGTTCGATCTGTCGCTTGATCCCGACCCGGTTGATCCCAACGTCGTGCGCATTGTCGTCCCGGAGCAATTACTCAACTTCGAGTTCGGGAAAGGGACGCTCTCCCCCGCAGCCGAGCGCTTTCTGGCCGAATCCATGCCGGCCTATGCGGGACTGCTGTGTGGCGCACTCAGGGAGAACATCGATTCGCTCGTAATCGAAGGGCATACCGATGATCGAGGCACCGACATTCACAACTTGAGATTGAGCCAGGAACGATCGTTGAACGTCATGGTGAAGAGCCTTCAAGTCATCGAGGAACGGACACCCTGGGCTTCCCGCTGCTTTCAGGAGAAAACTTCCGCGAGCGGACGAGGGCGGCAGGACCTCGTGCTGGACGGGGGAAGCTTTCCCGATCGTGACAAGAGCCGGAGGGTCATCTTCAAGATTCGGCTCCGAGCCGCAGAGGCCGCTCCGGAATTAGACCGGCTCACTTCTATCACACCGGTTGCTCACGCCGTTTCACGCCGATTTTAGTCCGCCCTTTTCGCACAGCGAAAACCCACGTCGTTCCGCCGGGCATCAGGCGCATAGGCCGCGCGGTTCGCCGACCTGATGGTTCTGGCATCGTTGTTCCAAGCCCCTCCTCGAAGCACCCGTAAGGGCCCCGCGGATGGGCCGATCGGGTTCACGTCCGGACTGGACGAGTAATAGGTCTGCTCGTACCAATCGGCTACCCATTCCCATAGACTGCCGGCCATATCGTGGACCCCGTAGGGGCTTTGCCCGCGTTCATAACGGCCGACTCGGGCCAGCGAATCGTATCCCGTCCATTTCATTTGACCGGCGTTGGTATGGGCCTTGGTGGGACGGTCCTCGCCCCAAGGGTACGTTCGGCCATCCGTTCCACGAGCCGCCTTTTCCCATTCGGCTTCAGTGGGAAGCCGCTTTCCTCGCCAGCGGCAATAATCTCGAGCATCGAACCAATCGACGCCTGCCACCGGCTTGTCGCGATGGTTTGCTTTGCGGGCCTCCGCCCATTTAAACGGCGGTTCGACCGCTTGGGCCGCCATAAATTCCGCAAATTCCGCGACGGTGACCTCGTAACGGTCAATTGCGAATGCTGCCAGGTACACTCGATGAGCCGGTCGCTCGTCTTGCTCTCCGCTGTCGCTTCCCATCAGGAATTCTCCTGCTGGTATACGAACCATGCTGTCCGTTCGTCCGTTCTCGGCGCTTGTGCTGAGCACGAGTGGCGGCGTGAGGAGAAGGGTGGAGGCCACGATGAAATGACGCAAACCACGCTGGCGGCCCCTGCCTCGGCCAGGGCAATCATGGGATAAGCCACGCATCGCGTCATTGTACTGGATAGCAGAAGGTGGAGAATCGGTGTCGGATGAAAAGCGGGACGGGTTATTTGAGCAAATGATCGCAGATGAGTGCGGCAAGTTCGGCTGACTCCACGAGCCCCTCCCGAGTCAAAACCAGCTTGCCATGGGCAAAGAAATGCGTAGTCGGGTAAGTTTCGAACGTATGGGCCTTCTTGATCTCGCGGCAACGGCCGGGCACATGCATCTTGGCCTTCCCCACCTTGATGCTGGGAAATTTAGCCGCGGCTTCTTCGAGAATCGGATCGTATTGTTTGCAAGGTTCGCAGGTGGCCAAGCCGTAGGCCACCACGGCGCCGGGGCTCTCGGTAAATTCCTTGTAGTTGTCGTCGCGAACGTCTTCCACTGTTCCCATGAGCCTACTCAAAAAAGCCGAGGACCGGAAATCAGACTTCCCGGTCCTCGGATTCAGGACTTACGATAGTTTTTGCAGCGCGTTCAAAATATCCTTGTCGTCACGTGCCGTCTTGATTTCCTGCACCTTCACATAAGCCACCTTCCCGTTCTTGTCGACGATGACGGTGGCACGCTTGGAGCAGTTCAGTGGTTCGAAATACAGGCCATAAGCCTTGCTGACAGTGCGATGCATATCGGCCAGCAACCGGTGCTTGAGGTCGAGTGAATCGGCCCAGGCCTTATGCGAGAAAAAGCTGTCGCAGCTAATGCCGAACACTTCGGCATTGGCGCCTTGAAATTTCGGGAAGTCATCGGTGAGACACTTGTTCTCACCCTGACAGACCGGGCTCCAGTCGAGCGGATAAAAGCACAGGACGACGTTCTTTTTTCCCTTGTAGTCGCTGAGCTTCACATCCTTCTGGTCCTGGTCCTTTAAATTGAAATCCGGCGCGGAATCGCCGATTTTGATTTCTGCTGCCACATCACCCATCGGAATCCTCCTACTGGTTAGATCACTGTGAGATGCACGACTCGTCCAAATCCTTTTCCTGGTAACACGCCCGGAAAAACCTTGTCAACGGGGCCAGAAGACCTAGAGCAGTGGAGCAGGTTGTCGTAAGTTATTGAAGAATAGATGAAATATGCAGACTTCACAGCGAGATCTGTCTGAACGCAGTCATGCGTCCGGTCGGTGCGGCAGTGCGGTGTTTGATGAAACGGACCGTCTGAGCCAGGGTGGGCAAGTCCAAGAAATTCCCGATCTTTTGATTCTGACCGGACCGGAGGACGCCGTCGGCTGTTTCGGTCAGCAATTGGATGGCCTCGAGGCTGGGGAGCCCGCGCGGGCGAATCAGCTCCAGCTCATCCAAGCCAAATTTGACGAGCCCGAGCGTATAGAACCATTCGAAGGCGGGATCTTCTGCTTCAGTGTGATGCACCATCACATGATCATGAGCTTGGAACAGCGTGAGCGGGCGGTCTCCCCAATCGGATGGATTAAGATATTGCTGCGCCACCACGTCGAACGCGGTCCCTTGAGTGAGGAGCGTCATGCCCCGCGCCAGGCGTGCCGAGAACAGTACAGTATCCAGTGCCAACCCCGGGGAATGTCCGGCCGGCGATACCACCGCCAATCCTTCATGATCCCAAGTGAGGACTTCCTTCCACCTCGCTGCTTGCGCTTCGTCCACGCTCAATAGCAGGCGGGCATGCCAGGACCCGTGGCTAACCGCTGCGCTAA
>DASTLA010000041.1:0-8648 GCA_035715525.1 Nitrospiraceae bacterium
GAAGAATTGCCAGAAAGCCCGGGAGCGTCCAACGCAATTCTCCCAGAGCCTCGACTGGCTTTCATGGATTCCCAGCGACACAGAGTCGCCGAGAGGCGTGCCGTAATAGCGGGGATCGAGACCCTGGTCGTACAACCCATGCCCGCCTTCATGTATGCAGCTAAAGAGACAGGACGGCAGGTCGTCTTCGAACACCCTCGTCGTCAGCCTCACATCGGTCGGGTGAAACGACGTCGTGAAGGGATGCGCCGACAGGTCCAATCGCCCCCGTTCGAAATCATATCCCATAGCGGTCAGCACGAGTCGGCCGAACTTCACTTGCCTGTCGTTATCGAAGCGCTGGGCGAGCATGCTTTGATCGATGCAGATCTCGCTCTCGCTGATCCTTTGTAACAGCGGGACTAGCTTTGTCTTGAGCCGGTCGAAGAGCGGGGTGAGTTTCGCGACTGTGCAGCCGGGCTCGTAAGTGTCTAGGAGTGCGTCGTACGGCGACATCTTGTACCCGAGATAGGTCGCTTCTTCTCGCTTCATGTCCAGCACGGCCTGCAAATGGGGCATAAAGGCCTTGAAATCATTCGCCTCTCGCGCTTCCACCCACGCTTGCTGTGCTAAGGAACATTCACGACTGAGCCGAACGACGAAAGTCGAGGGCAGCTTCTTGGCACGGCTGAAATCACGCCAGACCTCGCGCAGCAGCGATCGCGAGGGTTCATCCCAGCCGCCCGTTCCGTCTATCGCTTGTCCTGTGCTGGGATCCACCCATCCGGACAGAAGCGCGGCCACTTCACCGGACACCAACCTTTGATGCGCTAACCCATGCAGCACCGCGATCTGCTCCGCCCGCGCGGCGCCTCCCCCGGCCGGCATGTAGGTTTCCTGATCCCAGGACAGCACCGAGGCCGCGCTGTTGATTCGCTGGATTTCCAACAACCTCGTCGTGAGTGGTTCCAGGGTCGTCAATGTCTTCACGCCTGACTCCTTGTGCTGCCTCCGTGGTATGATTCCGCCGCTCTCTCATTGCATTCTCGCACAACCTGTCTTCGGAGTGAAACGATGGCCGACTTGATTCGCGCCGATATTGAAGGGTACGCAGAGGCTCACTCACTGCCTGAAAGCCCGACCCGGCGGGCCCTGCGACAAGAAACTGAACGAACGATCGAGTTGGCAAGGATGATCGTTGGGCCATTGGAAGGCGCGTTTCTCCATATGATCGCCGGATTAACCGGTGCGAGTCGAGTATTGGAAATCGGAATGTTTACTGGATACAGCGCGCTTTGCTTTGCGGAAGCACTTCCGCCGGGGGGGATGGTCATCACTTGTGAGGTCGACGAATCGTACGCGGCGGTCGCAAGGCGATATTTCGTTCAATCGCCGCATGGCGCCAAGATCGACATCCGGATGGGGCCGGCATTGGAAACGATGCATCGGCTCACGGGCCCGTTCGACGTCGTGTTCATCGACGCGGACAAGCAAAACTATGTGAACTACTATCGCCGCGCCCTCGAGCTGCTCGCGCCTCATGGCGTGATCCTCATCGATAACGTCTTGTGGGACGGGGATGTGCTTCTGGAGCCACCTTCCGATCAGCGAACGGCGGCCATTCAAGAGGTCAACCGACTGGTCGCCCAAGATAGAGGCGTTACAGCAGTGCTGGTGACGATCAGGGACGGAATTCTAGTCGTAAGACGGAAGCTGGATCCGTCATGGAAGAATGATGAACGATAGCGTTTGAAACGGGTCGTGGAGCGCGGCAGCGATGCGTCTTGGTGGAAGACCTTCCGATTTTGGGTCATACCTCGCATTAACGACCTCTGCCGTCGTGTGGGGAGGGTCGATCGTCGGCCAGAAGCTCGCGTTAGGAGCATTCTCAGCCGTCGAGACTTCCGTCCTTCGCGGCATGGGCGCTCTGCTGATTCTGCTTCCACTGTGGTGGTGGCAGGAGGGCGGGCATACGGCATGGACCTGGCGTGACTTCAGAATTCTCTCGCTTCTTGGAATCGGCGTGCTCGGAAACCATCTGCTCACCCTATTCGGGCTACGGTACATCAGTGCAGCAACGGCTGGGGTCATTATCGGAGCAAGTCCGGCGATTACGGCCTTCTTGTCCTCGCTGCTGATCCGCGACGTGCCTTTTAAGACTGTTCTGCCCGGGTGCGTCTTGTCCTTCGCCGGGGTTGTGCTGGTGTCGGGCGCCGGTGCCGATCTGTCCGCCGGTTCCAACCCTTGGTTGGGCGGAATGTTGGTTTTGCTGGGATTAGTGAGTTGGGCGCTCTATTCCATTGGAGGACGCACCGTTATGGAGCGGCTTTCGCCTTTAACGGTCAATTGGACGACGCTGTTGATTTCCATACTTCTTCAAGTGCCCTTACTCTGGACGGATCGGAAACTGTGGCTCACCGGACCCTCTGCCGTCTCCTTGGCCGGCTGGATCGCCCTCATCTACCTCATTGTTTTCGCCACCGCCCTCGGCCAGCAGGCCTGGCTGTTTGGTGTGAAAGGAATAGGCCCCGCACGCGCCGGGGTATTCGTGAACCTCATTCCCGTGTCGGCGTTGATATTGTCCGCGATCGTCCTCGATGAACCAATCGGAGTCAGGGAACTTTCAGGGATCCTCCTCATCCTGGGCGGCGTTTGGTTGGTCGGCCGACAATCCGCCCTTGTTCAAGCCGCGGCCAAATGACCATGTCGGGATGGATCTGCCCGCCTCGATCGGTGTAATCCTATGTCCGTCTTTTTCTGACGGCCATCCCGGTCGTTTCGCATTTCTTATCCGCAAGATCGCTTTCCTTTTCCAAGCGCCGGAGTCATGGTGGCGGCCCTTGGCGCCACGGATTTGACGCCTCTTCGCTTATCAGCGATGGAGTTTCCACAGGAGTCCTGTTGTTTTTCTTTCTTCAGAAATAATTCACTATTGGCACGGTCCTTGATAGTCAGGTGGTCATGCGTGCCCACAGTTCCTCATTTGTAGATCTGCGGCACGCCCGGCGCGGCTGTCAGACAATGCTCAACAAGGAACAGCCCAGAACCCGGCTTCCCATTCCGGAATAGCGATCTGGTCGTTGGAAAAACTGTCATTATCGGAGGAAACATGTTGAACCAAAGCGCTCGTACCACCCTGCCGACGGAACCCAACACAGTGATCGAAGATCGATCCGCTCTCACTTCCCAGCCGGGCGACCGACGGACGCAGCCGAGACGCCGACCCGAAGAACTGACGCCACGTGAACGGGAGATTCTTCAGTTGGTCTGGTCCGGCATGACCAACCGGATCATTGCGGATCGGTTGCGCATTAGTATCAAGACAGCCGAAGCCCACCGAGCCAATATGATGAAAAAACTTCGGGTATCGAATACGGCGCAGCTGCTTAAGACCGCACTGGAGGGAGGACTGCTGGTCTCAAGCGCAAGCTGACATAGCCTCAATCACCAGACGGCCCACCTGGTTCAATCCGCTGTTCATCGGATCCTTCGGCCCTCAGCCCCTTCCCGCGCTATAGAAATGAGGCTCGCCCCGGCTGCGGTGTTTGCAGTAAGATGCCGCGCAGCCTGGAGGAACCTAGTGATCGAACAGCGAATCGAAGAAATCACTCGTGCTAATCTCAGCTTTTACGCCGCCTTCGAAAGTTTGGACATGCTTCAGATGGACAAGGCTTGGGCTCACCTCGAGTATGTGACCTGTATTCATCCCGGTTGGACCTTACGTTCCGGATGGCCTGCCGTTCGCGATTCTTGGGTGTTGATCTTCAATAATACGTTCTCGATGAAATTCGAATTGACGGAGGTGCAGGTCCAAGTGGCGGGGGACTTGGGATGGGTGATCTGCACCGAAAATCTCACCAGCCGCCAGGGCGAAAAGCCCGTTGAGAGCAGCGTCTTAGCTACGAATCTCTTCGAGCGCATCGGCGATGAGTGGCTGATGATCCATCACCATGGCTCGCCCGTCATGGGGTGAACGATGCGAGGAATAACGAGCATCACGTTTGTTCACGCCGCCGAGTTGGTGAGGCGGCAGGGTCTTCGATGGTGAACGATGCGCGGACGGGCGCGAGACGGTGAGCGCCCTGTGTCTTCAGGCTAACAGGAGCCGGTGAGTCGCGGTGTCAGAGATCAACGCCCTCTGTATTCAGGCCAGCCTGCACCGGCGAGCCGGCAGAATCCGAGAGCGTGGCACACCTCTGCAGATCACTGCTCATTGAGCGCCCCCCGTGTGTCCATATGGTTATGTACGGTGCAGGTCCTCTAGCTCTTCTCAATGCTGCTGGCGCGGCGCGTCTCACTTCATTGACTTTCGCTTGCTCTCCAAGCTAGGTTCCCGCCCGTAAGAGCTTCTGCTGGTTCCACACAGGTGTGAAAACCAGCGCGCGGCTGCATGAGGGGGCTTCGGGGAGGAGTGATGGAATTTTGGGAAAAACGATGCTATTGGCCGGCGCTCGCAACAGTCATCATGGCCGGCTGTACCAACGTCGCGCAGGTGACGACATTGTCCGATGAGTCGTGCAATCGCACCGTGCGGGACCAGATAGAATCGATTCTGGCCGATGAAGGGGAAAAAGCCGATATCGCAAATCGGTTGGCGGTTAATACGACTGTTGTCTTGGCCAGCGGGGTACTGGGGCCTCGGCCTTTCGGCGTCTCCTCACCGTCCGGAGCCGATTACAGCTTTTTTATCGAGCGCAAGGGAGACGACTGTTTGCTGCGTCTCTTCGGCCGGCAAAAAGGATTTGCGCGATACACCAACAACCTCACCTATATCGCCACGAGGCCGTTGGAGGGTTGTCAGTGCGCAGAATAACCCGACTGCCTTAGGAAGAGTGGAAATGTGCCGCGTTACTGGGCGTCGGCGCTGCAGCACGACTCGATGGAGCCTCGGTTCAAGGAGTAGGGGCGCTGGGGAGATCTTCGACACGCACGGTCTTTTGCCACTCTGCTGCGATGCCGTCTCGCTCTTCCATCGTCATCGCGGCATATTTGACGAACATCTGAGGTCCGCGCCGCCGCCGCCAGGTGAGGAATCGGAAGAAGTGTTCCCTGCAAATGGATTGTGTCCCCGCCGGTGCATACACCCGCCCTTGGCACCCTTGAATCATACAGCTGGTATCACTCATTCGCTCCTCCTCTCGTAGAGCGAAAGTATGCAGGAGACTTCCACTGAAATGCAACGAGACGAGGGCAAAGCCTTTTCTTCTGATTGACCGCTGCGGCCGCTTCCAGTAAGTAGCTCTCATGCAGCTCGTGATTCCCAGGATCGTCGCTGTTGCTGCCTTCGCCTGTGTCGCGGCGGCCAACCTCTCCTGTGGCCCCTCCTACCGCGAGGAGTTACCGCCCGGCAGTCCGTTTCTCCATACGGCAAACGAGCCGGCCTCCCTGTTTCCTCAAGGAGTGGCGATCGGCGACGTCACCAGCACCTCGGCGATTGTGTGGCTACGAACTGCACGTCCCGCTCCGGTACTCGTCGAATACCGGCCGAAAGAGCGGCCTCTCGGGGCGGAGGAATGGGCTCAGTCAAAGGTCTGGCGGAGCCTCGAAGGCGACACGGAGCCCGGTCGCGATTTGACGCTCAAGTTAGAGCTGAGCGGACTTGAGCCGGCGACGAGCTATCTTGTGCGCTTGTCCCGCAAGCAGCTGGGGCCGGCCGACCCTTCGATGGGGAGCAGTCTAACAGCCGAGTTCAAGACATTGCCGTCATCGACCTCGAGGGTGCCCGTGGTCTTCGGCTGGAGCGGGGACCTGGGAGGGCAGACCAAATGCCGTACCGGCAGTGAGAGCTATCCGATCTTTTCCTTGGTTCAACGCCGGTCACCCGACTTTTTTCTCTTTCTCGGCGATACGATCTATGCTGACGAAGTCTGTGGGCCGCCGAACTTTCCGGGGAGCGAGTTCAAGGCCAACACATTGCAGCAGTATCGCGCGAAGCACCGGTACCAGCGGGGGTCCATGCCGCTCCAACGGTTCCTTGCCGCCGTGCCTGTCTATGTCACGTGGGATGATCACGACGTCCGGAATAATTTCGCCGGACCGTTCGACCCGCAGATGCCGGACGGCCGGCAGGCTCTATTGGATTACTGGCCCATCCGTGAGCCTTCCGATGACCCGCATCGTCTCTATCGAAGGGTTCGGGTCGGAGCAGATCTGGAACTCTTCGTCCTCGATACGCGTCAATATCGGCACAGGAATGCAGAGCCGGACGGGCCCGCCAAGACCATGTTGGGTATCGTGCAGCGTGATTGGTTGCTGGAGGGATTAAGAACATCAGACGCGACGTGGAAAGTCATCGCGAGCAGCGTCCCGCTGTCCAATCCCAAGCCAGGCACTGCTTCGGAGCCCGGACAAGACGGTTGGGCGGGGGGAGCGGACGGCACCGGCTTCGAGACGGAGCTCGGGGTCATCGCCCGAACCATCGCCGATCGATCCATCCGCAACGTTGTCTGGCTGACCGGGGACGTACACTTCGTGCAAGGGCTGGCCTATGATGTGGACGGCGACGGTCTGATCGACTTTCATGAGTTCACCGCCGGGCCATTATCTGCCGCCACTGGACGATTGCTCCCGACGCGGAGCCCGTTTGCGACGAGGAGCTTCATCAGCGAAGCGGGGTTTCAGAACTTCGGCCTTGTCAAGGTCGATGGTGGATCGTTCGCGGTCACGGTAATCGACGAAGAGGGGAAAGTGCGGTACTCGCAGCGACTCGATGCTCGGTAATGTCCTCCGGCATGGCTGTAGAGGGATGGCTTGCGCGTTTTGGTTTGAAATTGTCTTGCTTTCCCGGGAGACCGGACGGTACCGTAACCATTCCTTTGCACCATAGGATTAATGATGATCGGCATCGCCGGGGCTGGTGGCTAAGGAGTGGAACCCTACGAGTCGCGGCTTGAGGCCGGTGTGAGAACAGACGACCTATATCGGTGAAGAGCCGTGCGGGTGTAACGAAGGAGAGACAACATGGCAGGGTTGATGTCCGCTGATGAAATATTCGTCAAGATTCAGGATGCCGCCGCCGCTGCGACCGGTCCGGACGAGAAGGCGCTTCAGATCGACTATGAGGCCTTGAAGCAAAAAATCCGCGCAGCGCTGGGCGATCGCAAAGTCGCGCGCTGTCATATCAATAAGTTTTTGCCGGAAGGGTACGAGGAGCAGGGTCGGTTCAACGCGATTTTCCTGACTGCAGGAAACGTGATTCTCGACATGGTCATCGGAGATTCTTATTTCCGATACGACATCCTGTCGGTGGGGCAGTTGGACAAGGTGCAAGTCATCGACGCCTTGTGGGACAACCGAGAGAAGCGCCGGGAAGAGCCCTTCCTCAGCCTGCGCCTCATGCATGCCGAGGAAACGCACCTGTTGTTGGCCCTCGACGACGAGGAGCGGGCGAGTGTGCTCGGTTTCACCAGCGCCATCACTGCGGCGCGTAATCCCGAAAAATAGCTCCCGCGCGATTGATGAATGAACAACGGTTGGCGATTGTCGGCTAAGCTGGACGGAAACTCTAACGGGATAATAGGGCTGGGCTGGTCAGTTGCGGGTGTAGAACGGAAGTGTGCGCACGGTGGCTCCGTAGCGGGTACCGGTCACGTCCACCGTCAAAACGGTGTCCGGCTTGGCAAAGTCGCGAAGCGGGTATCCGAAAGCAATGACCGCATTCAGCTGTGGCGAATAGGTTGCGCTGCTGATCCACCCGATTTCCCGGTCCCCGCTGAACAGCTTCGCTCCTTTCGGCGGCACGATGGAGTCTGCGAGTATGAGCCCCACCAAGTGGCGGCGCACGCTCCCATAGGTGTCCATCCGAGCCACGACTTCCTGTCCGGGATAGCAGCCTTTGGACAGGCTGAAAGCCTTCCCTTCGAGGTTCGCTTCCGGTGGAACGATCTCTTCGTTGAGGTCAGAGCCGGCCATAGGAAGTCCGGCCTCCATCCGCAACGCTTCGCGTGCCTGCGTGCCGAAGGGTCTGATGCCGTGGGCCGCGCCCGCTTTCATCATGGCGTCCCAAACCTCGATCAAGCCCTCTGCTTGAATGAACAACTCAAAATCGTCCTCACCGGTCTCTTCGCTACGGGTCAACAGCGCGGGATGGCCGGCAAACGTCACCCATGCGCAGTGCAATGAAGCGAGTGGTCGAGGGTCGGTGCCGCAGGCCGCCTGGATGGTGTCCGCCGCCTTTGGTCCGCTAACCAACAAGAGCCCCCACGTCTCGGCCCAGTTTTCCATTTTCGCCTTGGTCCCGTAGAGTAGGAACTTGCGGAAGGCCTGGAACGTCGCCTCCCCGATTTCGCCCACGTCCTCGACCAAGAGATGGTCGGGCTGCACGTAGACGCGGAAATAGGTCAGCATCTTGCCCTTGTGGGTGAGTAAGCTGGAGTAGCGGCCCTGTCCCGGTTGCAGAGGCAGGATGTCGTTGCTGATGATGCTCTGCAACCATTTGAGCCGATCCTCTCCTGTGACCTTGAGTTTGCCCCGGTGCGACAGATCGGCGATGCCGACGGCCCGCCGGACGGCTTCGTGCTCGGCTGCGGCATCGCCGTAGTGCACCGGCATCTCCCACCCAGCAGATTCGCCGAAAATGGCACCGGCCTTAAAATGTCGATCATGCAAGCGGGAATGTTTCATGGGTGGCTCGGAGATAGTTTGGTTCAACGGTCCTACTCAGCAGCCGG
>DASTLA010000042.1:0-2303 GCA_035715525.1 Nitrospiraceae bacterium
GCGGACAAACGCGTGATCGACTTGGGCTGCGGAAGCGGGGTGGTGGGTCTGTGCGCGATTACGAAAAAGGCGCGCAAGGTGTTGTTCACGGATATCAACGCTCATATCGACGGCGTCCAGCATCATCCGCTGTTTCGACAATGCGATGAGTGGCAGGTCCAAGACGTATTGGTCGATGTTCCGGATGCAAGCTATGACGTGGTGTTGGTCCTTCCTCCATGGATGATCGTTCAGCCGGGCAAGCAGATCTCCTCGGACAGCTTCGAGTCCGGCATTTTCAGGCCGCCGGATTTGTACGAGCGGATGCTGCGTGAGTCCGGCCGAGTCCTGGCACCCGGCGGGCAGCTGGTCATCTGGTTGCGGGTGCCGCTGGCCGGCTTCGCCTACTTTCTTCATCTCATGGCGGTTGCCGCGGATCGGTTCGATTTGGCTTCGGCCGCTCTGCTGGCAGACGGGATCGAATCCCTGATTTGCATGGAGCACGAGAAATCAGCGATCGGTCGGTGGATGTACAAGCTTCAAAAGGGAGGCGTCTCGAACGACAGCCTCTGGCTCATGCTTTCGTTGAAAAGGCGGACCGTCTGATCCGCCGACGCACCCACCGTAAGAAGGCGCCAGGGCACGATCGGAGTCGCAGACGATGAATGTGCTGTACCAGGTGTTGATCGCTCCCATCGAATGGGTCATGCTCACGGCCTTGTCGGCCGTATTTGCCGTGACCGGGAGTTACGGCATTTCGATTTTCCTGCTTAGTCTCCTCATCAACGCCGCGCTGCTTCCTCTTTTCCAATTGGCCGAACGCTGGCAAGAGGCCGAACGTCGGATTCAAAAGGAGCTTGCGCCGAAGCTGGCGCAGTTCAAACAGGCGTTTTCCGGCGAAGAGCGTCATGTGATGATCCACACGCTGTATCGCCAGGCCGGATACCATCCCATCTACGCCATGCGCAGCAGTATCGGGTTGTTTCTCCAGTTGCCATTCTGGATCGCGGCGTATCAAATGCTCTCGCACTACCAGCCGCTCGACGGCGCATCGTTCCTCATCTTCGATGATCTCGGACGGCCCGATCGGCTGCTCGGCGGCATCAATCTGCTTCCCTTCATGATGACGGCACTCAACCTGGCTGCAGCCTTCTTATACACGACCAAGTTGAGCCGCGCGGAACAGATCCAGCCGGTGGTGCTGGCGCTGATCTTCCTCGCGTTACTCTATGTCGCTCCGGCCGGCCTGTTGCTGTATTGGACATTCAATAGCCTGTTTTCGCTGGTCCGCATCGCGTTCCTCAACCCGGCGCAGGCACCGGCTCACGGGCGAGCCGATTTCGTGCCGTCCTCATCAATCGAAGCGCAGCAGGGTTCCGCCTCCGGCTCCTGGGATCGGTCCGCGATCCTCACTCTCGCGTCGCTCGGTTTTGTCGCGGCGGCGCAGAGTGCCGTGCACCTGGATCGTTTTGCCGGAGAAGGCGGGCTGCTGCATCACAGTCTCCTGCTGACGAAGCTGCTGCTTGCGTCAAGCCTGGCGGTTCTCGTCTATCTTTGCCGGGCCTATCCATTCAAGGCCGAAGGAACGACGAATTCAAGATGGAGACATGGGCTGACGGTGGCCTTAATCTGGTCGCTGTGCGGAGCACTTGCCGTCAGCAATGTGGTGTGGCTCTTCGCGGTAGTGCCTGATTTTCATCCCGCCAAGGTCAATCTGTGTATTCTCCTCCTCTTGGTTGTCCTGCTGGGTGCCCCGTTCTGCGAGCGCCTTGCGATGACCAGGCAGATGCCAGACAGTCCCTGGCTGTTTGCAGGCAGCTTGGCGCTGAGCACATTCGTCCTGTTCCTCGGCAATCCCATCGGCACCTATGTAGCGTCGAGCGATTTCGTGGGCAGTGTGTCCGGTGTCGCCTGGACGCTCGCGCTCCTGTTCGTGATCGTGTCGTCGGGCCTGACCGCGCTCTACCTGCTGATCGGGAGCGCTGCGCAAAAAATACTCACCCTGCTGTCCGTATTCTGCGCCGTCTGCATCATGGCGTATTCCGCCGTCGGAGTGAGAAATGCCGGAGTCATGTCTCTGTTCATTCTGCCCATCCCCAAAGCGCTGGTCAGGACGAATTTGGAAATAGGGGTGGAGATCGCAATGTTGCTGGCCGTGCTGGCCGCCACGAGCTATGCGACGGTCAGGTATCGCCACAAGGTCAGCGTCATTGTGGGCGCGATGCTCGCGGCATCGGTCGGGGTGACGATCGTGGATCTGGCCTCTTCCAAGGGAGGGCAGGTGGAGGCGGGTAGCGAGCTACCCGCCGCGCACACCGATATCG
>DASTLA010000043.1:0-6054 GCA_035715525.1 Nitrospiraceae bacterium
AGAACGATAATCATGTTCTCGTCTCACTTTCCTTTTCAGGACGCGCGCAGTACGTGCCCTAGCGCGTTGAGGAACAGTTGGTTCTCGTCCGGGAGCCCGATGGTCACCCGCAGCATGCGCCCCTCTATATGCCGGACGATGATGCCCTCCTTCAGCAGGGCATCGAACACCTGACGACCATCCCGGCCGACATCGAAATACAAGAAATTGGCCTCGCTGGGCAGGGGGTCGAAGCCCAGTGCCTGCAGGCCGGCCCGCATCCTATCCATTTCGGCATGGACCAGGGCACGGCTCTTCGCAACATGCTCTTCGTCGTCCAAAGCGGCCAATGCCGCCCGCTGCGCCATGCTGTTGGCGTTGAACGGAGGACGGATTCGATTGAGGTAATTGGTGATTTCCGGGGTTGTGATGCCGTAGCCTATCCGGAGACCCGCAAGCCCGTAGATCTTCGAAAACGTCCGCAGTACGATCGCATTGCGCCCCGCCTTCACATAGCCGATCGTGTCCGGGTACGCAGGGTGTCTGACGTACTCGTAGTAAGCCTCGTCGAACACTACCACAACGTGATCGGGCACATTGGCCATGAGCACCGCCAGCTCTTCCTTCGTCGCCATCGTGCCGGTCGGATTGTTTGGATTGCAGACGAACAACAACCGGGTCTTCGGCGTAATCGCCTCAGCCATCGCCGACAGATCGTGATGCCAGCTTTTCTGAGGCACTTCGATCGCCACCCCATGCGCAGCCGTCACTTCCATTTTGTAGATCACGAACGTGTGCTGCGCCATGACGGCTTCCTCGCCCGGCGAGAGAAACGTGCGCGCGAGCAGTCCTAGAATCTCGTCCGATCCGTTACCGAGAATGAGATGGTCCGGCGTGACTTTCCAACGCTGAGCCAAGGCTCCACGAAGCCGGAAAGCCCCACCGTCCGGATAGCGGTGCAGCGTGGGCGCGGCATCGGCCAAAGCCGCCAGGGCCTTCGGGGAAGGTCCCATGGGGTTTTCATTGGAGGCCAACTTGACGGCGCGCGGCAAACCCAGCTCTCGCTGAAGCTCCTCGATCGGCTTCCCGGGAACGTACGGGATGAGAGAGGCAATGTCGGGATGAACCTTTAGTGGCATGGCATTACTCGCGGCACGGACTTGGAGACCCCGGACTAACCATAGAAGCAGCGCGCTTCATGAATGTGCCGGATACGAACCGAGGATCTTCATGAACAGACAACGACTCTTCACTTCTTCGGCAGCTTTTTTTACGCGCTCTTCGTCGATATGCCCTTCCACATCGACAAAAAAGATATACTCCCACGCCTTTCGACGGGACGGACGCGATTCGATTTTGGTCATGTTGATCCCGCAGGAGGCGAAAGGCCTCAGCAAATCGTACAGTGCGCCCACTTTGTCTTTGATCGACAACATCAACGAGGTCTTGTCCCGGCCGGTTCGTTCTGGGGGCTTTTGCGAAAGGATCAGAAATCGGGTCACGTTATTGATGTTGTCTTCGATCCGAGCCGTGATGACCTTCAAGCCATACAGGTTCGCGGCAAGCTCGGAGGCGATGGCCGCGGCAGAGGGATCATCGACGCATAGCTCTGCCGCCCGGGCCGTGCTCGCCACTTCCGATAAGGGCACATGAGGCAGGTTCGTCTCGAGCCAATTTCGGCACTGGGCGATGGCATGAGGGTGAGAGTAGATACGCTTGACCTCCCCTACCACGCCAGATCGCGACATGAGATGGTGCGCCACCTCCTGCAAGATTTCCCCGTAAATCAACAAGTTGGAATCGATGAACATGTCCAGGGTGTGATTCACCACCCCTTCGGTCGTATTTTCTATCGGAACTACCCCGAAATTCGCCCGTCCTCGCTCCACTTCACTAAAAACATCCTTGATGCTGTTGACGGGGATATATTGCGCGGAAGCCCCGAACTTTTGCGTACAGGCCATATGGGTAAACGTCGCTCTCGGTCCTAGGTAAGCCACTTTTTGGGGCCCTTCTAGGGACAATGAAGCAGACATGATTTCGCGATACACGGCCCGAATGGCGTCGGTGGGGAAAGGCCCGGGGTTGTGCTTAGTGAGGCGTTCGATGATCGCGGCTTCCCGGGCCGGGGTGTGAAGATTTGCCTCGGCATCTCTCTGCTTTTTCAGCTTGCCGATCTCGACCACGCTTTTCGATCGCTCATTGAGGAGACGCAGAATCTCATCATCGATGCGATCGATTTCTTTCCGATAATCGGAAAGCTCACCGGGCATGCGGGAACCCCCTCCACCCGTGCCTCATGAGTTGGACGAGCGTCCAGAGGCGGGACAGGTGTGAGCGAAGAGGGGATGATACTAGAAGCATCCGAAGAATTGCAAGGAGAATGCAGGAGTTTCAGGAACTTGCATGCACGCCATACGTAGTCCGGAAAGGTCTCCGCCGCCCGGTTTGCGAATAGCCGGATGGGCTACTTCTCTTGTCAAAAGAGCCCGCTGCTTGGCTTCTTGAAGTGGTCGAGCGCTTCCCTCGTGGCTTGACGACCGCGCCCGGTCCTTTCCAGAAAGCCGGCCTGGATCAAGTAGGGCTCATGGACGTCTTCCAACGTGCTCTTGTCCTCTTGCAGGGCTGCGGCAAGTGACTCGATGCCAACGGGGCCTCCTGCGAATTTGTCGATGATAGTAAGAAGAATCTTCCGGTCCATATCGTCGAATCCGGCGGCGTCCACTCCCAACCATGCGAGCGCTTGTTGCGCCACTTCCTGTGTGATCCGCCCCTCTGCCTTGATGTCGGCATAGTCGCGGATCCGTTTGACGAGCCGGTTCACGATACGCGGCGTTCCTCTCGCTCGGCGCGCAATTTCCTTCGCCCCATCGGGATCGATCGGGACCTGAAGCAGCGCTGCAGATCGCATGACGATCGCGGCCAAATCTTCGGGGGAGTAGAATTCCAACCGATGGACGAGTCCGAACCGGTCGCGAAGCGGGGAGGTCAACGCCCCTGCTCTCGTCGTGGCGCCGATCAACGTGAACCTCGGCAGATCCAGCTTCACGGTTCTCGTGGACGGCCCCTGCCCGATTACGAGATCGAGCTGATAATCTTCCATGGCCGGATACAGCGCCTCTTCAACCGAGGCGGGCAATCGATGAATCTCGTCGATGAAGAGGACGTCATGCTCCTGGAGATTCGTCAGAATGGCCGCCAGGTCGCCGGCATGGCTCAGCACGAGGCCCGAGGTCGAACGAATGGCCGATCCCATTTCGCGCGCAATGATATGGGCAATGGTCGTCTTGCCGAGCCCCGGCGGACCGTAGAAGATCGCATGGTCCAGGGCTTCTCCACGGCGCTTTGCCGCATCGATGCAGATACGAAGAGCTTCTTTCATGCGGTCCTGGCCGACATAATCTTGCAGGCTCTGCGGTCGCAGGGCAGCTTCGATGCCGCGCTCATCGTCTGTCATTTGATTCGTGAGGGTACGTTCCGCCATGGCGCTACTTCGATTCCGGGGAGGGTCTGAATTTCGGCGGAGGCGTAGTGGCACCCTGTCCCGGTGCCGCCGTACTTCCACAGTGCGGCGGGCAGGTGACGCCGCCTTGCGTGGGATCGGGCAGGTTCGAACTCATGTGCTGCGATTGGCATTGCGACATCAGCCCGCTGTCCTTCGACCCGCAGCGAGCCGGAACGTTCGAGCGGCCGACTTCCGTATACCCGTCCGGGCAGCTCCCACAGACGGACAGCATATTGGTTCCCAGCGGCACGCATTGAACGAGCGTGGGATCATTGTCCTTACAGACTTCCGGCGCGTTGGTCACTCCGGTGGTGGCATAACCTTCCGGACATGCGCCGCACATCTTTCGAATGGTTCTCGGCTCCTCGCCGGCATCGGTAGCTCCCGCAATCGTCACGCTGCCGAACAAGATGGTCCACCCCAATAGGACGGCCGCGGCACTGTACCCGGCTTCTCCGATCGTTTCGATTCCCTCGCTGGCCCCCATCCGTCACCCCCTGGCTAGATGCTTCAGCGCTTCACGAATGACGTCTTTCAGGTTATCGGTCTGGTCCGCCCCTTTGGGCAATCGCTTGAGCACATCTTTCACGTCCGGTGCGCGATAGCCGAGATTCACCAGTGCGGACAAGGCATCCTCGTACAGCGGATCGGCCGGTCCGTCTCCCCCGGGCAGTGGCCGATCTGCCGTGGGATGCAACCGCGCCACCTTGTCCTTCAACTCAAGGGCGATTCGTCCCGCCGACTTCTTCCCGATGCCGGGAACGGTGGCGAGCTTGTCGACGTTTCCGGCCTGAATGGCCGAGAACAGATCGACCACTGAGAGCGCGGAGAGGACGCTGAGACCGAGCTTGGGTCCGATGCCCGAGACGCCGGTGAGCAACAGGAATGCTTCCTTTTCGGATGCCGTTAGAAACCCATAGAGCTGGATTGCGTCCTCACGCAGATGCGTGTACACGTTCAGCGTTGCCGCGTCATTGAGATTGGGGAGGCTATAGTACGTGCTGAGCGGAATGAATAGTTCGTAGCCGACGCCATGAACGTCGAGCGTGATCTGGGTGGGCGCCTTGAAGGCCACTCGGCCTGTCAGTGAGGCGATCATTGTGTCGCAAGGATCGATGAGTGGCGTGAGTCAGTTGGACGCGACGCCGCTCCTGATCCTAAGTCGCTTGTCCTTCCGCTAGGCTGTCGCGGCGGCGATCTTCTCCATGACCGCATCGGAAATATCGAAGTTCGCGTGGACCTTCTGGACATCGTCATGCTCGTCCAGCACTTCCATGAGTTTCAACATCTGTTCCGCGGCCCTTTCGTCCAAGGGGACGGTATTTTGAGCGACGAACGTCAGTTCCGCCAATGACGTGTCGATTTTGGCGTCAGCGAGCGCCTTCTTGACCGACTCGAAATCGTGCGGATCGGTGGTGACTTCGAACGACTTCTCGGTCACCTTTACATCCTCGGCCCCGGCATCGAGCGCAATGCTGAGCAACTGATCTTCCTCCACATGTCCCTTCTCCACGACCAGCATGCCCTTTTTATGGAACTGCCATGCCACGGCTCCTGCTTCGGCCATGTTGCCTGCGTTCTTGGTCAGAAGGCTCCGAATCTCCGCGACCGTGCGATTCCGGTTGTCCGACGTGATTTCCAACAAGACCGCGGTGCCCCCGGGCCCATATCCTTCCAGAGTAAATTCTTCATAGTTGACGCCCGGCAGCTCTCCGGTACCCCGCTGAATTGCCTTCTTCATGGTATCACCGGGCATATTGGCTTCTTTAGCTTTGAGAATGGCCAATCGCAACCGCGGATTGCCGTCCGGGTCGCCACCCTGACGGGCCGCGATCGTCAACTCTCGGATGATCCGAGTGAAGATCTTACCCCGTTTGGCATCCTGAGCCGATTTATGCCGCTTGATCGTTGCCCAGTGACTGTGGCCACCCATGACGGTACCTCTTCATATGAGCCCGGACCAGTGTCTGGCCTGATTCCGGACCGCAAAAATTAGGCGTTCAAACGGTTACAGCTAACACAGTCTTTACAGGGGTGTCAACGCAAAGCGCGGCCGCCCGAACTCACCGGGAGACGTTACACGCGCCGCTCGATTAAAGCGGGAAAGCCGTCTTCCGTCCACGTCGGTCTATTCCGCATAGACGAGCAGTTGGAGTCCGATCACGAGAATAAGAGCAGCCCAGAGAAGTTCCCAGAAGGAGCGTTCTTCCTCTGAATGAAGCTTTGCTTTCCAGCCGGACAAGAGGCGCGACGAGCCTGCCGTAATCGCGAGCGTGCCCATGATGGCATGGTGTAAGGCAATCTTGTGCGCGGCGGGGTAGTTTCCGTGGGAATGCCCGAAGAGCATCATCCCGCCGACGATCGCGAACATGGGGAGCGGCATGGTCCAAGCCGCATGTCCGAGATATCCGGTCCGCTTGAGTAACTCCACCGCCCCCACAAAGAGACAGAGCAGACCATAGATTTTGTGTTGAAGAATCTCCGGGTCCTGCCCCCAGAAGGTTTCGGAAAAGCTCAGCGATCCGACTGGCCAGGCGTCATGATCGCTCCAAATCAGTAGGAACCCGCCG
>DASTLA010000044.1:0-4793 GCA_035715525.1 Nitrospiraceae bacterium
AGGCGTACTGTCCGCCCGGTAGTCTGATGATATCGCCGTTAAATTCCATCAGTTGGAGTTGCTCTTCGCTGAATCCTTTCTGGTCGAATGCCGGCCGCAACGTAAACAAATGCCAGCTCACCAAGAACAGTGCTAACACAAAGCCCGAAATGAACCATGGATTTCCTGCAGCGCGACCTGCCATGAACCCTCCTGGTTGAATCTGAGATTTACGCCCTCGCGCGCCCCACCAGCGAAATCTCGTCCGTGAGGGCAGCCGCTCGAGCAGCCGTTTGCCCCCTACTGTCAAGGAGGATGCAATCCGTTCCGAAGAAGCAGCATCGCGCAGTATCGATTGGTTCGTCGTGTCCATTTCTCTCCTTCAAGCCATGCTATGAATCTTGAAGCTCTTCACGTAGGCATCCGCAGCATTGGGGTCGAATTCCCTGCCCATGATCACGTGGGTTTTCGTGGTCGTTTGATGGGTCGGATAGCCAAGTTCCTTCTCGATTCGATCGCAATCCGCCGCCCGATAGACCTGTTCGGCAATCGACTTGTAGTTCACGTCCCCCTTCAGATGTCCCCATCGCTTCATCTGGGTGAGGATCCAGATCGCCATCGAATGCCAGGGGTAAGGATCGAAGTCAATTCGATTCGGCTCCTTCTTTATGCTGCCCAGCCCGTCCGCATAGGTCCCGGTCAATACCTGCTCGAGCACAGTCACCGGTTGGTTCAAGTAATTCGTCGGCGCGATCGCCGCGGCGATTTCCTTGCGATGGGCCGGATCGGAAGCGTAGTGGGTGGCATCCACGATCGCTCGCCACATGGCAAGGAACGTATTGGGATAGGAGGTTGCAAACTCCTTGGTCACTGTAAAGGCACAACATGGGTGCCGATCCCATATCTCCCTCGACAGTTTGTAAATGAACCCAACGTTCTCATAGACGGCGCGTTGGTTGAACGGATCCGGTCCAAGATAGCCGTCCACGTTTCCCGCCTTCAGGTTGGCCACCATTTCAGGGGGCGGCACGACTCGGATCTGTACGTCCTTATCGGGATGGACGCCACCTTCCGCCAAGAAATAGCGGAGCAGGTAGTTATGCATGGAATAATCAAACGGGACACAGAATCGGAATCCCTTCATCTCCGAGGCCGTCTTCACGTTCTTATGCTTGATGTGTAACGTGATGGCCTGCCCATTGATGTTCTCCACCGCCGGCATATAGATCGGCGTGGGAACCGATCCAGCACCAAGCGTCATCGCAAGCGGCATCGGCGTGAGCATGTGGGCCGCATCGACTTCCTTATTGACGGCCCAATCACGAATCATCGCCCATCCGGCGGCCCGTTTTACCGATGCGTTGAGTCCATGCTTTTTATAGAATCCCAGCGGTTCGGCCATGATGATCGGCGTCCCGCACGTGATCGGAATGAACCCGATGCTCACGTCGGTTTTTTCAGGCTTGCCGACAGGATCGGCGGCCAATGCGTTCAACTGAGGCAATGGAAAGAATTGCGAGATCATGGCGGTAACCGCCGCGGCTCCTAGGCCGGCAAGAAGTTGCCGGCGAGTCGGTCCCGCAGCTTCGAGGACGGCTGCGGTGACGGCTTGATCCAACGACCGTTGTAATCGCGATTCGGGCGAAATCGGTCGGTCTGCTTCGACAGGGCGCACTTGGCATCCGTTAGGAGACCGCCTGTTCCTCATGCTTTGCTCCTCTTGCTTCACGTTTTTTCCCCGTGCTGATTGCCACCAGACCCAAAAAAAAGGCGTCCTTCTCCTCCGAGGAGGGAAGGACGCCTTTGTCCCGATCGGCCGGGGCTTCAAGCCCGGGCCCTATGTATGTGCCGACATCGTTGCCGGCGAGAAAAACACAAAAAAACGTCCGCCACTCTCGAGAGAATGACGGACGCCTTTGTCCGTGTGCCTTATGTGGTGAGTAGAAAGTGAGGCGCCATTGCCTCCTCCGACTCACGGTGCAGAAAGTATCATCATTTTCCGCGGTACGTCAAGCACCTGAGCAAAAATTTTTACTACACGTCGTAATACAGGAAGAACTCGTACGGGTTCGGACGCAGCCGCATTGGGTCCACCTCTCTGGTCCGCTTGTAGCTGATCCAGGCTTCGATCAAATCTTCCGTAAATACGCCACCTTTCAGAAGGAATTGATGGTCCTTTTCCAAGTGGTTAAGCGCTTCGTCCAAACTTCCCGGCATCGTTCTGATCTTGGCGGCCTCCTTGGGCTCGAGATCGTACAGGTCTTTCTCCGCCGGCTCGCCAGGGTTGATCTTATTTTCGATCCCGTCCAGACCCGCCATCAACATGGCTGAAAACGCCAGGTAGGGATTGCAAGACGGATCGGGAAATCTGACTTCGATGCGCTTTGCTTTCGGGCTCGGCGAGTACATGGGAATCCGGATGCCGGCCGACCGGTTCCGGCTGGAGTAGGCGAGCAGAACCGGCGCTTCGAAACCCGGAGTCAATCGCTTGTAGGAATTGGTGGAAGGATTCGTCAGCGCGGCCAGGGCGGGCGCATGTTTCAGAATGCCGCCGATATAATTCAAGCAGAGTTGGGAAACCCCGGCATACTCCTTCCCGGCGAACAGCGGTTTGCCGTCTTTCCAAATGCTCTGATGCGTATGCATACCGGAGCCATTGTCCCCGAACAGCGGCTTCGGCATGAACGTCACCGTCTTTCCATGGCGCCGAGCGACATTTTTCACGATGTACTTGTACATCATCATCTTGTCGGCCGTCTTCACCAGAGAATCGAAGCGGATGTCGATTTCGGCCTGGCCGGCCGTCGCCACTTCGTGGTGATGCTTTTCGACTGCGATACCCGCCTTTTCCATCTCCAAAATCATCTCGGTGCGGATATCCTGCTGCGTATCGGTCGGCGCGACAGGGAAATAGCCTTCCTTGTGCCGGATCTTGCCGCCCAGGTTCACGCCCTCCTGCCCCATGTTCCAGACACCCTCGTCGGAATCGAGGTAATAAAATCCGCTGTGGCTAGTTTGATCGTACCGAGCGTGATCGAAAATGAAAAATTCCGCCTCCGGCCCCCAGTACGACATGTCGCCGATTTTGGTGCTCTGGAGATATTTCTCCGCCTTCTGGGCGATGAACCGGGGATCGCGCTCGTACGTCTCCCGTGTGATCGGATCGACCACGTTGCCGACCAGGCTCAGCGTCGGGATCGCGCAGAAGGGATCGAGACAGGCCGTCTCCGGATCCGGCACCACGAGCATGTCGCTGTTGTTGATCGCTTTCCACCCCCGGATGGATGACCCGTCGAGCCCGGATCCGTCCTTAAACAAGGTTTCCGTGAGCTCGCCCACCGGAATGCTGAAATGCTGCCAGGTGCCGATCAGATCCACGAACTTGAGGTCCACCACCTGCACCTTGTTTTTCTTCGCGAACTCTAACACTTCACGAGCGTTCATCCGCCTCCTCCTTTCCGAACCGTTGAAAAAGCACCGCCCATTATCGTCTATGCCGCCTGTGCCCCCAAGAACGAATCGATTTCGTGCAGCAGCATGCTGCGAATGGATTCCAACTGCGCCGGATCTTCCAGTTTCTTGCCATCCAAGGCGGTCACGTAGAACACGTCTGCGACCTGATCGAGCCGTGTGGAAATTCGCGACGCATGCACCGACAGCCCCAATTGGAAAATGGCGTTGGTCATCACGTACAAGAGCCCTTGCCGGTCGTCGGCAAACACGTCGATGATGGTGAATCGATCCGAGGTTTCATTGTCCACCCGGACCTCCGTCGGCTGCCGGTGGGCCGGCAGCGAACGCCCGAAGCTCAGGCGCGAGCCGCGCCGCATGACGTCCTCGATCCCCTCCTGCCCGGTCAGCACCGCGGCAATCGTATCGCCGATCGCCCGGCGACGCTCCGCGGGCGGGGCTCCCTGGTAGTCCGGATCCGTCACCTGGAAGGTGTCGACCACGATGCCGTCCTTCCTGGTCAGAATTTGCGCATCCAGAATCTGTAGCCCTCCGGCGGCCATCACCCCGGCAATTTTGGAAAAGAGACCGGGAATCAAATCATTGTGCGTGACGACTGCATACTCACAAGTACCCAACTGCGCGTTGAACTCCGAATCCACCAACACCTGGCGCGGCTCGAGCCGTCGAATGGCGGCCAAGTGCGCCGCAATGCGGCGCGGCGCTGTGCCGTAGGCATATCGCAAGGGAAACTGCTGCAGCTCCGATCGAATCCATTCGGCGTCTATGCAGAGCTCGGGAGTATTGTTCAATTGCGTGATCACCTCGGCCGCAATCCGTTTCAGGCGTCCGGGCTCGTCCGCAGTCTCGCGTTCACCGGAGACTTCCTGTATCGCCCGCAGGTATAGCTCGATCAATAGGGATTCCTTCCACTTCGTCAGCACCTGCGGCCCGACCGCCGCGATATCCGCCGCCGTCAATGCTAGAAGCTTCCGCAGGACCTCGGGGGTGGCAACTGCGCGGGCGAACGGCAGCAGCACCTTCTCGTCGTAAGGATCTCGTCTAAACGCGGTATGCGCCATCAAAAGATGCCGGTGGACGAGGAATACCAGCGTGCGCGTTTCCTGTTCATCGAATCCCAGACGCCCGGCCGCTTCTTCGGCGAGTCGCTTCCCCACTTCGCTGTGGTCTTCCTCATGGCCCTTGCCAAGATCGTGCAGCAACACAGCCAGATGGAGAATGTCCTTCCGCTTGATCTCTCGGTACACTTCGCCCAGGACACCCTGCTGATCCGCCAGGGCCTCCGCCTTGGCGACCGCCAAGAGGCTGTGCTCGTCGACCGTGTACTTGTGGTATTGATTGAA
>DASTLA010000045.1:0-10339 GCA_035715525.1 Nitrospiraceae bacterium
CAAGACGTTGAGCTGGAACGCGGTGGGCCTGTTGAGGGACGACGACTTCGAAGAAGGTTATGAGTTCACCTACTACTATACCGTCATCGCTTGGAACGACGGAACGCTCAATGTGGGAGTCGATTCCGGCAGCGCTGCCAAGTTCTGTAGTACCGACACCGATTTGCCGGACAAATCCTTTTTAGCCTTCAGCAACGGCACGACCGCCCTGTCGTCTTTCGGCCTGTTTTCCACCACGCCGCCGGTTCCTTCGAGCCAGCCGGTTGCCGTGCTGCCGCGCGGTTTTGGGTACAGCTGGTACGGCAGCGATCATCACCTGCTTCAACTGGGATACAACCTGGACCACAGCGAGATGTTCGCGGAGAAGGACAAGATCTACAGCAACAATAAGGACCATGTCAGAACGGTCGGTGATATCTTCTCCGGAATCACCGCGCCTCTGCCGAGCAGTGCCAGCCTGGTCGATTCAGGCTTCATGAGCTGGAACACCTATGCGATCCTCAAGGACGACAGTGGCAAAAGGGATTATGTGTTTACCGAAGCCGTTTCAACTCTATTCGGCCTCGACGTGCATCCGATTCAGCCGCCGTTTTCCATTCTTCCTATCGAATCCGCTTCAGGCGGTTTTGATGGGGCCGGCGTAAAAAGTAAGGATATTGTCATCGACAACGTTCCCTACGAGTATGCCATTCCGGTGCTCACGGGTTGGGATGTGGGGTACACCGTCAGCGATCAGCACGTGAAGGAGATCGGCATATGGATCGACGAGATCCACTATCGCGAGCCGAACGATCCTCCGGGAAGATTGCGCTACAAGGCCTCGTCGGTCCTGCATGATGACGACACTTATCCCGACAACTATTTCCGTCATAAGATCACGATCCTGGGCTTGGGACAGAAGGCCGGCGCGGTGCAGCAAAGAGCGGTGGACTTGGTTCCATTGAGTCCATCGGGGACGTCCCCGGCCGCGTTTTGCAGAATAGAGGAAAGCGGAAAGATATTGCGGGTCACCGTCAAGAATCAAGGAACGATCGATGCCGGCGCATCAAAGACGACAGTCACATTCGCTGAGAACTCCTTCACCCTCGACACGCCTCCGGTTCCGGCAGGAGGGTCCGTCGACCTGTTATTCAAGGCCCCGACCGGCTGCTTCAGTCCTGATTGCTCATTCGGAATCAGCGTCGATTCCAGCAATCAGCTCAGCGAAGCCGATGAAGGAAACAATCACGTGACCGGCGGCTGCCTAGGCTGAGATCCACCGGGCACAGCTTTTCTTCGGGATTGACAGGAAATCTGACGAAGCGTACCCTACCGTCCTATCAGGACGGTCGTCTCCAAAGATACATTGCAGATCTCGGGGGGCCGATGCCTCGAGCCCACGCTCTCTTATCGCGGCGTTTGCTGCTTCTGACGTGGCTGATCGGGTGGATCGCTACGGCTCCTCTCTTCCATATCCATATTCCGGACAACACTGATCGGTGGTCCGCTCTCCAAGCTGGCGCGCACACCGTCTTTACTCCAGATCTTCCCGGTGAATTCGCGCGACCCTTTCGCGATGATGCTCAGGGACATGTCAGTCATCTGTCGCAGCGTACCGTCTACGCTCCGGAACTGGGTATCGCTCTCTTCAACAATGATCCCAGGGATCACAAAGCTAAACCGCTACGGTTCCTCTGCGCTGGCTTCTTCGTCCCCCATACCGTGCTCTCCAGTTGGCCGTTCGAACGGTTTGAACCTCCTCCTCCTCAAGCTTTTATCCCACAAGCATTGCCTGCCTCCCGCGCTCCTCCTCGCATCGTCTCGGCATAACTCTTCGAAGCAGCGTCTCCGTTTCGACCGCGGGCAGCACATGGCTGATTTGAAGCCCCGGTCCCGATCGCACCAGATGCAGGCACCGACCGAGCGATGAATCGGCCATATTGATCTGCGACGATCGCCGAGATATTCGTCCCAATGGCAGACAGCTTTTGCATACCCTCTCTTGGTTCAAATGTACGACGGAGAACACCCATGTTAACCCTAAGGATCCGAAAAGAAGTTCTCGACTTCATCAACGCCTCGGAAACGATCCTTTCCTCCGTGTTGATCAAGCCGCCACTCACTCAAGAGGAGCGCGGCCTTATCGCTGAGTACCTCCGTTATCTGTCCGACGTGAAACAGCCTTGGAACGGTGAAGAGTGCCTTCAGGCATCTGCCGACGAATGGTCGCAAAATGGGACGGCTTAGTGAAGGGACCAACATGCGAGGTGTCGCTAAAGTGGTAGTTCCAGCTGTAGTCGCTTTAGCCTTACTGCCCTATGGGCGGATGGCCTTCTCAGGCGACCAATCGGCGGCAAAGCAGGTGCTCGGACAGGCCGAGCGCGAGGCGGCCACGATCGTCAACGAATACGTCCGGGAGGACCTCCTTCAAGAAATTGCAGTTGCGGAGGCGAAGGCCCACGACCCCCAAAAAGCCCTGCAGATTGCCTCGGAACTCAAGCAACAGGACGATCAAGATCTGACCTTGCTGGAGATCGCAGAAGCGGAGGCTCGATCGAATCAGATTGAGGCCGCCCTCCGGACGGCAAACAGAATTGTGGATGTGACGGACAAGGCTGTGGCCATGGAGACAATCGCGTTAGGCCAACTGGACGCCGGAGACTATGCCGGGGCGTTTCAGACAGCCAAGCTGATCAGTACAGAAGCCAATCGAAGCGGTGCCCTGATGCACATTGCCATCGCGCATGCGCAGTCCGGAAAAGCCAGGGATGCGCTGAGGATCATCAAGCACATCGGCGATCGAATACGAAAGGATATGGCACTACAGGGTGTCGCGCTGGCTCAAACGAAACTGGGTCAGGATACGGGAGCCCTCGCCACGGCTCACATGATCGTGAGCGAATTGGGTCGTGCGAAAGCTTATCGAGAGATCGCAGCCGTCGAAGCAGGAAGGGGAGAAATCGAAAAAGCGCGTCTGTGGGTCAATTCGCTCACATCGCCTCTCGAAAAGTCTTCTGGCCTCCTTGGGCTCGCGGATGGACTGCTGCAGCCTGGTGGTCTGGCTCCATCCACGCCCTGTGAAAGCCGGCACCTTGCGAAGCCCAAACGGAATCACCCGCCTGAGACTTGCCGTGAAACGGAGAAGCCCGGCATTGAGAAAATTCATGGCGGTCGGTAAAGGCGACGAAGTTCCCGGCGATTCACGCGCGCACGGCATCGTAGAGATCTTCTGCGACGCTGCCCTTACTCACAAAATCGGCCGCTCCCGCGGCCTTGATCGATTCCACAATATGACTATCCGTATTCACGGATAGTCCGACGACCTTGATCCAGGGGAAGGCCTTTTTAATCTGATGCGTCGCTTCGATGCCGTTCATGCCGGGCATATTGATGTCCATCAACACCACGTCGGGATTGTGTCGATAACACAATTCAATGGCTTCTTCCCCGGACGCCGCCTCGGCGACGACCTGCACGTCGACGTGCGAAGACAACAGGCTCAAAATCCCTTGACGCACCAAGGCATGGTCATCCACGATCAACACGCGTCGCACCTGGGCGGGGTCATGCGCTGCCGATCGCTGTACGGTCGTGGAATAGGACTTGGGGACCGTGCATGAGACATCGGACGGCGCCTCGGTCAGGGGTAGGATCACGCGCGCCGTGGTCCCGCCGCCCAGGATACTGTCGATTTCTAAACGGCCGCCGATCGCCTCCAGTCTTTGCCGCACGGCGGTGAGGCCAAACCGAGAACCGGCATCCCTCTCGTCCGACAGCGGTTCGGTATAGAATCCCTTGCCCTCATCCCGCACCTCGACGAGCAGCGTCTCCTCTGTGAGCTGCACGTCGACGGTCGCATAGGCGACGTCCGCATGCTTCAATACATTGAACAAGAGTTCCCGCACCATCTGGTACAGCAGAATGGAATGACCCTGGTTGAGGCGTAACGCGCGATCCTCACAGGTGACCTTCACGGTCAATCCATGCCGCTTCATCTCGGTCGCCAAGTGGGCGAGGACATCGGCGAAAGCGGCGTGCATCAATGCGGTGGGACTTAGATCCGCCATGAGTGTCCGCGCGTACTGCAGGCTCTGCTCGAGCAACGTGCGCAGATCGTGCAGGTTCTCCTTGGCTTGCCCTTCGACGCGATTCACCACCTGCGCCACCTTCATCCCCGCCACCACCAACCATTGTCCCAGGTAGTCATGCAGGTTCATGGCCAGGCGGCGACGCTCTCGTTGCTCCGTCAGCAGCAACTCGGACGAGAGTCGCTGCAATTGCTGCTGACGATGAAGAAGTTCTTTGGTTCGATCCAGCAATTGCGCTTGCGAAGCCTCGAGGGTCCTGACGGCGCGATCCCGATCGACGAGCGCACCTTGCAAGTGGGCATTGAGCGTTTCGAGCTCTCTGGGACTGCGGAGTGCCATCGCCTGCGGCAGCAACGGGATCAACAGCAACGCCGTGGAGAACGACAGAGCCGCCGTGACAAACTTACCCCATCCTTGGATCCAATATGACGGATTCCAGATCGTCCAGACTTCCATGAGATGTGTCGTGCCGCAGGCAGCGATAAACAACCCGAACAAGACGAACATCCACTTGAACGGAATATCCGCCTTTTTATAAAGGAAGTAAAAGAGGCTGGCGGAGATCAAATAATAGGCCGCCACGATGAAAAGATCGGATCCTACGTGCAGCCACAGAATGCCCGGCTGCCACATGAAACATTGCCCGTGGGGCATGAACTGATCCAAGAGGTCACCCTGTGGTGTCATCGGTCCTCCCGCACAGCGGTTCTATATATGGTGATGAATGAGATGCTGGTTAGGTAAAGGCGATTCTAGCCAAGTATCGGAAAAGAGCAAGACTTATGGCCTCCGCCTGCGCCAGGCCGCTTCTCCTGCATCAACAGGCTTGGGCGAAAGTCTCAGAGAGCGCGACATCGATGCACCCTATCGCGGCCACGGGCGCCGACCCGTAGCACAACGGCGTTTGAGCCAAGGCGCGCTCGGAAGATCGCTGGATGACTGGCGCTGTAGGGCCAAAACGGCCTAGGAAAACTCACAGCGACTACCCATTCATGCTCATGCAAGGAAGTGCAGAATCTGGGCGAGATGCGGTAGCTGCATGACTGCTATCTCGTGCTGTAAGAACGACGGTTGAAATAAGAGTCCAGGAGACGTTCGGGAGTGGTGACGATATCGTTCTCACTCCTTCGGCGTTGCCGTTCCTGCAGCTCGCGCCTTCTCCGGTCCTCCTCGGCTTTGCGTTGAAGATACTCGACGGTGCTGTCAAACCGCCTTCCATCAAACGACTGCTGAGCCAACGGATCCATGCCTGGCACTCGACCATGAGAGTAAGCCGGCATGTCGTTGCCGTACAACTGTGCCCTCGCAGGCGCTACCAACAACGCAAGGAACCCCAATAGGGGCCAGAGCACGGTTATCCGCTTCATAGTTTGCTCCGTTCGTTGAACCCATTGTCGAAGCGTGCCCGATGTCTCAAGCGCAGCGAACAAGTTGTTTCGCGGGCCATTAAGTCGTTGGGACCCGCAGTGTACTCGTTTAGAGCTCGCCCCTATACGCCGTACTGTATACCCCAGCGCCCGGCAAAACGGCTCGGGAAGCCCCGAGTGGCGCGTCGATCAAGCCTTTGTGAGCGGCCACGGACGGCAGCAGCATTCCTTTCGTGAAAGGTGTATTGTAAAGGCCCCTTCCGAATATCGCCGTCTCATCTCCTTGAGGGAGTCCAAGGAAGACGATGAGGGAAAGATCGGACCAGAGACAGCCTCCCGGAATCCTGGCCACTGACGGGACGGGGCTCATCACCAGTTTCAGCAAACGATGTGAAGACATTCTAGGAACTCCGGAGGTCGACGTCGTGGGGAAAGCCTCTCTCATCTCGTTTCACGATCCGGATGAGTTGGCCTATCGCATGAAGAGTGATCTCGAGCCGGGGACGGAAGTTGACGGTCTGTTCGGATTCATCGTGACGAGCAATCGACGACAGAACCCGCCGTATCGCCATTGGACGTATGTGCACCGAACAGGCCGCCGGCTTCCCATTGATTTGTTCGTCAGCCCTCTTCCACGCCGTCATGGTGACAGTTCTGAGTACGTGTTCGTGTTGCAAGAAATTCTTCCGGACGCTGCATCCAGCGACATTCTTCCATACCCATCGCAACTGCTCGATCTCGCCAACGATGCCATCCTGATCCGCCATTTAAGGGATGACACGATCACCTATTGGAACGACGGGGCGGCCCGGCTATACGGATGGACGAGCAAAGAGGCGCATAGCGCCTGCAGCCATGACCTCCTTCAAACGATTTTCCCTCGTCCACTCGCAGAGATCAGAACGATGTTACTGACGACCGGCTTTTGGACCGGCGAGTTGGTACACCGGACTAAAAGTGGTCGTCAGATCACCGTATCGAGCAGGTGGACGTTGCTGAAGAACGCCGACGATGTTCCGATTGGAAGCCTCGAAATGAATACGGATATCACGGCACAAAAACGTGCCCAAGAAGTTCTGGCGGCCGCGCATGAGGATTTAGAGCGTCGGGTGGAAGAACGCACCACGGAATTGAGCGATGCCAATATCCGCTTACAAGTACTTTCTCGTCGCCTCATGGAAATTCAGGAATTGGATCGCCGAGCGATTGCGCGTGATCTCCATGATGAAATCGGCCAGGCTCTGACCGCAATCAAAATGAACCTGCGGGACCTCAGCGACCACCCAAGCGGCGGCTGGGGCGCCACCGCGCAAAAACAGGTGTCGGATAGCGTAAGCATTCTCGACCAAGTGCTCCAGCGCATACGTAACATCGCGTTGGACTTGAGACCCTCGATGCTGGACGAGTTGGGGCTGGTTCCCGCGTTACGATGGTATGTGGGGAGGCAAGCCGAGCGGGCAGGATGGACCCATCAGTTCTGCGCAGATCCGAGCATGACACGAGCGTCCCCAGATGTGGAAATCGCATGTTTTCGTCTTGCACAAGAGGCGCTGACCAATGTTGCGCGCCATGCCAAGGCGACCGCGGTGGAGGTTCACCTCGAAGCGGGTCCGACTGATTTTTCCCTCGTTATTCGTGACGATGGAATCGGATTTGAACCGGACAAAGTCCGTACGGGCACCAGCATCGGGCTCTCTGGGATGGAGGAACGGGTTCGTCTGGCAGGCGGGACCATCGATATCCGTTCTGCCCCGGCGGCGGGAACTGAAATCCGAGCCGCGTTTCCTCTCCCTCATCGAATGACCGGGATGCCGAATGAGTGACATCAGCGTGCTACTGGCCGAAGATCACCACCTTGTTCGAGCCGGCTTCAAGATGCTGTTGGAAAAAATCCCCGGCATCCGGGTCGTCGGTGAGGTCGGTGATGGTCGAGCGGCAGTGAAGGAGGCAAAAGGACTTGCTCCGAATGTGGTCCTGATGGATATCGCCATGCCCGATATGAATGGCCTCGAAGCGGTTCGGCGTATCCGACAGGAAAGCCCGGGCACCAAAGTGCTGATGTTGTCGATTTACACGAACGAGGAGTATCTCAAAGAAGCGCTTCGGGCAGGCGCATCCGGTTATCTTCTCAAAGATGCAGACCGGAACGAGCTCGAACTGGCGATTAAAACCGTCTGGCGCGGCGAGAGGTATCTGACACCGAGCATGGCAAAGTTTCCCGTCGATGCCTACTGTCGTGAAGGCGAACCGCCGACCGGTCCCCTGGCGCGCCTCACTGCCAGACAGCGAGAGATTTTGCAACTGATCGCAGAAGGTCGTTCAACCAAGCAGATTGCGCAACACCTTGATGTCAGTGTGAAAACGGTGGAAACGCACCGCGCACAGCTAATGGAGCGTCTGGATATCCATGATGTCCCGGGGCTCGTCCGCTTGGCGGTCCGGACTGGTTTGGTACATCCCGGCTAGTATTCCCGCATCGCCCTCCGATCGATTTCACGCTCAGGTCAAATTGTCGCCTTTCCCAGGGTTTCCCTGATTCCTCTCCCCGGCTTTCCTCTGCCAATATTCAGGCCCTAGAGTTTCTACTGATATCGATCGAACTGTCTGGCTGGCAGCCTTCGGGCCTAGTGCAGGGAGACGAACCCTGAGTCGCGCAGGAAACAGCCTGGCGGCGCTCCCACGGCGCCCGCACACAGGTTTTTGAAAGCTCTCAGTACCGGAGAAGATATACCAGCATTTTGGTCGCTTGCGATCAGATAAGGCCGGCCGCTGACGATGGCGCGTGCACGGTTTGAAAGTGATAGCCTGTGGAATTCTTGTCAGTACATTGTCCGAAATGTGCCAGCGACTTGGTCGACCGACGGTGGCGTCATGGCTGGGTGGATTGGGTTCGGCGATGCATACATCTTTATCCCTATCGCGGCAAATTCTGTAACACGAGGTTCTATTCCGTGTGTCGAGGGCTGTTAAAAAAGCCAAGACTCAGCCAACCCTGATTCGCGAAAGAGGCCCGGCGGGCATGGTGATCTCTATCGCATCCCCAGCGGAGACAGCGAATTCCAGGGTCTTGACTGATCACCACCGTGCGTTGTTTGACGTCCAAGGGTTCATCAGCCTCAATTCCTTGTTCACAATCGGCGACATTGCGATCGTGCGCACGCTGTTGGACGACTTGTTCGTCCATCGCAATATGGAGCACGGCTTGATTGATAAGGCGCTCCAGCTGGACCCACGTCTGCGCCAGACTCGCGTCTATCATGTCTGCCATGCCGTTGCGAGAGAACTATCGGGACAGTTTGCGACCTGCTCGTTCGACAAGGCGATCTACAAAGCGCCCTATGACCCTAAAGGAACGCTGTGGCATCAGGACCAGGCCGGGCCGGGCAAATTTTCTCCCATGAACACGATTCATTTTTGGATCCCTCTCCAGGCCGTCACGGCAGACACAGGCTGTATGCGATATGAATCCGGCAGCCATCTGAGAGGACTGCTGCCGCATCATCGCTATGACCCGAACGATCCGTACACGCTCATTACCGAGGATATACTGACGGATCGAATAATCGATTGCCCGCTGGACCTCGGCGGCATGTTGATTCACCGGCCGCTCACATTGCACGCGGCTTTCCCGAATCAATCTCCACAGGTCCGGCGCGTATGGGCCCTGTTGTTCCGGCCGCTGGGGCGCTATGGCTTCCTCGCCCCTTCCCGCATTCTCCAGCAATTCACTCTCCTTCGACAGCACTGGAGTCGCCGGCAGCACACCGATTGATGGCTTCCATCGACCTAGACATCTTCGGCACCTAACTGGATGACCTCCCAAATGCTGTATCGCCGCATCTCCACCGCCGAGCGACGAATAACAACCATGCCCGACTGCAAATGAGCAAGGTAGGCGAATACATTCTTCAGCGGTTGAGCCGCCAGGTGACGGCCGAAGATTTTCTTAACGAGAGCTGTGAGAAGCGCCTCGTCGATGTTCGGAAGCACATCGATGATCTGGAGCAAACCTTCCCAGATTTCCGAGATGGCATCGAAGGTCGATCAGTGCTCGATATTGGTTGTTGGGAAGGGGCCGAATCAATTGCCATCGCGCTCTGCGGTGCCAAGGAAGTCGTCGGGATTGACATTCGCCTCGACATGGCCAAGGCCAATTCGCTGAAGCGTCAATTTGCGCCCGCTCATGACATTGGCTTCACAACCATGGATGCCGCGAGAACGACTTTCCCGGACAACCGTTTCGAGGCCGTTGTCACGATTGGATCGTTTGAGCATTTCCGTGATCCGTTCAGAGTGCTGGAAGAGATACGTCGCATCACCTGTCCGGGTGGACGCATCTATGTGACATCTTCGGTCTGGGCGCATCCGTGGGGCGCGCACATGAACTTTTTCACAAAAGTCCCCTGGGTCCAGTTTATCTTTTCTGAACGTACGATCATGAATGTGCGGAATCGATATCGCCATGATGGAGCGCAACGGTTCTCTGACGTTGAGGGAGGACTTAATAAGATCGGCGTCCGCCGATTCAAGCAATATGCGAAGGCACTTCGATTGGATACGGAATATCTCTACTTGCGTCCCGTCAATGGGCTGACGCTTCTTTCACGGCTGCCATTCGTGAATGAATTCTTCACCAATTACATTGTCGCTATTCTAAAAAAGCCCCAGGACAGTCTCACGCGCTCGCTATCAGGCACCGCTAAGTCACAACAGCACCGTCGAGCTTGAACTCTTCCCTGGGCCGGTTATTTTGGCCCTCGTTACAACAACGAGAGGTAATTCTCCGCTGGCATCTATGAACAGACGGTCAGTGTGAATCTCCAGCGGCACACGCAAGGCATGACGAGCCACAATCACTGGCGGCCTTTTGTCCGGCGGCGACATTTGGACACAGGCTTCGCTCCA
>DASTLA010000046.1:0-5176 GCA_035715525.1 Nitrospiraceae bacterium
ATGACCTTAGACGTAAGAGGCAAGAGGTGAAACGACCAGAACAACGACTCCTCGAACGGAGCATGCATCTCTACTCACGTCTTACCTCTCACGTTTCACGGTTTTAGATGATTTGGTTGACCACCCGTTCCTCAGCAGCCCGCCCTCGTCGGAACGAGGAGATTCCAACCACCTGTTCCGGATGATGATCCAACAGCTTGAGCCATTCCTCCGCGGCATCGTCGGGCGGCAGCACTTCGCCTTCTCGGTACTCCTCCTGCGCGGCTTGGAGAAAGTCTTCTAGCCGAAGTCCGCTCGGCACATGACCTTGCTTCTGTCCGACGGCGCGTTCGATCGCTTTCTCTTTTGCGCGCTGCACGACTGCCGCCAAGATCGCCCCGCTCACTAGGTCTCCGCGGTAGAGCACCTTGTGCTGCCCGCTACGGAGCCTGATCGAGAGGACTCGATTCTGATCGGATCGATTAAATATGTTGTCGACTATCTGATCAATGAGCGAATCTCGCGCCGCTTCGTGATCCTGTCCGTGAGCAGTGAGCAATTGCTCGTCCAATGGGAGCATCGCCGTGAGATACACCTTCAGAATCTCCTTCGCCGCATCCCGGTCCGGACGTGCCACTTTGATCTTTCGATCGATCCTCCCCGGCCTCAGCACCGCAGGATCGATCAGATCCGGCCGATTGGATGCGAGGATGATGACGACGTCCTGGAGGGACTCGATCCCGTCCATTTCGGCGCAAAACATCGGCACGAGCGTGTTGTTAATATTGAACGATCGCATGGACCGTCGCGTTCCCAACACGGACTCGGCCTCGTCGATGAAGATAAACGGTAAGGCGCCTTCCTTGCGGCGGGCCCGTGCCTTCGCAAACAGATCACGTACGATGCGCTCCGACTCACCCAACCACATGTTGAGGATTTCCGGCCCTTTGACATGGAGGAACGCGCCCGCCGTCACGGGGGGCCTTCCGCCTCTCCCGTCTCCGCCTGAGCTGGCCGCATTGGAGTCGGCGACCAATGTCGAAAGGCTCGCAGCCGCAGCCTGCCCGATCAGCGTCTTGCCGCAACCCGGTGGGCCATAGAGCAGGAAACCTTTGGGTTGCGTGAATTGAAATTGCTTGAACGTAGCGGCATGGAGAAGCGGATATTCAATGGCTTTACGGATCGCTTCGATCGCCTCGCGCTGGCCGCCGATCTGCGCCCACGTGATGGAGGGCACTTCGTCTAACATGTGCGTCCTGGCCTGCCGGTTCTCGAACCGTTCGATGGCGATTCGATGAGTCGGCTCGATGCGCACTTCGTCGCCGGGTTTGAGGTCCACCCCGGCCAAATCGCTGGACCGTTGCAAAATGAGAGGCTGCCGCCCCATATCCTGCTCGAATCGGATGCGACCGTCGGGCAGCGCTTCCGCGACTTTCAGCACGGGGCCGTTTCGGTCGTATCCGAGCGTCTTGATGACGGTATAGGCCTCGTTCACCAGAATCTGCGCGCCGATTTTCAGTTCCTCCGCCGGGAGCCGGGGATCGATATTCGCATAATACTCGGCTCCGCCCACCACGATCCTGGCCAGCCCTTCGGCAGGAAGATCCAACAGTAATCCCACTCGATTGGCCGGTGCGGTCAACTTGGCGACCACTTCATTCAATTTCTTGAACTCGGTTTCCCGCTGACCCTGCGTGACCGCTTGAGCCATGATCAGATGACGCAGCTTATACAACAGTTTCTGGCGGGGATCCTGGTCCGGGAACAACGCCAAGCATTCTTCTATGAGATCGATCGGATCGGCGGCGGTCGAGGAGGAAATCGGAGCCTGATCACGCTGCGACCGTTCGGCAGGCCGCGAACCAGGGTCTTCAGGATGTCGATGATCGCTCATGACCGTACCTCCGGATTGTTCAAGTGAGTCATCCTAACACAGAGGCATCGGCCGTCGCTGCCTCCATGGCCGGGGCATCAATTCACAGGCTGCAGCGTAACGACTACCTGCTGACGCCTGCTTCCCCGGAGAAAATCTACGGTCACCTGGTCTCCGACCTTGTGTTGCTCCATGATGTCCATAAGATCGTCGATCGTTTCGACCGACCTTCCGTCAACCCCGACGATCACATCGCCCAGTTCGATCCGGCCACCCACCGTTTCGCGCGCTCCCCGGAGCCCGACTCGTTCCGCAGCGCTTCCGCGCCCCACTTTCCCGATCACCAAGCCCTGCACGCCCCATCGGCGGGCCATCGCGTCTGGCACGAGCGAGACGCCGAGCCCGGGTCTGATCAGCTTTCCATGCTTGATTAATTCCGGCACGATTCGCGCGACCGTATCGGCCGGTACCGCGAAGCCGATCCCCGCAAACGCTCCGCTGGGACTGACGATTTGGGTGTTCACTCCGATCAGACGGCCGGCGCTGTCGAGCAGCGGCCCACCCGAATTGCCGGGATTGATGGCGGCATCCGTTTGAATGACGCCTTCGATGGTCCGATTGCTCATGGATTTGATCGTTCTGCCCAACGCACTCACGACGCCGGTCGTCAGGGTATGGTCCAAACCGAAGGGATTTCCGATCGCCAAAACTTTTTGCCCCACCCGCAACGCATGTGAACTGCCGAGCGTGATCGGGTGCAGCGCCGCCTCGGAAGCCTGAATCTGCAACACGGCCACATCATGATCAGGATCGGCACCGATGAGTTTGGCCTTGTATTCGGTTCGATCGGCAAGGGTAACCGTTATCGCATCCGCCCCGTAGACGACATGAAAATTAGTGACGATATGTCCCTGTTTGCTCCACACGAATCCCGTTCCGGACCCTTGCGGTACTTCGAATAAGTTGAACGACCAGGGATCGCGTTGCATGGCCGTATTGGCAATGAACACCACGGAGCGCGCCGCCCGCTCAAAGACTGCGATCGTGGCCTGCTCTTCCGCGCTGAGTTCAGGAACGGCCCCCTGCTGCATCCTGACCAATCCATCGCTCTGATCGAGCGCGTATAAAGGAGTAGACGTCGCCGCCAGCCATGCCAAGGCGGCAAGAGGTGACCACTTCCTGAGGAGGATCCTCACAGCGCTGCAGACAAGGCCGAGGATGGGGCTACTCACCGATCACCTGGACGATGACTTCTCGGGTGCGGGCGCGAGTATCAAAATCCAAGAGCACCAGTTCCTGCCAGGTCCCAAGGGTCATGGCTCCGTCCGTAAAAGGGATCGTGAGAGAATGTCCCTGGAGCTGTCCCCGGAGATGGCTATGGCCGTTGTCTTCTCCTGGATTGCGCCGGTTGTGCTGCCAGTCGGGATCGGCCGGTATCAGACGGTCCCAGATGGTCGCGGTATCGGCACGGATTCCCGGCTCATCTTCGATGATCAGGACAGAAGCCGTCGTATGTTTGATGAAGACCGTCAGAATCCCGGCACGCAGTTTGGTTTCCGCAAGGGCCTGTCGAACCTGCTGAGTAATATTGAGGAATTGGACATCGCCCTGCATCGGCATGGACAGAGACACGGTTTTAACGGGCATGCGGTCGCCTTCCTGTCCTGCGCCCCAGCAACCGCCGTTCGGCCTGCGTCAGGGGTCGGCCGCGCGCTTCTTTGAGCACTGCGTCGAATGCCCCTTCTGCAGTGAGGTCGCGCAGGGCCTCCACCACCGGTCGGCTTAGAATGCCTTCCCGCCGCAAGGATTCAAGGTAATCGAAGGCCTCGGTGAGGCTTTCTCGATGGCGCACATAATAATCACGGCCGCGCTGCCGGTTGCTGAAGGCTTCGAACTGTTCGCAGGCCACGAGGATTTCCGCCAATTGTCTGACCCACGGCGGAGCCGCGGACAACCTTTCCGGATAGTAGTAGTACAGCATCACGGTACCCATCCAGCCCGACCAGCGGACGCCTAGGTTCCGTAAGTCTGTCCTGACCGCCCGAAGCCTGCGCGCCAATCGACGGGCATATCCAAGCCGCATCTCCACCTGCTCGCAGGCCCATCGGTCCATTGGAACGCCGGTCGCCTCCAAGTCGCCCTTGTGTTGTGCGAGGAATGCCTCGGTTTCCCGGCCATATTTGGTCATTGGATGCAGGGCGCGCCATTCACGCGGTCTCGTCGGGATGCCGCGAGACCGAGCCCAAGACCATATGCGACCAAAGAGCCGGCGATCGAGGCCAGCCCGGCCCAAATCGTGCAGCAGACAGGCGATTTGATATTGCCGAACGCGGTCTGGCTCATGACCCAGCCGGGCGGCAACCGCCGCGCACATCTTTGCTGTCCGAACGGCATGCGGTCGGTCATACCCTCGAATGATGTACCCTTGATGGTAAGGGTGGGGATAGTCGTAGAGGCGAAGAAGGCTTGCGGCAAGCGAGCGGGAAACCAGCAGCGGCGCCCGATTGAGTTGGGTGTTCGGCATGAAAGGCTGGAACGTAGGCCTACATGGACAACTGCGGCGGCCAGAATATCTTCAGCCAAAAGAGGGTGTCAAGCACGGCGCCCATGAGCCTTCCGCCTGGTTGTGCTCGCACTCGATGCAGCGTTTTGTTATTCTTCACCCGAAAAGCGTGGCAACAAGGGACGGTCCCATGAACGACATCTACCGTGCAGGCAGCCTCGTGGTCATGATCCTGGCCGTTCTCGTAGCCGGCGTGGCCGACAGTCGCGCGGCGTCGCTGGACCAACTGAACGACTTGACCGGCAAAGCCAATGCGATCGTGACATTGATGAGCCGAGATAATTTCAGCAGCGAGTACCGCTATCACGTCACTGTCCGTAACAACTCGGCCGATGCCTTCGTCGCGGATTCCCTCGTCGTCGTCCTGGACCGGATCACTAACATCGCGGGCGAGGATCGCGAGGCGTTGAAGAACGAATCACTGCTGTCCAGAATGGAGATCGTCGGGCAAGACGGAGAAACCGAGGATGGCAAGCCCTATTTCCGCATTCCACCCGGCGGACGGCCGGATCTGACGCCCTATAGCGAAAGCCCGCCGGCGACGGTCCGGATACGCAATCGGGATTATGTTGCGGTGTTCACACCTTCCTTCCGGGTCCTCGGACTAAAACGTGAATCGCCCAAGCCCAAAACAGGCGAGAGTGCCGCCACGACAAGTCAACCGAAGGGAGCCGCTTCTACCGAGAAGCTCATTCAATTGCTTCAGAAGAAGGGCCTCATTACCGAGGAGGAAGCGCG
The DNA here is from genome assembly GCA_035715525.1 of Nitrospiraceae bacterium. GTDB lineage: Bacteria > Nitrospirota > Nitrospiria > Nitrospirales > Nitrospiraceae > JAHBWI01. The sequence continues at coordinate 5,154 of DASTLA010000046.1, forward strand.
GACCCTCAGACAGCCATGACGGA
>DASTLA010000047.1:0-9514 GCA_035715525.1 Nitrospiraceae bacterium
TACCTGCGATGAACGGAGCTGCGGAGGCATCCCTATTTCTCCTCCAACGGCCCAAACGGCACCGTCGGATTGTATTTATTGACCGGGTTCAACGGGTTCGCCGGATCGTACCGGTTCACCGCGTTGAAGGGTGCGTTCACACCGCACTTCGTGTGAACCGCTGGCTCAGTTACGTCGTATCGTGATTGACGCCAGCGGAGAAACGCCATCGAAGTTTCTGCGTTGTTGGGATGGTACTTGTTGATCGGATTGGTGGGATTGCCGGGGTCGTACTTGTTCACGGGGTTGAACGGATTGTCGGGACTGTAGGCCTGCGCTGGGTTCAAGGGATTATCGGGGCGGTACTGGTTGATCGGGTTAAAGATGTTGTAGTCGCGCTCGTACTTCTCGTCGAAACCCATCTCGGCCCAGCCCGCCGCCGCGCCGCTCAACAGGATCAGGACGCCTGCCAAGAGCGAGACAAGCATGGCCGCCTCCATTCACTTGATCGACGGGACTATATAAATGGTCCTACCAAGCTTGCTGATTTTCTCGTCCTAGGAATGCCTGTCGCGTCTGCGTGCATGTTCACGGAAGCGGCGAGGTATCCACCGCGGCCTCGCCGGGAAGGAAAGCTGGAACTGACCAAGGCACCACGGTCATCGGACCGTGGACGCGGGAATTCCAGAAGGTTTCCACCTGGCGATGCCCGGAAGGATCGGCGCGAGACGTCGCGTGCACGAGACGCGATGGCATTCCAACCCCTGCGGATTTTACGGTAACGCGAAGTTCTAATCTAGAGGAAAATGGCCCTGGCGAGCTGACGTAAGGCGGCAAACAGTGAAGACGTCAACGGTCAAGCGTCAAGCGTCAATCGCCAATCGATCGGACGCCTCATCCTATCCCTCTCCCCCCAAGGGGCGAAGGGAGATTGCGGGAAGGACGTGGGGGACGTCAAGCGGTCAATGGCGAGAGGAGGTCATGGGTGCGGAGCGGGCGATCGACTCCAGTATCTTTATCTGGTGACGCTATCGAATTCCTTCTTATAGAACCGACCTGTGGAGAGAGCAGGCCTGCCCGATCCGCTATGCGGCGCGGCGTCGACTTCCTTTCTGATTTCCTCGTAAGGCTTTCGCGAGGTCTGCCGGCGTCGCACCGAGCACCAAGAGCGAGCTGATGAGAAGATCCATTGACACCGACGGATCTCCGGCCTCCATCTTAGCGACACGAGACTGACTAGACTCTAACCGTTGCGCCAGTTCGACCTGCGACAACCCTTTTTTTTGCCGCCGGTTTCGGAGACTTCGACTCAATGCAAGCTTCAACTCGATGAGCGACGCCTCGGCCGCCGTCAAGCCCAAAAACTCCTGCACCGTCCCGACGGCCCAGCCTGCCGATTCCAGTTTGTGACGCTTTGTCCTGTTCATGCGCACTACTCCTATTTATTTTATTCCGCCGAAAGTTTCTCGTAGGCCCGCGGTCGCCGCCGACATGCGTCAATGACGGTGCGGGGTGTCTGTTCCGTTTTCCTCTTGAACACGTCTAGAATCAGAACTGCCTCCTCATCGATCTGGTAGATGATCCGAAATGTGCCCGCTTCGTCGTTGATCCTCACTTCGTGGCATCGTGCTCCGATGCTCGGCATCGGCCGCGAATGAGGAAGCCCGAGCGACTGTCCTTGCTGAACCAGTCTAAGCAGATATCCCGCTTCAACTCTGGCGGCTTTCGAAAACGGAGGAGATCTGACCTCTCCTCTAAGCCACACCAGCGGTTTGTTGTTCTGGTGTTTACTCACTCAATCATCCAGCCGAGCGCTACTATATGTCAAATCAGACATACTTTCCACCGCTGATCGGGGGACGTCACACGTGAATCGAGCGGACCCCTCATCCTATCCTTCTCCCCGGAGAGGCGAAGGGAGAATGCGGCAGGCGGCAATCGCAGGGGGACGTCGAGCGTCAATGGTCAAGCGTCAAGCGTTGGAGAAGACGGAGGACGTGAAAAGGGAAGACGTCGACGGTCAAATGTAAGTCGTGAATCGATCGGGAAACGACAGACACTTACCGGTGTCGAGCGAGTTCTTTCGGCGGGGAAGAGCTGTGTTCGGGAGGTGGACCACCCCAAATTAGCCTGTCAGGACACAAATCAGCTCCATTGGGCCACAACACCGTTCCTTGTTCGACTCGCACTTGCTTAAATAGCTCGGGATTGCTCTTGAGCGGCTCGAAGATGGGACCCACCATCAGACTCGTTATGTCACGCTGGACCACAGACCCGTCACTCAAGGTTAGCTGCAATCGGTAACCATCGAGAGGCAGTGCCTGTCGTATCCGCAAGAGTGCCATTGCTTCGTTTCGCCTACTCTAAGGGGGCAATTGGTTGTGGTGGTTGCCCGGTCTTGGTCAGGTGCCAATCTTGACGCAGCTCGTCTCGATGCAATGCCGCCCACTCCAGAACCATGGCTAATGCGCGCCGTGGCAATTCACCGCGGTACACAGCCAAGGTCTCCACCTCTATCAAGGCTTCGAACTCCCCATAGGTCACATGAAAATGAGGCGGCTCATGATCATTAAAACACATAGAAAGGACCTTGTCCGACCCGGGAGTAATTGAAGATGCTTCGGATTGCGTCACGAATGTGAAGCAGGTAGACCCGATCGTCTTTCATAGGGGGATGGCTTCCGCGTGAATACGCTGCTCTAGGTAGGGGCTCAGCCCTTCGTCGGTCAGGATATCGACCTTGCGCTCTAACAGGGTTTCAAGATTTTGGGTCAGTTCAATCAGGTCCAGCAAGCTGCGTCCACTGTCCATCTCGACCAGCAAATCCACATCACTATCTGCGCGAGCCTCTCCCCTAGCCATCGACCCGAACACTCGTATGTTATGGGCTCCGTGCTCGTGGGCCAGTCGCAGAATATCCGCTCGTTTTAATTGAGAGCTTCTGGTGTACTCATGGGACGCCTAGTGGTTTTCCAAGTCTTCAACAATACCGATTTGCCCCTGTTCTGACAAGAAGGACTACGCTGCGGAAAAAGGTCAAACGCCAACCATGAAGGCGTCGATCGTCACACGCCAAACGTCAACCGATCGGACCCCTCATCCTATCCTTCTCCCCCGAGGGGCGAAGGGAGAAAGCGGGAGGCGGCAATCGCAGGAGGCAGACGCCAAGAAGACGTGAGACGTCAGACGTAAAGCAAAGGTGGGATGAGGGCCGGTCGTGCTTTACGCCGCTTTGGAAGCAGCCCTCTCCAGGATTTCGTGAATGAGCGTTTGATACGGCTTCCCTTCTTTGTCTGCCATTTTACGAAGCTGGCTCAGCAAGCGTGGAGAGAGGCGAATCGCGATAAGTTGCTTGGCCATACCGCTCGAGGGTCTTCCGACCCGATGCATGCGTTTCAGTTGCTCATCCGTCGCTTCCGGAATATCCGAAAAATCAATCTCCGCGTCCGGCATATGCCTGACGCTCTTTGCGACTCGCCTGCCTGGCGCTGATGATGCGGATCGTTTCTTTTTCATGGTCTATCCTCCGAGTCGTATACACAACAAACAGAATACGACCTGTCACGGAACGTCCTATACGTTGTCGTCGCGATTCATGTGTTGAGTGATCTGGATCCTCACCGTCTAACGCATCGGAATCATCGAAGATAGTTGCGGCTTCTTCAAAAGGAACGCCGTGCTTTTCAAAATTCGTGATGGCCTTGGTAATGTCCCATACGAACACATTTCTGTATATACATTAATTGGCCCTATGTCTACAAGGGCGGAAGCGATGGCCAATTTGCCAAAGAAAACGTTAAGCGTCAGGCGTCAATCGATCGGACCTCTCATCCTCGCCTTCTCCCCAGAGGGGCGAAGGGAGAATGCGGGAAGAACGTGGGGGACCTCATTCGTCACACGTCAATCGTCAATCGCGGGGGGACGTCACACGTCAATCGATCGGACCCCTCATCCTATCCTTCTCCCCCGAGGGGCGAAGGTACAGATGGCCCGTCCACGGGGAGCGTGACGTGGAAGGCCGTCCCCTTTCCTTCCCCGCTTTCGACGCCGATGGTGCCGCCGTGCGCATCCACCACGTCCTTGACGATCTTTGTGCCCAGGCCGGTGCCGCCGGCTTTGCTGCTGACCGCTCGGTAGGTGAACAGGCTGTCGCGGATTTCCGGCGACATGCCCTTGCCTGTATCGACGACGGAGAGCAGGATCTTCGTTCCGCCTGCCTCGGTGCTGCCTCGCACCGTCACCGAGCCGCCGGGCGGGACTTCTGGGATGGCGTTGTTGACGAGATTGTAGAACGCGTTGAAGAGCCGGGGTTCGTCGGCCCTGATGACCGGCAGCTGCTCGAGCCCCTCGGTCCGCAACGCCACCCGCCGTTCGTCGGCGAGGACGCGCAGCGTGTCCATGACGGCGGCGACGACCTCGGCCACGCGGCAGGGCGCGAATTGGAGCGGGCGGGTCAGGCCCTTCACGGAGTCGGCGATCTCCTTGACCCGTTCGTGGATGCGGCCGGACGACCGCCGAATCATCTCGATCAGCTCCTGCGCCACGTCGTGGCTCGGCTTCATCGTGCGTAGGGCGGGTTCCGGCAGCTTCTGGAAGCAGTCCCGCACCTCTCCCTCCAGCAGCTGGGCCCCGCTCATGATCGGCATCAGGAGGTTCTTCAGGTCGTGGCCGATGTCGCCCAAGAGCCGCGCCACCTCTGCTAGGCGCTGCTCCTCCACCAAACGTGCTTCCGCCCGGCGCAGGTCCTCTTCGGTCCGCCTGCGGTCGATGTACAGGCCGATCCTTATGCCGAGGTTCCCCACCATGTCGAGGACGTCCTGATCCGGCTCGCGGATCGCGCGGAAGAAGAACTCCATCACGCCGTACGTGTGGTTGCCCTTCTGCAGCGGGAAGGCGAACGCGCCGCGCAAGCCGGCCTTTTCGGCCATCTTGGCCCGCCGGAACGAAGGATCCACCAGCACGTCGGGGATCCAGATCGGCTTGCCGGCCGCCCAGGCCCGCCCGACGAGTCCTTCGCCGCGCCGGAACGTGCGGTCGCGACTGTCCCGCACGAACTCCTCCACGTCCATCTGCGGGACATGCCACAGGTCCACGAACCGGAGGGCTTGGCGCTCGTCGTCCAGGTTCCAGAACATGCCCAGCTCCCATTCGAGCGTCTCGCCGATCGCCTGCAGCACCGCGTGGCCCACGTCTTTGAGCGTCACCGTCTCCGCGAGCACCCTGGTCACGGCATATTCCGACGCGAGATGCCGCCCCGACCGCCGGGCCTCGGCCAGCGCGTCCCTCGTGTCGCCCACCATCCGCACGTAGCCGCGGCTCACGTACGTGAGCGCGATCACGTAGCCGGCGAATCGCACGCCGTGCCAGACCCACCATTCGCTCTGCCACGGGGCCGAGAAGAGAAACATCGTTTCGGCCAGCCCGAACAGAATCGCCAGCGTCCCCAGCAACTGGTGCTCTTGCCTGCCGGTCCTGGTGGACTCGATCCAGAACCCGGCCGCGCCGGCGAAGAACAGCAGGGCGGCGAGCCCGTTCGCCGCGAGCGCCGCGGGCCGGAACTGCGCCTGCTCGGTGAAGCGGGGCAAGAGGTGCGGCATGGTGACGACCAGCATCCCGAACGCCACCGTCCCGCCGGTGACGAGGTAGGGCACCAGCGCTCTCGTCCGCTTGCCGATCATGGCCGGCGGATGCCACACGAACGAGAAGGCCACCGCGCCGAGCAGGCTCGCCGCCGTTCGCAACAACACGAAGCCCCGGTCGGGAGAGGCGACGGCGTGGAATCCTTCGAGAATCCCCATGCCCAGCAAGCCGCTCGCGATGCCCTGGAGCCGCTCGTCGCCCCACTCGGCTTTTCGCGCGAGCAAGACCAGGCCCGTAAGGACGGCGGCGAGGCCGCCCAGGGCTTCCATCGTGGAATGGAGCGGCAGGTGAACCCACAGGTAGCGCGGCCAGAGGAAATGGATGAGCAGGCCGGAGGGCAGCGCGACCGCCACGAGTCCGACCAGCACCAGCGGGTGCATCAACGGTGGCAGACGCATCTCAGGGCATGGCCTCTCAGAGGGAACGACGGGTCCGCAATAGGATGGGCCGGATGAGGGAGGAGGTCAAGGCGTGGGGGATATGTCGATCGTCATCCATCAAGCGGTTCGGACCCCTCATCCTATCCTTCTCCCCAAAGGGGCGAAGGGAGAGTTCGAATGGGACGGGTTAATCGTCAGGCGTCACTCGTTCGGTCTGCCTTTCAGGGATTGCTGGCAACCTGCGCCCCATTCCTCCCCCATCCCGGTTCCGACGAGGGTGACTTCCTGCCCCGCCTGAACTCTGCAGGTGACGCGAAGCGTCGAGGGAGAGGTCCAGATCACTTGCTCCTGTCGCGCCTCGGCCGGAGAAGCAGCGGGAGGCGCTCCGAGCACGGCTCCCGAGCGCATCGTGCCGGTCTGGAGCCTCGGGACCAATCGCTTGGCGCCGACCTCGAGTTGGTGTTCGCCCGGCAACAAAGCGAAATCGGCACAGGGGTCGGGCACGTTTTTACCGTCGATCTGCATCACCATGATCGAGAGCCCGCTTCTCACCCCGCAGCCGTTCCGGACGATCCCGACCTGCTCCTTCGGGAGCGGCGGCCCTTCATACATCTGCTTCGGGCTTGGTCCGAGGCCGCAGCCGAGGAACAAGAGGGCCGTCAGGATCAGGAAGGCGTTGCCGGACCGTCTGCTGGGCTTACGATATGAAGTACGTTGTGCCGACATACACTCATCTCTTATAACGAGCTTCCGTGCTTGATCCATTGCCTTCTATTCGGAAGTCGAATCGAGGTCCTGTGTGATAAGGAACCGTTCGGCATGCTGTGCGGCATTCCATATGGCGACATCGTCCTGACCAGCCAATCCTTCTTGCGGAGTCGTATCAACGTCGTGCCCGAGGTGAGTAAGAGTAATCTGCAGGCGGAGAGGCAGGTTTTCATCGAGCTTGATTTTCACGGAAGCTCGGGGATCTTCATTAGCGGCAAGTCTTCTTCAGCTGAGGCCGCTGCAAAAGCCACCACTGCCCGCACATCGTCCTCCTTGAGGGTCGGAAAGTCCTTCAGAACATCGTCGATCGTGTCTCCCTCCGCCAAGCTTGCCAAAATAGTGCGTATTGTGACTCTGGTTCCTTTTACGATTGGTTCGCCCGCGCAGACTCTGGGGTCGCGCACTATGTATTCTCGGTAGTCCATCAATCGACTTCCCAGCTGGTACCACTGTGAGCAGTATAGCGGAGCGTACTGAAGAAGTCATGAAGGCTCTTTTGGGATCAACCATGCCGTCGGCCTTCGCGAGCGTCACAGGCGGAGCAGCAGTCTCCGCCAGATACCGATGCTCCTTCCCAGCTCGCTCGTCGTCTCTTGAGGAGGGTGTCGCTAGACATCCCCAGGTGGGGGCGTCGAACGATCACCGCCCGCTACCAAAGAATACGATCAACCTTGTGTGAGCGTTCCGCGACCACGGGGACGTCTACCGGCGCCCTCCATGTTTTATTTCCACAAAATCCTGATGCACCGGAATCTTGAAGCCGCCCTCCGGCTGGGCGAAGTGGGTCCTGAGATAAGTCTCGACGTCGCGTTTGGTGGGCGGGGCAGTGATCTCCAGGAGGTTCAGCATGAATTCGGCCACGGCGTAGGTCTTGTCGAGATCCGGCGTCTCGACGTGCGCCGGGTCCAGCGTGGTCCTGACCTCGTAGCGGTCGCCGTGCTTCTCGCGGAAGCGTTCGACCGTCTGCCGCAGCTCGAACCGGTGCCCGAAGAAATGATGCACCATATTCATGCAGCCGCTCTCGCGATACTGGAGCACGAGGATGGTGACGCCGTTCGGCGCCATCCAGGAGACGAGCCGCTCGATATGTGCGAGCCACTCCTCGGCCGGAATGTAATAGAATGTGTGCGAGCAGAGCACGAGATCGCCTTGCTCGGTGGGCTGCGCTTGCATGATCGGCCGATCGATCGGCTCGACCGCCGGCAAGGCCTGGCGCAGCTGGCTCAGAAGATGAGCGTTGGGCTCGATCGCGATGGTCCGTTCGAAGGAGGGCGCGAAGGTCTTGGCCATCTCCCCGTTCCCCGCGCCCGCATCGACGAACACGCGCCGGGACGCGAGTCCCTCCACCGCCCGCTGCAACCAGCGCCTCGCGTTGCGCTTCTGGTCGGTATGGTCGAGGAAGATCTGAAACGCGTCTTTGTAGTCTTGGCCCTGGCTGTCGAAGATGCGGATGCACTCTTCCGTCGTCATGGCGGCTCCTCCGGCTGGCGCGTCGTATAGAGTCTCAGGCGAGGCGCAGCATACTCCTTTCTACAAAAAGACGTAACACGCGAAACGCGAGACAGAAGACAGCTGGATATACGTTACCCGTCAAGCGTCATTCGTCAACAGGCATCGAACCACGCCGCCCCGGCTGGAATCTTCCATCCGAATCTTTCTTTTTGAACTAAGTCTCCCCGCTCTGTAAGATGACAGCATCCATCGAGGACGACATGAGCGACGACCGTTCCCTTTCCAAGACCCAAGCGGACGACGATCCCCAAGAGACGCAGGAGTGGCTGGACAGCCTCGAGTACGTGCTCGACGCGAAAGGCCTCGACCGGGCTACCTATCTCTTCGAGCGGCTACGCGACCGGCTGGGCGCGCGCGGCGCGAAGGTCTCGGCGCCCCTCAACACGCCCTACGTCAACACCATCCCCGCGTCGCAGGAGCCGGCCTATCCCGGCAACCTGGAAATCGAGCGGCGCATCCGCAGCTTCATCCGCTGGAACGCGATGGCGATGGTGGTGAAGGCCAACAAGCAGCGCCCCGGTATCGGCGGGCACATCTCGACCTTTTCCTCCGCCGCCACGCTCTACGAAGTCGCCTTCAACCATTTTCTTCACGGCAAGGACGCGCCGCAGGGCGGCGACCTCGTGTATTTCCAGGGCCATGCCGTGCCCGGCATCTATGCACGCAGTTTCGTCGAAGGCCGCTTGCCGGAAGAGGCGCTGCACCAATTCCGGGGCGAGTTGAGCGGCAGCGGACGCGGGCTCTCTTCCTATCCCCATCCCTGGCTCCTCCCCGACTATTGGGAATTCCCCACCGTCTCGATGGGTCTCGGCCCGATCATGTCGATCTACCAAGCGCGGTTCAATCGGTATCTCCAAGACCGCGGCCTCAAGGATACGAGCCGCCAGCGGGTGTGGGCCTTCCTCGGGGACGGCGAGACCGACGAGCCCGAAACCCTGGGCGCGCTCACGCTGGCATCGCGCGAACGGTTGGACAATCTCCTGTGGGTGGTGAACTGCAATCTCCAACGCCTCGACGGGCCGGTGCGCGGCAACGGCAAGATCATCCAGGAGCTGGAAGCGACCTTCCGCGGCGCCGGATGGAACGTGATCAAAGTAATCTGGGGCAGCGACTGGGATCCCTTGCTCGCGAAGGACGACGAGGGTTTGCTGGTGAAGCGGATGGGCGAGGTGGTCGACGGCTGGTATCAGAAATACACGGTGGAAGGCGGCGCGTTCGTGCGGAAGCATTTCTTC
>DASTLA010000048.1:0-11050 GCA_035715525.1 Nitrospiraceae bacterium
CTCTACGTGCGTATTGATCGTCGCAGGAAGATGCCGGCGACGATTCTCTTGAAGGCGTTTGGGTATTCGACCGACGATTTGCTGCGAATGTATTACCCGGTGGAGGAAATCAGGGTCTCCAAGGGCAAGTTATATCGCAAGCTGGATCCTGAGATTCACCATGGCCTCAAGTGCACATCGGAGGTGACGGAGAAGGGCGGCAAGGAACCGATCGTCCGTGAAGGTGCGAAGCTCACCAAGGCATTGATTGCGAAACTCAAGGCCGCGGGGGTAAAGGAGATTCCGGTAACCCCAGCCGAGTTGGTGGGGCGTGCAGTTTTGACCGAACTCGTCGACGCCGGTAAGAAAGAGAAGCTCGTCGAAAAGAACCAGCGTTTGAATGCTGAAATTCTCGAAAAGATTCTCGAAAGCGATATCGACGAGTTCAAAGTCATTTATTTGGATGCCGCCAGCGCGACGCCCGTGATTCTGGACACGCTCGACATGGAGCGGACCGGATCTAAAGAGGAAGCGATGGTGGAAATCTATCGCCGGCTGCGGCCCGGTGAAACGCCTTCCGTGGAAACGGCACGCGCCCTGTTTGACAACTTGTTCCTCAGTGCCAAGCGCTATGACCTGTCCCCGGTGGGTCGGCTCAAGCTCAATAAGAAGCTGGGACTCGACTTGCCGCTGGAGCAGCGGACCTTGACCGCGCAGGACATCGTCGAAGTCGTCCGATACCTGGTGAATCTGAAAATCGGTCGCGGCGAGATCGACGACATCGACCATTTGGGCAACCGTCGAGTCCGTTCGGTCGGCGAGTTGCTGGAGAACCAGTTCCGGCTCGGTCTGGTGCGCATGGAACGCAGCATCAAAGAGCGCATGAATCTCTTGGATATGGAAACGGTGTTGCCGCACGATCTGATCAACGCCAAACCAGTGGTCGCCGCGGTTAAGGAGTTTTTCAGCAGCAGCCAATTGTCCCAGTTCATGGATCAAACCAATCCACTCGCGGAGATCACGCACAAGCGGCGCTTGTCCGCGCTCGGCCCCGGCGGGTTGACGCGCGAACGTGCCGGGTTCGAGGTGCGCGACGTTCATCCGTCGCACTACAGCCGTATTTGCCCCATTGAAACGCCGGAAGGTCCGAACATCGGGTTGATTACCTCATTGGCCACCTATGCGCGGATCAATGAGTTCGGATTCATCGAAGCCCCCTATCGCAAGGTGGTGAAAGGCCGGGTGACTGAAGACATTGAATATTTATCGGCCATCGAAGGGGACAAGTACGTCATCGCGCAGGCGAACAGCAAAGTCGACACGTCGGGCAGGCTGGTATCGGAAACGGTGTCCGCGCGGTTCGGCGGTGATTTTATCACCGCCACCCCGGATAAGGTCGAATACATGGACGTGTCTCCGAAGCAGGTGGTGAGCGTCGCGACGGCCCTGGTGCCGTTCCTTGAGCACGACGACGCCAACCGTGCGCTCATGGGATCCAACATGCAGCGGCAAGCCGTGCCTCTGATCAAAGCGGAATCGCCGCTGGTCGGAACCGGTATGGAGGCAGTGGTCGCTCGTGACTCCGGGTACGTCGTGCAGGCTCGGCGCAGCGGAGTCGTCGAAAGCGTGGACGCCACCCGCATCGTCGTGCGGGCCGATGCCAAGGACGGAAAGAAGCGGAACGATTCCGGACTCGATGTCTATGAGATGATCAAGTTCCAGCGCTCCAACCAGAACACCTGTATTACCCAAACGCCGGTGGTACGGATCGGGGAGCCGGTCAATAGAGGGCAGGTGTTGGCCGATGGTCCCGCGATCGACCATGGTGAATTGGCGCTCGGCAAGAACGTGCTCGTGGCTTTCATGCCGTGGGGCGGATACAACTTCGAGGACGCGATTCTGCTCAGTGAAAAGCTGGTGCGCGAGGACGCCTTTACCTCGATCCATATCGAGGAGTTCGAAGTCGAGGCCCGCGATACCAAGCTTGGCAAGGAAGAAATCACGAGAGACATCCCCAACGTCGGTGAGGAGGCCCTGCGCGACCTAGATGAGAGTGGGATCATCCGGATCGGCGCGGAAGTAAAGCCCGGCGATATTCTGGTGGGTAAGGTCACGCCGAAAGGTGAGACGCAGTTGACGCCCGAAGAAAAGCTGCTTCGTGCGATCTTCGGCGAAAAAGCGGGCGACGTGAAGGACACCTCTCTGACCGTGCCTCCGGGCGTCGAAGGCATCGTGGTCGATGTCAAAATCTTCTCTCGAAAGGGGATGGATAAGGACGAACGCTCCAAGAGCATTGAGAGCGAAGACCACATGAAGTTGCAGCGGGATCACCAGGAAGAATTGCGCATCATCGAAGACGAAAAGACGAAGAAGGTGCGCAAGCTGCTGCTCGGGAAAGTGGTCGGCCGCGATCTCATGGATCCCGAGACCGGAGACGTCATCCTGAAGAAGAAGGGCAAGCTGACGGCGGAGATCCTGAAGCGTCTTCCGGACGACATGGTTCGGCACATCATCTTGAGCGATCCTGATGAACAAAAGGAGCTTGAGGATGTCGAGCGTCGCGCCAAGGAGCAAATCGAGATTTTGCAGACCTTGTACGATGAAAAGGTCGGCCGTTTGAAGCGGGGCGACGAGCTGCCTCCCGGCGTGATCAAGCTGGTCAAGGTCTACATCGCGATGAAGCGAAAGATCCAGGTCGGCGACAAAATGGCCGGACGTCACGGGAACAAGGGTGTGGTGTCGCGGGTCTTGCCGGAAGAGGACATGCCTTACCTGCCGGACGGGACACCGGTGGAAATCGTGCTCAACCCGCTGGGCGTACCGTCTCGTATGAACGTCGGGCAAATCCTGGAGACTCATCTCGGTTGGGCGGCACGAGCGCTGGGCATCAAAGTCGCCAGCCCCGTCTTCGACGGAGCATCGGAAAAGGAAATCAAGGAACTGCTCAAGAAAGCGAAGCTCTCTTCGAGCGGCCAAACCGTGCTGATGGACGGCCGAACAGGCGAATCGTTCGGCAGTCCGGTCACGGTCGGATACATGTACGTGCTCAAACTGCACCACTTGGTGGACGACAAAATTCACGCTCGTTCGATCGGTCCCTATTCGCTCGTGACACAGCAGCCGCTGGGCGGAAAAGCGCAATTCGGCGGACAACGGTTGGGTGAGATGGAAGTGTGGGCGTTGCAGGCTTACGGAGCCGCCTCCACCCTCCAGGAGTTCCTGACGGTGAAATCGGACGACGTGCCGGGTCGATCACGGATGTACGAAGCGATCGTAAAGGGAGAGCCCTATCTTGAGCCGGGATTGCCGGAGTCGTTCAACGTGCTGGTCAAAGAATTACAAAGCCTCGGGCTGGATGTTGAGCTCGTGAAGTCGAAGGACTGATTCAAGTGCTGAGAGTTGAGTGCTGAGACGGTTACCTCATAGCTCATAACTCAGAACTGCGGTCAGACGACCGTTAAGGAGGGGGCAACCTTGGAAGGCGTATACACATTGTTCGAAAAGCCGCGTGACTCGGTGTCGTTCGACTCGATGCGAATTCGTATCGCGTCGCCGGAAAAAATCCGATCCTGGTCCTACGGCGAGGTGAAGAAGCCTGAAACAATCAACTATCGGTCTTTCAAGCCCGAAAAGGACGGGTTGTTCTGCGCTAAGATTTTCGGCCCGATCAAGGATTGGGAGTGCAACTGCGGCAAGTACAAGCGCATGAAGCACCGCGGCATTGTCTGTGACAAGTGCGGTGTCGAAGTCATTCAGTCGAAGGTCCGACGCGAGCGCATGGGCCATATCGAATTGGCGGCACCGGTCGCCCACATCTGGTTTTTGAAGGGCGTGCCGAGCCGGATCGGAACCCTCTTGGACATGAGCTTGAAGCAGCTGGAGAAGATTCTCTATTTCGAAAGCTATGTGATGGTGGATCCGGGATCTACCAACATGAGCGAGAAGGAGCTCGTCTCGGAGGAGCAGCTACGCTCCTTGCAGTCGGAATACGGCACCGGTGCGTTCAAGGTCGGCATCGGCGCGGAAGCGATTCGTGAACTGTTGCGAAAAGTAGATATCAACGCACAGTGGGACGAGTTGCATGTCAAGGCCAAGGCCTCGGCCTCCGCGGCGCTCAAGAAGAAATACGCCAAGCGTCTGAAAGTCTTGGAGGCGTTCCGCCGTTCCGGCAACAAGCCGGAATGGATGATCATGGATGTCATCCCGGTCCTGCCGCCGGAATTACGTCCGCTTGTTCCTTTGGACGGCGGCCGGTTTGCCACCTCCGACTTGAACGATTTGTATCGACGCGTGATCAACCGAAACAATCGGCTCAAGCGGCTGATCGAGCTGAAAGCGCCGGGCGTCATCATCCGGAACGAAATGCGGATGTTGCAGGAAGCGGTGGATGCCCTGTTCGACAACGGGCGTCGCGGTCGCGCCATTCGCGGGCCAAACAAGCGTCCGCTGAAGTCGCTGAGCGATATGCTCAAGGGCAAGCAAGGCCGCTTCCGGCAGAATCTGCTGGGCAAGCGCGTCGATTATTCGGGTCGGACCGTCATCGTCGTCGGTCCGGAGCTTCGTCTCCATCAGTGTGGATTGCCGAAGAAGATGGCGCTGGAATTGTTCAAGCCGTTTATCTTCCACAAGCTCGAAGAGCGAGGCGCTGCGACCACCATCAAGAGTGCCAAGCGTTTGGTGGAAAAGGAGCGGCCAGAAGTTTGGGACGTGCTCGACGAAGTCATTCGAGAACATCCTGTGCTGCTGAACCGTGCGCCGACGCTCCATCGCCTGGGTATTCAGGCGTTCGACCCGGTTCTGGTCGAAGGCAAGGCCATTCGGTTGCATCCGCTCGTCTGTGCGGCGTTCAACGCCGACTTCGACGGCGATCAAATGGCGGTTCACGTTCCATTGTCAGTGGAAGCGCAAATCGAGGCACGCGTGCTGATGATGTCCATCAACAATATTCTCTCGCCCGCCAACGGGAAGCCGATCGCGGTGCCGTCGCAGGACATGGTGCTCGGTTGCTATTGGTTGACAAAGGAGAGAGTGGGTGCCAGGGGCGAAGGCAAGGTATTCGGGTCGCCCGAAGAAGCGAGGATCGCCTACGATGCCGGCGAGCTCGATGAACACGCGCGCATCAAGGTTCGTTTCAACGGGTCGTTGCTGCAGACCACAACGGGTCGGGTCATTCTGTCGGAGATTTTGCCGCCGATGATCCCGTTCACGGACGCGAACAAGCTGATGACGAAAAAGGAAATGACCAAGCTGATCGATGCGGTCTACCGACAGGCAGGTCATCGGGAAACCGTCACATTCCTGGACAAGATCAAAAACCTGGGCTTCCACTACGCGACGCGCGCCGGCATGTCGATCTGCATCGACAATATGCACATCCCGACCCGAAAGGAAGACCTCATCGGAAAGGCGCAGCGGGAAGTGAACGAGATCGAAAAGCAGTACAGCGAGGGCCTTATCACGAACGGTGAGCGATACAACAAGGTGATCGACATCTGGGCCCATGTGACGGAGCAGGTCGCCAACGAAATGATGAAGGAGTTGGGCAGCGGTGGAGATCCGGCCAAGATCGAAGCCTTCAACCCGATCTTCATGATGGCCGATTCTGGCGCCAGAGGCAGTTCGCAGCAGATCCGTCAATTGGGCGGGATGCGCGGCCTGATGGCGAAGCCCTCCGGCGAAATCATCGAGACACCGATTACCGCAAACTTCCGTGAGGGATTGACGGTGTTGCAATACTTCATCTCCACGCACGGCGCCCGCAAAGGGTTGGCGGACACTGCATTGAAGACCGCCAATTCCGGATATTTGACTCGCCGGCTGGTCGACATCGCGCAAGACGTCATCGTCAGCGAAGAAGATTGCGGGACCAGCGACGGCATCATGGTGAGCGCGTTGGTCGAAGGCGGCGAAATCATTCAGCCGCTCGAAGAGCGCGTGCTCGGTCGTTTGTCGGCGGAAGATATTCGTGATCCGGTGACCGGCGAAATCATCGTCTCGTTCAACGAGGAGATCGACGAAGAACAGGCCAAAGACATCGTCGAAGCCGGTGTGGATCGAGTGAAGATTCGCTCCGTGCTGACCTGCCAGTCGCAACGCGGCGTTTGCAAGTTGTGCTATGGGCGCGATCTGGCTCGCGGGCGCTTGGTTGAAAAGGGTGAACCAGTCGGCGTGATTGCCGCGCAATCGATCGGCGAGCCCGGCACGCAGTTGACCATGCGGACCTTCCATATCGGTGGAACGGCCAGCAAGGTGGTAGAGCAGACGGTGCTCGAGGCCAAGCATGCGGGCCAGATGAAGTTCATGAGTTTCGACGCAAAGAAAAACGCTGACGTCCATAACAATAGCATCGCGGTTCGCAACAAAGAAGGCGAATGGGTCGTCATGAACCGCAATGCCAAGATCGCCATCGTCGATGATACCGGTCGTGAGCGTGAGAAGTATCCGGTCGTGTATGGCGCCAAGATCAAAATCAAGGACGGCGATCGCGTGGAGGTCGGCCAAAAGCTCGTCGAATGGGATCCCTACTCGCTGACGATTTTGACGGAGACCGGCGGCAAGGTTGCCTACGGCGACATCGTCGAAGGCGTCACGATGAAGGAAGAGTTCGACGAAGTGACTGGTTTGTCTCGCAAGGTGATCATCGAGCACAGCGGAGCGGCGACGCTTCGTCCGCGGGTGTCGATCAAGGACGAGAGTGGAAAAACGGCGAAGGTGTCCGGGGGGTCGACCGTAGCCCGCTATCTGCTGCCGGTCGGAGCACATATCTTCGTCGAGAAGGGTGCTACCGTACATCCAGGCGACGTCCTCGCGAAGATCCCGCGTGAAACGACCAAAACCAAGGATATCACCGGCGGTCTGCCTCGTGTAGCCGAACTGTTCGAGGCGCGGAAGCCGAAAGAGCAGGCTGTCATCAGTGAAATTGACGGCGAGGTGTCCTACGGAGGGTTCGTTAAGGGCATGCGCAAAGTCATGGTCGACAACAAGATGGGCGACGTGAAAGAGTACTTCATTCCGAAAGGCAAGCACGTCAACGTGCACGAGGGGGACTGGGTTCGAGCCGGTGAGCCCTTGATGGACGGTTCCGCCAACCCGCATGACATCCTCGACGTGCTGGGGCCAAAGGAACTCCAGAAGTATCTTGTCGACGAAGTGCAGGACGTGTATCGCCTGCAGGGGGTGTCGATCAACGACAAGCACATCGAAATCATCGTGCGCCAGATGCTGCGAAAGGTTCGGATCGAAGATCCGGGTGACACGGAGTTCCTGCCGGGCAGCCAGGTCAGCAAAGGCTTGTTTGATATGGAAAACCAACGGGTGCTGGAGAAGGGCGGAAAGCCCGCTCTGGGCAAGCCCGTGTTGCTCGGCATCACCAAAGCGGCCCTCACTACGGACAGCTTTATCTCGGCGGCTTCCTTCCAGGAGACGACGAGAGTGTTGACCGAGGCAGCCATCAACGGTCGGGAGGATAATCTGCTGGGCTTGAAGGAAAACGTCATCGTGGGACGCCTGATTCCTGCAGGAAGCGGATTCGAGGAATATCGCGATACGTTTGTGGTGAGCACCAAGTCGCCCGAAGCGGTCGAGGCACCTCAGGCACAGCCTGTGGCTGTCGGTGAGTCGAATCCAGCCACCAGTGCGCCGGAAAGCGAAAATTCATAGGAGGCGCAGCAACCTCCTTGACAGGAAGGATTTCGATCTCTATAATCCGACGGCTTCGCTCATGAACGAAGTCAAGCAACCGGTTGTTTTTTCACGAAAGAGTAAAGTTCATGCCAACGATTAATCAACTTGTGCGAAAAGGGCGGACCTTGGTGAAGTCGAAGACGAAGAGTCCTGCCCTGAAACGATGCCCGCAGAAGCGAGGAGTGTGTCTCCGCGTCTATACGACAACGCCGAAAAAGCCGAACTCCGCGTTGCGGAAAGTGGCGCGCGTACGTCTGACGAACGGCATGGAGGTCACGACGTATATCCCCGGCGTGGGCCATAACCTTCAGGAGCACTCAATCGTGCTCGTGCGAGGTGGCCGCGTCAAGGACTTGCCCGGTGTCCGCTATCACATCGTTCGCGGATCGCTCGATGCAGTGGGTGTCGCAGACCGGAAGCAGGGCCGGTCTAAGTACGGGGCTAAAAGGCCCAAGTAGAAAGTGTCATTGACGGTTTGGTGAGTCCCCAGCCGCCGAATCGATACATCATTACATTAGAACAGTAGGAATTGGAGTAGCATGCCACGCGGACAATTTTTCGGTCATCGGGAAGCCCAGCCGGATTCCAAATATCGGGATAAGCTCGTGGGGAAATTTCTGAACGTGCTGATGAAGGGCGGAAAGAAGAGCACCGCCGAGCGCGTTTGCTACGGGGCGTTCGATCTTATCCAGCAGAAGACGAATGGCGGCGATCCGATGAAGATTTTTCGCGCGGCCATCGACAATGTGAAGCCGGTGGTCGAGGTCAAGTCTCGGCGCGTCGGCGGTGCCTCGTATCAGGTTCCGGTGGAAATCCGTCCGAGCCGCCGCGTGTCGCTCGCTTTGCGGTGGATCACGGATTTTTCTCGATCTCGAGGCGGGAAAAGCATGCAGGAGAAGTTGGCGGGAGAGTTGCTGGACGCATCAAATAATACGGGAGCCTCGGTTAAGAAGCGAGAGGACGTGCATCGTATGGCCGAGGCCAACAAGGCCTTTGCCCATTATCGCTGGTAGCGTCATTTCGTGCTGCTGTTGGGCCGAGCTGCGATCGTTTCGCATCAGTCCCGTGTGTCGCAGCGGATGGTATTCGGCTTAGATAGCAGCACGTTTCGTTTTTTTGTGAGGGAGTTGTGGCTAGACAGGCACCATTAGATCGAACCCGCAATATCGGCATCATGGCACACATCGATGCCGGCAAGACAACGACCACTGAACGCATCCTCTATTACACGGGGATGACGCATAAGATGGGAGAAGTTCACGAGGGCGCGGCCACGATGGACTGGATGGAGCAGGAGCGCGAGCGTGGCATCACGATCACTGCTGCTGCAACCACGTGTTTCTGGCGCGACCATCGCATCAATATCATCGATACGCCAGGCCACGTCGATTTCACGATCGAGGTCGAGCGCTCACTGCGCGTCCTTGACGGCGCGGTCGCCGTGTTCGATTCGGTTCAGGGTGTCGAGCCCCAATCGGAAACGGTATGGCGGCAAGCGGACAAGTATCGTGTCCCCCGAATCGCCTTCATGAACAAGATGGACAGGACCGGTGCCGACTTCTATGCCAGCGTGCAATCGATCATCGATCGTCTCGGTGCGAATCCGGTTCCGATTCAGATTCCGATCGGACGGGAATCTGAGTTTCGTGGATCCATCGATCTCATTTCGATGAAAGGCTATTTCTACGACGACGAAACGCTCGGTGCAAAATACAAGATTGATGAAATTCCGGCCAATATGTTGGAGCAGGCCAAGGAATATCGGGAAAAGCTGCTTGAATCCGTGGCCGAGTTCGACGACCAGGTTATGGAAAAGTACCTGAATGGCCAACCGATATCCGAGGACGAATTGCGAAAAGTGATTCGTGCGGGCGCCATCGCAATGAAGGTTACTCCGGTTCTCTGTGGTTCGGCCTTCAAGAACAAAGGCGTGCAGCAGTTGCTGGACGGCGTCGTGGATTTTCTGCCGTCCCCGCTCGATATCCCTCCCGTCAAAGGGATCGATCCAAATACGAGCAAGGAAGTCGAGCGCAAGCCGGCGGATACTGAGCCATTCGCGGCCCTCGCGTTCAAAATCATGTCTGATCCGTTTGCGGGGCAGTTGACGTATTTCCGGGTCTACTCCGGGATGTTGAAGACTGGTACGGCCGTCTTGAACGTCACCAAGGGCACGAAGGACCGTATCGGTCGACTGTTGAAGATGCATGCCAATAAGCGGGAAGAAATCGATGCCGTTTACGCCGGAGATATCGTGGCGGCAGTCGGCCTCAAGGGGGCGACCACGGGAGATACGCTGGCGGATGAAAAGCAGCCCGTGCTGCTCGAAGTGATGAAATTCCCCGAGCCCGTGATTGCGATGGCCATTGAGCCGAAGACCAAACCGGATCAGGAGAAAATGGGTTTCGCCCTCCAAAAGTTGGCGCAGGAGGATCCATCGTTCCGCGTTCGTACGGACGAGGAGACTCTCCAGACGATTATTGCTGGAATGGGCGAATTGCACCTCGAAATCATCGTCGATCGCCTCCTCAGAGAATTCAAAGTCGAGGCCAATGTAGGCAAGCCGGAGGTCGCTTTCCGTGAAACTATCAGGCGGAAAGCGGAAGCCGAGTCCAAGTACATCAAGCAGACCGGCGGACGGGGTCAATATGGCCACGTCGTTCTGACGGTGGAGCCCGCGGAGCACAATAAGGGTTTGGAGTTCGTAAATAAGATCGTCGGTGGCGCCATCCCGAAGGAATTTATTCCCGCGGTCGAAAAGGGCGTCAAGGAGCGCATGGAATCGGGCGTGGTGGCGGGGTATCCTCTCCGGGACGTGCGCGTCACCCTGATCGATGGTTCGTATCACGACGTAGACTCCAATGAAATGGCATTTAAAATCGCCGGCTCGATGGGCTTTGCTGATGCTTGCCGGAGGGCCGATCCGGTGTTGTTGGAGCCCATCATGAAGGTGGAGGTGCTGGTGCCGCAGGAATTCATGGGCGACGTAATCGGCAACCTCAATGGTCGTCGCGGCAAAGTCCAGGGCATGAAGGTTCGTGCCGGATCGCAGGCTATCGAAGCGACCGTCCCGCTGATGGAAATGTTCGGGTATGCCACCGACCTCCGCTCGAGGACCCAGGGACGGGCGACCTACAGCATGGAATTTGATCGCTACGACCAAGTGCCTCGGCAGATTGCCGAGACGATCGTCGCGAAATATCGGGGAGAGTAATTCCTAAGGTTTGGTGAAGGAGGGGAGGGAAGGGGAATGGCGAAGGCGAAATTTGAGCGGCGCAAGCCCCACGTGAATATCGGGACGATTGGGCACGTGGACCACGGGAAGACGACGTTGACGGCGGCGTTGACGAAGATCAGCGCGGACAAGGGGATGGCGAAGTTCGTGAGCTAC
>DASTLA010000049.1:0-9407 GCA_035715525.1 Nitrospiraceae bacterium
TCGACTCATCGCATCCTGGGGCTGAAGCTGGTCCCAAGGGTTAGGCTGTTCGCCTATTAAAGCGGTACGAGAGTTGGGTTCAGAACGTCGTGAGACAGTTCGGTCCCTATCTGTTGTGGGCGGAGGAGAGTTGAGAGGGGCGTTCACTAGTACGAGAGGACTGTGAAGGATGAACCTCTAGTGTGCCGGTTGTCGCGCCAGCGGCAGCGCCGGGTAGCTATGTTCAGTTGGGATAACCGCTGAAAGCATCTAAGCGGGAAGCCTGCCTCAAGATGAGCTCTCCCGGGGCGCAAGCCCCCTAAAGGACACTCGTAGACGACGAGTTTGATAGGCTGGGTGTGGAAGGCTCGTGAGGGCCGTAGCTAACCAGTACTAATCGTCCGTGCGGCTTAACATCCTTTGCTCCTGATAGACGTGGTCTTACGCAACGAGCGCTTAATCCTTCGTTGCGATACAGAATGACGAATCTGAACTGCCAGGCATAGCCGGCAATTCATAACTCATCATTCAGAATTGAGAACTCTCGCTTCGCGAGTGTTCCCGGTGGCCTTGCCGGAGGGGTCACACCCGTTCCCATACCGAACACGGAAGTTAAGCCCTCCAAGGCCGATGATACTGCTGCCGCGAGGCAGTGGGAAAGTAGGACGCTGCCGGGTTACAAAAGGAAAGCCTGCTGGTGAAAGCCAGCAGGCTTTCTTATTTTTGCACGCCGGCAGCGCCTGCTACTTTCCATGAGGAAAGTCGAAGGGGTTTCTCCCCCGGCATAATTACGATAAATCGATAATGAGCCGGCGGTGCACACGAAGTGTGGTGATGACCTCTGCCGGGTTAAAAAAGGGCCTGTTGGGTCGAAAGATCCAACAGGCCTTTTTGTTTTTCCCACGAGGACCGGCGTGCCGAGGCTCAGCTGCGCCCACACCTTTCGGAGCGACCCTTTCGGACTCGCCGGGCGGAAGCCTTCTGGAATTCCTTTAGCTGCGATCATGCGATCGCAGTGCTTCAGTCAGTTCCAGCTTTCCTCCCCAGCCGAGTCCCGGTAGGTCTCCGCTCCACGGTGTGAAGTTGCACTGACCCTGGTCACGCCGGTCTTCATAAAGGAATGGGCCTCTCTCTCGATCTACGCACCTTTGGATTTACGAGGCAGTGTTGAGAGAGCGTGTGTGTTCGTTCCGTTGGAAGCTGCGCTTGAACGGAACTGCGCGAAGTCTTGAAGCCAGCGGTTCACGAAGTGCGGTGTGGACCTCTGCCGGGTTAGAAAAGGAAAGCCTGCTGGTGAAAGCCAGCAGGCCTTCTTGTTTTTGTACTCCTGCAGCAAGACCTAGCTTTTATTTCGTCAAAGTAAAGGGCGGCCTCGTCGGTCTTCCGTGCTCACGGGCCCCCCATGTCTGACATTCGGAACTTCACTGGCGGTGAACGACATGGTCGGTCGACGCGCGCACTGGAAGACCGACGAGACCGCCCTTTCTGTATCGCAGCCGAACCCAAAGCTTCGTAATCCGCGACGACGGTCCACCACACTTTTAGATTTCCCCCTCAGCTAAGGTGGAGAGTGGAGCGTTGCAATCGCTTGGAAATTGCAACGCTCTGATGGTGACTTCGCCTTAGTTCATCATCAGCCGCTTGAGGACAGGCCCTTTTTATCGATCCAAGGACGATCCCCTTTCGTCGCCTCACCCGCCCCAGTGGATTTTTCCTAGTGCGTGCCTGGTGAAGAGCCGCGTTCACGGGTAATCGATTGCGGAGCAATCAGGGGTAGGGGGGGTAAGAACTGTCCGGCGGGGTTGGGCGGGTGAGAAAGCCACCCCGTGCGCCGCGCCACCCGCAACGGAGCAATATCCCCCTCTAGCTAAAAGGTGGCGGAGCGCTGCAATCGCTTGTGGATTGCAAGGCTCAGATGGTGGTTTCACCTCTTCGGGTCGCGAGCTATCCAAGGGAGACCCTAGTTATTTAATCCAAGGACGAGGTCAATTTGGGGCGCTGTGGCCGCCTGGATTGGATTTTTCGTTGTGCGCGCCTGAATCAGAAATGAGTTTACTCCGATGCTATAAACAGCTACCTGTAATGCTGATTGACGATCATTTGCTGACTAACTATCATGCCATCCCGTGAGATTTCGGTATAAGGGATATAGTCATCATCGTAGCCAAACCATCTATACACTTCGGCCACTAATCTGAAGGCGGTTCGGCCAGCCGGATCCTCAGCCAATGCGATGATGCTCCAGCTTCCTGCTTGCTTAGGAGCCCACCTGACTTCGCTGCGGCCGAAATTGCCGACGATGTCGCATGAGAGTACGGCGTTATTGCTGTTCTTTACCATCCCGCGTAGCTCAATGAAGAACTTAACTTTGGCTGGGGCTGGGTGTGCATAAGCCAAGATAGCACCCGCCAACGCAACAAATTGGAGAGTAGTCTCAATGAGAGCGAGCTGATTTATCTTGTACGCGTCTGGCACCTTGCTTCCCCATGAGAGACCATCTTCATCACCGATTTCGGCAAAAATCAGTGTGCCATCACGCCACAGTTCTAGAACTCGATGACCGGCAATTAGGGTGTGGCGGAGTTGACCTCCAATGATCCGCGAATCAGCTCCGGCATCCGGCGTAAAGCCGCCCTGCCGTAAGCGTGGTGGGTTCTCCATGAGTTTAACAACATCGGATTGTCTGATGAACAATTCCGGAATCTCGGTCGGTTGATCCGGCACTGCTGCTAGTACAAATGCCGGGCTCCCTTCAAGATTTGCAGTCGCCAATGCTGCGTCTATCCGTTTAGGACCGATGTCGTTAAATAGTTGAGTTGTCCGTACTACATCACGGGTCTCTCCCTGCGGTGAGCTGTCAGGTTGTATTTCACGTAGGGGAAGTGAAACAAGGGTTGGCCCTGCTTCAGTTCTGAGTCCATCGCGGATAAGGAGGTGGAGCTGCTGAACTCCCATTGGTTCTGATCTGTCTACTCGTCGCTCAGCATAGCCGAACATGGTTGCCGACTGAGTACCATCTGGTTCAACTGATTTGGTGATGAGGAAGGGCCGCCACTGGCCTGGTTGATTGATGATGGATATAGCTATAACTCCTTTTGTCCGACCAGTGAGACACGGAAACCACTTAATCTCGGGCATTGTCTGAAGCCTCGGATAGAGCCACGAGTTAAGCACGTCGTGATACTGGCCAATATTGATATTTTGCTCCTCAAAAAGCCGCAGTCCCGTCACCACATCTCCGGATAGTGCGGCATCGCGTTCGGTAACAAGCCCAACAACAATCATTCCGCCGCGTGCATTGGCGAATGACGAAACGTCCTTGGCGAGTTCGAACTTTTGGCGCTTATCATCTAGTCGATACGGTTCGGCTTTGCATTCGAATTCATCGCTTTCCATCGCGCCGATGAACTGATCAAAATCGCCTCCCTTAAGGATTGCCGCGCATTCGGCTGCCGATAACTGCTTCGCCATCATGAGCAAATCTTTATATTCAGACGTTCGGTTCGATACTGTCATTCTTGATCGAATCGATTACTAGTATGCCGGTTGTCTTTGATGAAGAAAAGGGGATATCTCTAGGCGGGTAAAAATAGCGTCACTAACGTACATGAGAGTCCTGCCAGGCTTTTTGGCTCAGCAATGGTTCCGCAAGCGCGCGCGGCAATTAACGAATCGGCCGAAGTGCAGTCGGCATCAAAGCGACAGCCGGGGGTATCGATATCAATGACCACCGGTGCGTGGTCCGGGGTAATGGTTTGCCCTTCCGAGCCTCGCGATCGATTGGGGCCCATGCCATGCGCTGTCTTAAGAGCAGGTGATCGATCCGCATGCCGACGTTTTTATGGAAATTGCCGACGCGGTAATCCCATCACGGACTGAAATGTGTCAGTAACCGTTTTCCCCGAGTCGCCAGGGGGTGGGCGGCAGGCGGTTGTCCTGGCCTGCTACTTCTTGAAGAGATCGTTCAAGGCGTGACGCGGGTCGTCAGGCCGTCCTGATCCCGAGGATGTTTCCCGCTCCACTGTGGCGCGGAAGCAAAAGAACGTGCACTCGTTGCGAGCGCGCTTGTCTGCGATGCGGTCCAGAATAGGCTGGGTGCACTCAAACCGCCGGCCTGGCGCGAAGTGGACGCACTGCTGGCAGGCATGGAGCTCTGCTTGGCACTTGGGGCACTGACCGAGGCCGTCGGTCAGCGACGGAAGGAGTGCGCCACAGTCGGCGCAGCGGAAAACGGTTCGACTTTGAAGGATCCCGGGCCCGCGAGATCCCGACGATCCGCCGAGCGTTCCTCCGCCCTCCTTTTCGGATTCGCGATACCCCCGTTGGCCGTATTTCCTATCTGCCATGCCGTTGCCCTCACGTTCCCATCTGCAAGTCTACCCCAAATCGGCAAGCTGTGTCACAGCGTGCCGAGATATGTCGGACATACAAGGCAAATCGGGTACTAACTAGGAATGATTTCACAGACCATTTCTTCGCTCGCAAGTGAGGCAGTAGCTTGGCGATGCGAGTCACGAAGCGTGTAGCCGAGGAAGCCGGACTCCGAGAAAAAGATTCTGTGGAGATTGAAGTGCATGAACGTACGTTGGTTGCCCAGGCAGCAACGACTGGTCTTTGCCCTTACGCGTTGACCCGGCCCCCATTTCTCGCATACCCTTGGCGGTCGCTGCAGGCACATCGCGATAGCGGTTCCGCTAGCTCGCCGTCTCGGCAGCGCGGAGGCTTGGGTTGAGAGACGCGCCATCCGTCGAGCGATCCTTCCCTTCACTCGCAGCATTCTCATATCCATTGAACGTTTCAGCGGATCCATCCGACGTACTCCATATGGTCGAGGACGGTCCTACGGGCCGTCACTCATCTCCCATTACAGGAGGGCGATATGACAAGAGGTGGCGCTTACATCAGATCGTTCTGTTCAGCATGCGTAGTATCAGCGATTGGATTGGCCGGGCCGTCGCTCGCCTCGGCCGAGGAGCCGGCCAATCCAACGGCTCCCTCGGCGACGAGTCAGGAAGAGACAGCGACACCCGCAGAGGCCGGCGAAGTGCAGTCGAGGGCTGCGCGTGGTGGTGCCAACACAAAGACGCGTGCCGACTGGTGCAGTGACCACTTGATCGCGTGCTATGCAGCCGGCGACGCGTATTGCAAGGGGCATTATTTCGATGCTGCAAGCCTGAAGATTTGCAACGACTCCGTCACCGATTCTTGCGGAAAATCCTGGGGGCCTGCATCGACCTGCATGACCGATAAGATCGTGGCAGGCGGAGCTGCGGGGCTGCCACCGACGGTCGTCGCTCCTTCCGTCAATGCGGCGCCGCTTGCCCCAAACCAACAACTCCAGCTTCTGCAGCAACAGCAACTGCGTCGTCGCGGTATCGAGCCAGAGTGGCCTGCTGCGCCGCCATCCGGCGAACAAGCCCCGGCGCCGAAGTAGAATGGGAAAGATCAGAAAAGGGGAACATGCCGAGCTACTTTTGAGACCGCTTACATTCTTTGTCTCACATCACCGCTTTCGCTGGCGTGCCGCAATTCTCGAATTCGCCCGAGTCCAACCGGCGTCGGACCGATGGCCGAGGTGGATGATGCGCGATAAGTGTGCCTGAAGCCCCGAAGATTTCTCGGTGTGACAATTGGGCAAAGATCTAGGAGCGAGTCGTCGGACTAGAAGGTGCTTTCTGGTCACTGCGGCCGTCTATTCATTCCACGAGCGCCCGCAGAGGGCGTAACGAAATCACCCGGTCGCCGGGCATGATTTCTTCAAAGCGCTGTTGAGCCGCAGCCTCGAACGGCGGTCTGAATTCCTCCTGCACGCCCAACATGAATCCGAGCGATACCAAATACTCACCGTGCCCTCGGGCGAGGTCTTGCTCTAGGTTGAGTCGATCATAGGCGGCAAAGGCAAGGAGCTTATACTCGGGCTTTAGCATCCCATCCTCAGTCCACCAACTTTGCCCTGGGTTGGAGACCGTGGTATTGGAGAGCTTGCGAGAGCCGGCTTCTTTCCCCGTGAAGGTGCAGCCGCTGAGACAGGCAAGCATGAGGATTGCCGACAAGAGCATCCAATTCATGCCTCGCACAGGGTCTCCTGGAAACAAGTGTTCGGGCCGGAACTGTTTTGCGTCGGTCTACACGAAAGCCGCGAGCCAGCGGAATCCTCACCTTCTTGAAGATGATCTTCAGCAACCGGCTCGCGTTCGCCTTTGCCCCTTATTATCGGTCGATCTTATCTGACATCGCGGACGCCCTCACGCGCCCCTTGACGGGCTCCTTCTCGCGCTTCCGAGCGTGCGTCTGATGCAGAGTTCTTATCCTCGTAAATCACCGTCGCCGGTTGAGCGGGATAATGCTTTTCAGTGGTACAGCCAGAAACCAAACCGACTAAGACACAGATGACAGGTGCGAGCATATATTTATTCATGGCGTCCTCCTTTGGACCTCGCGCTACTGCAAGGTACAGGCCCGCATGACGAGAGGGTGCAGATTGAAGGCTCTATCAAGAAATCAAGGAGATGCACCCCTTAGTCCTAATGCTTATGCGTATCCGGTCGGGTGGCTCCTCACACCTTGTCGTGGGGCGGGACAAGATGTCCTGGACAGTAAGGAAATTGGCAGGATGGACGGCGGAAGGAGAACTTGCTAAGTGGTCGAGGCAGGAGAGGAGGTCGAGCGCAGGCTCATCGCTATTTCCGCACGCGTCCTGCGATCCGCGACTCTGCCGATGCCCAACCGGCATCGAAGGGATGGCCTGGCTTATCGAGGTCGATGACAACCGGGGCGTGATCCGACGGGATCGGCTTGCCTTTGCGCGCCTCGCGATCGATTTCGGCCCAGACGACGCGCTGTTTCACCGGGGCCGTCACGAGCAGGTGATCGATGCGCATGCCGAAGTTCTTATGGAAATTGCCGGCCCTGTAGTCCCACCAGGTGTATCGCCCTGGTTCCGTGTGATGCAATCGGTAGGCGTCGACGAATCCTGCGTTCGACAGTCGCGCGAACGCCTCCCGCTCGCGCTGCGACACGTGCGTACCGCCGTGGCAGGCAGCGGGGTCCCACACATCGATATCGTGGGGAGCCACATTGAAATCACCGCCGATGATGGCCGGTGTCCCCGGTTTGACGCTGTCCCTGATCCACAGAGCGAGTCTGTCGAACCAGCGGAGCTTCGCTTCATAAAAGGGTGAATCCACCTCACGGCCGTTCGGTGCATAGACACAAATCACGCGCATGCTGTCGCAGACGGCACTCATCATCCTTGCCTCTGCCAGCGGTTCATCGTCACCGGTTTCGGATGTCTGCGCCGGCCGTAGGGGCTCTCCAAAATTGCTGATCACGCCGTCAATGCCGCACCGGCTCGCGATGGCAACGCCGTTCCATCGCCCCTCGCCATGGTGGACCAGTTCGTATCCTGCCTGCTCGAACGGTTTGACGGGGGCGTCTTCGTCTGCCAGTTTCGTTTCCTGCATCAGCAGCACGTCCGGCTTGGCCCGATCCAGCCACCACAGGACCTTCTCGAGACGAGCCTTCAAGGAGTTGACGTTCCAGGTCGCGATCCGCATGCCTAAAGATACTTCATCTCGGCCTGATCCGGGGGAGAAAAGTTCCGGGGTCGCTCTTGACCTCGCGCGTCGTGAGGCCTACGCTAACTGGCTTTCATGATTTGTTTCGGCAAGACCGACCTGATGTGGCGCGCGAGGAGTCTCTAGTGAAGATACAGCGCATCGTCTCGAATCTTGCGGGGTCGGACTTCGAAAAGGCCGACGCCTTCTATAAGGACGTTCTTGGTCTCAACGTGCTCATGGACCTCGGCTGGATCAGAACCTATGGCTCCGGAGCAAAAATGACGGTACAGGTCAGTGCCATGTCGGAGGGGGGATCTGGGACCGCCGTTCCCGATCTCTCGATTGAAGTCGACGACATCGAAGATGCGCTGAGGACCATCCGCAAAGCCGGGATTCCCATCGAATATGGTCCGACGACCGAACCTTGGGGTGTGCGCAGATTCTATGTCCGAGATCCATTCGGAAAGTTAGTCAATCTCCTGCAACATGTGTAACGAACTGTCATTGACTTGCACGCGACTTGTGATTTTTGAGTGCTTCGATCCCTCGCAGCAACGAATCCAGCAGCCTCACCACCACCAGACCAACAAAAACATCCCAACCATCCAGTCGTAGAGAACGCAGAAGGGAATGTACCAGTCGGGCGTGTGGGCGTAAGGGCCATGACGGTGATGAAGCAGATCCCAAAATCCATGGCCCACGTAGCCGCCGGCGATCAGGAGCGGATTGAACTGGAGGCCTGCGAGGCCGGTCGCCGCGAACGCCACCGCACCGGCGAGTTCGATAAGGTTTGCGCTGAGGCGTCCGTCACGCGCCGCGAAGCCGACATAGGCGCCCCCGATCACGGCGAGGAGCAGGGCCGCCCATCGCTGAGCCATCGGTTGCGGCAATGCGAGTAACACCGGGATCGTGGCCACGCCGAGCAGCAGCCCGGCCCAGTAGGGATGCGAGGCCGGGAAACCGGCCTCGACTTTAGCGGCGGCGATCACGGGCTTCATGAGGCTACTTGCATCATTCTCCAATCGTGAACCGGGTATGCATGCCTGAGCGAAGATGTTCATCGACATGACAATGGTATAACCACGTTCCGGGATTGTCGGCAGACATGGTCACCGTCACCATGCTCGCGGGAAGCAATTCGACCACGTCGGTATGCCGGCCGTACGCATCCACGGTTTTTCCATGCCAGTGTGCCGTATGAAGGTCCTGTTCGTCACCCATGCCCAAGACGTACCAGCGCACCAGCTCGCCGTTCCGCATCTCGAGCCCGCGCAGATTGCCGAAGATCAAGCCATTGATGCCGAACAGTTCAATCGCCTTGTCCTGCCCATCGTCTGACTTTACCTGTTCTTTGAAAATCATGTACGCCGTGACGAATTCGCGATCGATATCCGCCGGGGTGCCATCCGGCCTGGCCTTGCCCTTCGCCGTCACGATGATCGGCCCTAAGAGTCCCTTCTGAATCTCATCCGGTTCGTGGACATGGGAGTGATACCACCAGACGATCGAACTGGGATCGCGCGGACCAGGGCCGCTCATGTCGTCGGCCATCCAGGTATAGGTATGCCGCTCGCCGGGCTTCACTTGGGCGCCTCGGCCGGCCGGACTGTACTGTGCGCCTTCGTCGTGTTTGGCGTAGCGGAGGCCGTGCGGGTGCATGCTGTACGGCTGGTCCGCTTTATTGTAGAAGTGCACCAACACCCTATCACCGACCTCTGCCCGGATGATCGGCCCAAGAATTCCCAACCATTCCGGTTGAGGCTTCCGCCGAGTGAACTGGTCGTCGGCATACTCGACGAAACGAACTTTCTGCCACAGCGTATGGTCGCGCAATTCTTCCGGAAGGGGGCCGTCATGCGTCAGGTCTTT
>DASTLA010000050.1:0-25182 GCA_035715525.1 Nitrospiraceae bacterium
ACGAGGTGGTGGCTTTTAAAGCGCGGTTGGCTCGTTCCAGTTCCTCTTGGACGTGAACGAGTTCATGTTTGAGCGCCACCAGCTCCGTGCGGGCATCTTCGCTTTGTTTGAGAAGCGTGATCGCCCGCGCGACTTCTTCCGTATCGACTTGAACCGACAATGAGACTTTGATGACGATGTCCTCTCCCTCCAATTCAGTCTTCACCTTCTGAGCCTGCACGATGACGACCCCTGCCGTATAGCTACGAATCTCGTCCTGCGTCACATCGAGGTCTCGGACAACGGTGATGCTCTCGAGGTAGGTCGCGACTTCCTCCAGTGCGTGCTTCTTGGCCTGTTCGGTGGCGAGGCGAACGCCTTGTTCCCTCGTTTCTCGATCCGACAGACGATGCTCACCGAAAGCAGTGATGGTTCGGATCTCGGCTTGGACCGAATGAGGAGGCAGAGTCAGAAGGCAAGCAAGGGCTAGGCTGGCGGAAATGAGCAGGCCCCGGGATCGGTGCGGGACTGCTCCCGGAGAGGATTGTGTGCCACTGTGTCGTATCGCGGCGGGCACCGCATCACCCCGGCGGATGGTCCATCGACGGCTTGTTTGGACTTCCGTGCTGACGCTCTCAGCATAGCATCGAACATGATCAAACGCTAGAAATGGCGAGGCTCTCTACGCACCGCCGCGTACCTTGCCTTCGCGGAAAACAGCGTGTTAAGTTACCTATCCCCTTGTCAATGAAAGGAAAGCGTTGTGAGATCCGTACCCATGATCCCGACACTTCTCTCCAAAGTTTCCGTGGCGCTCCTGTTGTCCACCGCGCTGTGCTGGCCCTTTACCTTCGGGGTTTCGGCTGCGCTGTCCGCGAAAGGAAGCGGGGAAGCCCCCGTCACCGCTCCCGGCATCGATACGGAATATGTCATCTTATTCGTTCTCGAAGGCGTCGATCAGGAGTCATTGAAGGGTGGTGCGATGCCGGTGTTATCTTCACTGGCTAAGAATGGCGCGGCCACCTGGTCTGCCACTGCAGTCTCTCCAGCACGCCGTCTGCCGACCATGGCCTCGTTGATCACCGGTATGCCTGTGGATAAGCACGGGATTACCTGGAATTCGTTCGAGTTCAGTCGAGGCTACCCTCGCGCTCCGACGATGTTCGATTATCTGGACCTGAGCGGCGGACGAGACAGCGCGATCTTTCTGATGGACGAGTCGCTCTACCAGCTCGCCAAGCCGGAACCCTATACGGATTATCAAATGTGCGGTCCTTTGCGGCCGGAATGTACGCCGGATCGCCTCGTCAGTTACGTGCGGGATTATTTCCGAAAGGCAACGAGTGGATCCGGATACGGACACGCCATCTTATCCTTGCCGCATCTTCTCGTTGTTCACTTGCCGCAGGCTGGGAGAGTGGGAGAGGCGCAAGGGTGGAAATCCGCTGCTTATAAGGAGTCGCTCAGGACGATCGACAGGGCCATGAGCGCCATTTTGGATCTTTACCGCGACCTCGGCCTTCTGAAGCGGACGACGATCTTCGCCACTTCGCTCAGCGCTGTGGGGGAAGCGCAGTTTTCGGCAGGCGATGGAGCGGGCGCCTCATCCTCGTCGCCGCCTGTCGTTCCTTGGATTGCGTCAGGCGTTGGAATCAAGGCCGGCTATGCGATTCGCCAGCCCGTCTCCATCATGGACACCGGGGCGACGGTGATGCGGGCGCTCGGACTCGAAACCCACACCGAGTGGGACAGTCACCCCGTCGAAGAAATCTTCAAGACCGCCTCCACGGCTTCCGCCAAGCCATAGCAAGGACGCTTATGCGCGCTGCAGCACAAATATCACATGGTCGATTTGCACCGGTCGGCGCAATGGCGCTGATCGCCATTTTCATCCTCGGCATGACGGCGGCGGTTGCCGGTCCACCGCCGGCCTATACCAAGGAACATCCCATCACGGTCGATGCGACGGCGCTTGTGCCGCAAGGCTGGTGGGGCGTACCCGGTGTGACACCACCCCTATGGGTGTTGGATCCGGAAACGTCCGACGCTTACCGGACGACGGAAAAGAAAGAATTGAAGTTGAAACCGGGACAGTACAAGTTCGTGAGTTTCACCTTTGATTTCCCCTTCTCCGTCAGTCTCGACGGGAAACTCGAATTTTCGACCGCGCTCGATCAATGCGTCGAAGGACGCGGCACGCAAACATTGCTGGTACGCTGTAAGCGCACTTATCCGCACGGCGGCCAGCGCGATCCCTATTACGGGCAACAGTGAGGCTTACCATGGCACATGCGGTCGATGATCTGCTCGAAGCGCTCGAAGATGTGGATGATGCCACGCGTGAAGAAGCTGCGAAGGCGTTGGCTGAACTCGCCGATCCCAAGACGCTGGATCCGCTGTTGAGCGCATGCGGGGACGATTTTTGGACGGTTCGCGCTCAGGCCGGATGGGGCGTGGCCAGAATCGGCGGCGCCAAGGCGGTCGAGGCGCTCGTCACGCTTTTCAACGATCCGATCATGGAAGTGCGAAACGAGGCGGTGGCGGCTACGGTACACATGGGGCCGGCCATTGTGGATCGACTTCTGGTTGCGCTGAAGGACGAGCGTTGGCGCGTGCGGGAACATGCGGCGAAGGTGTGCGGTGACCTGCGAGACCGGCGTGCGGTCGACGGCCTGATCTTCGCCTGTCGGGACCGAGATGGGGCGGTGAAAAGTGCCGCCGCGGAAGCATTGGGCAAGATCGGCGATCCGAAGGCCGTGCCCGCCCTCGTCAAACTGTTCCGCGACTCTTCGAAGATCGTGCGAGAGACGGCGGGCATTGCCCTCGTCGCGATCGGCCAAGCATCGGTCGACCTCCTGCTCGAGGCGCTGAAGGACAAAGATTTCGTCGTGCGATGCCACGCCGCCAGGGCCCTGGGCGGCATGACCACGGACTATCAGATCGGCCGGAGCTGGGTTCGCGAACCCCGAGTGGTGGACGCCTTGATCGACACGCTCAAGGATCCGGATCGTGCGGTACGCGAAGATGCCACGATCGCTCTCGGCATGATCGGTGATCCGCGCGCCGTAGATGCGTTGCTCGAAGCCATGAAGGATGGCGCGGTCAAACGTCATGCCATCGCCTCGCTCGGGATGATCGGCGACGCACGGGCGCTTCCGGCCGTTCTGAACGCGC
Organism: Nitrospiraceae bacterium; assembly: GCA_035715525.1. Lineage (GTDB taxonomy): Bacteria > Nitrospirota > Nitrospiria > Nitrospirales > Nitrospiraceae > JAHBWI01. Next base: position 3,154 of record DASTLA010000050.1, read on the forward strand.
TGAAGGGAAAGGGCATTAAGCAGGAAGGGACTCCGACACCCGGATGCATCGTCAGCGAGGACGCTTTTATCAAAGAAGCGGCCGCTACGGCCCTCGGTCACTTCCGCGATCCGCGGGTCATCCCGGACCTGATCATGTTGCTGAAGGACGGCGTGTTGCGCGAGAAAGCGGCCGCTGCCCTCGTGCTGATCGGAGATTCGGCGATTGAACCGTTGATTTCTTTTTTGTTCGATCCGAAAGCCTCGGAAGTCGAAGCGGAAGGCGAGCGGGTCCTTTCCTATGCCTCGGTACGCCTGACAGCCAAGGATGCTTTACGCCAACTGGTGCTCGAAACGCTGGAGCAGCTGGGATGGACGCCGCCCGAGGAAGATTTGACGGTCGATTCCAGTCAAGCCGACAACCTGCGTGTGGACCGGCCGCTCGGCGATTTAGGACGTTTTGGTCCAAGCGGCGACTTGGCAAAGAGTTCACCCCGATAACGTCCCGACATCAGCCGTCACGTTTCTCTGGTGTGGAACCGGAGGCGACAGGAGCACGGTAGGAATGGCCGATCCCGTCAGCGAACAGATTGCCGCCCTATCGGACGAGGACTGGGCCGTCCGTGAAGATGCGGCCGCGGTGCTCGGAACATTGAGAGACCCGCGAGCGGTGATGCCGCTGACGCGTGCGCTGCGGGACAGCGACCGTGCGGTTCGCGAGGCGGCTAAGGGGGCTCTTTCCTCGATCGGTGCGGCCTCGGTGCCGGCGTTGGGCGATTGCCTGGCTGATCCGGAATTGCAGTTGCAAGAGGCCGCCTCCTCCATCCTGGCCTGCATCGCGGACGGGCGGGTATTCGACCCGCTGGTGCAGGCACTCGGCAGTCCGGACTGGATCGTACGGATGCATGCAGCCAAGGCGCTGGGCCGAATCGGGGATTCTGCCGCCGTGGCGCCGCTGATGCCGTTGCTGCATGACAAGGTCAAGGCGGTTCGTGAAGAAGCCGCCGCGGCCCTGGCGGCGATCGGCGATGCGGCGGTCCCCTCGCTGGTGGAGGCATTGAAGCACAACGAATGGCTGGTGCGGCTTCATGCCGTTGAGGCTCTGGGCAAGCTCAAGTCCTCTGAAGCGGTGGAACCGCTCTTGTTCGTTCTGTTCAACGACAGCGACTCCGCCATCCGCGAAGATGTAGTGCGGGCGCTGGGCCTGATTGGCGATGCTCGCGCCGTGGAATTCTTGTTCACCGTTCTCAAAGAACCGGGGCTGCGTCCGATCGCAGTGGAGGCGCTGGGATTGATCGGAGACCGACGCGCCGTACCGGTGTTACGGGCCATCGTCGAAGGAACCGAGCAGGCCGAGTCCGATCGGGCCATCGCCGGCTGTGCCGACCAGTGGACGGAGGAGATGGCCACCATGGGGCTTGCTGCGCGGGCGCTGGGCGTGATCGCCGATGAGCTCGCCATCCCATCCTTGATCTCAGCATTGAGGAATACGGTGACGCGCGCGGAGGCGGCCGCGGCGCTGACTCGGTTCGGATCGAAGGCGGTGCCCGCGCTGCTGCCCATGCTGACACGCGAGCAGGATGAAAACATCCGCTACCATGTGCGGGAAACGTTGACGGCAGTCGGGTGGCGACCGGGACGACGGTAGGACGCGAGGATGCCCAAAGAATCCATTGAGACGCTCGTCTCTGAACTGACCCACGAGGAAGAATGGCGTCGCATGAGGGCCACGGCGGCCTGCGTGGCCGGAGGGCCCGTCGCAGTGCGGGCTCTCGTGCGGGCCTTGGACACGAATGATGCACGGTTGCGCGCGGAAGCCGCAGCGATGCTGGCTCGCATCAAGGACCCCGCTGCGGGGACCGCGCTGGTCGGACTCTTGGGGAGTTCCGATGAGGCCGTCCGAACGGCTGGCTTCGCAGCCTTGGAACAGATGGCCGGCATTCTTAACGACGATACGGCAACAGGGCTCGTTCGGAGCCTTTACGAATCGGACGATGAAGAAGTCCGTGGTCGCGTCCGACGCTTACTGGGCATGGTACCGAATGCCATTGCGCCTCTGTGCGAGATGCTGAAGCACCCCGAGCCGGAGGCCCAGACCACAGCGGCTGAGATCCTGGAGCATTTGCTGGATCCGCGTTCGGCCGACGGTTTGATCGATGCCATGGCTTCCCCGGCCGTCCGAGACGTTGCTGTACGGACCCTGAAGAAGTTGGGTGCCATCCGTGAGCGCATCGACGGTGCGTTCAACGGGCTTCGCGACGTGGAAGGCGCCATCGAGCGTGAAGAGGCTCGCATGGCGGTCGTGATGGATCTCCTAGGGATCGGTCGACCCAGCGTTGAGATCCTGATCGAATATCTTAATGACGACGACTGGGTAGTCCGCGAGGCCGCGGCCGATTTGCTGGGCATGATTGGCGACGGACGCGCCGTCGAGCCCTTGATGAATCGCTTGCGAGCGGACAAGGACACGGGCGTGAAGGAATACGCGCTGAAATCGCTCGGGCTCATCGGCGACCCGCGACCGGCGGAGCTTTACATTGAAGCCATTCCGATCCGCCCCTTGCGAGTCTTCGCGATGGAAGCGTTGGCCAAGATCAAGGATGTCGAGGTCTTGCGGCCGCATTACGAACTCTTCAATCGGCTACGAACCGACCGGGATGGGTTGGTCGCGTACAGTGCCGGCCTCATCGCCGATAAGCTGGCCGCACTCGAATCTATGCAACCCGTGGGGCAGGAGGGAGCGGAGGACCATGAGTGATTCGGAGCGCATTGAGCAGTTGATCGCCGCATTGCGGGACGAGAATGAAGCGTTGCGCGATCATGCCGTAGCCAGCCTCGGTCAGATGGGTCTTCAGGCTGTGCCCCAATTGATCGGATTAATGGGGGACGAGGATACGGTTATCCGCGAGGCGGCGGCGACGGCTGTCGTCCGAATCGGGCCCGGTGCGTTCGATCAGTTGGTCGAGGCTTTGAAGGATGATGAATGGTCGATACGAGAACAGGCCGCCAATGCCCTTGGGCGGTTACGAGATTCTCGAGCCGTCGATCCGCTTGTCGCGGCATTGCGTGATAAGGATGGGGCGGTGCGCACGGCAGCGGTCTGGGCACTGGAGCGCCTTGCGGATTCCCGTGCCACCCCTGGGCTGGTGGAAGCACTCGGGGACAGCACTGTCCGCGAGGACGTGGCACGCGTGTTGAAAAAGATCGGCGATCAGCGGGCGGTGGAAGCCCTGGTCGACGGTCTACTCGGTCCCAATTGGATGGTGCGCCGGCATGCGGCGGAGGCGCTGGGAAAGATCGGCGATGCGCGCAGCGTGGAGCCGCTGATCCAATCCCTCCAGGACGAGGATTGGCTGGTACGGCGCAATGCTGCCGAGTCGCTCGCACGGCTTGGGGCGAAGCAGGCGATCGAGCCGCTGCTGCCGCTGTTGGAAGACGAGAACACAATGGTCCAGGAGACCGTGGAGGGTGTCTTGACGAGCCTGGGCTGGAAACAGGAAACATCCCAATAACCGCATAAAGGAACGATACTATGGCTGACGAAGCACCGGCAAAGCTGATTCAAATAGGTCCCAAGGGCGGCGCGAAAAAGGATGGGTTCAATCTGGTCACGGAGCGGGTCGTGGCCGTTCATCCCCAAGCCAAGCAATTGGAAGTCGAGCTGTTGGCCTACGACGGGAAGACGGTCATGCTCGATGTCGCGGAGGAAGCGCTCGAGGACCTGAACAAAATCAAAGTCGGGGATGGCGCGACGATACGAGTCGTGGAAGAGGGCGGCAAGCGCATCGCCAAGAGCTTCCGCATCCGGGCGAAGGATCCCAACGCCGCCAAGGCGGATGCGATGCTGGTGGATCTGAAGGATTCACACTGGCTGAACCGAAAGTATGCGGCGGAAGTGCTCGGTGACCTAAAAGACATGCGCGCGGTCGGCCCCTTGGTCGAAGCGCTGAGCGATGAAGTGGGTGATGTCCGCCAGCGCGCGTACGATTCGTTGATCAAGATTGGCGGAACAGCAGTGCCCTCTTTAGTTCCGTTGCTGGTTTCGGAGGAGGACGAACTGCGGCAATCGGTGACTGAAATTATCCGGAAGATCGGAAAGCCTGCTGTAGAGCCGTTGGCAACCGCTCTTGCGGAAGCCGACGATCGGCTCAAGACGCGCATCATGAAGGTGCTGGATCGCATGGGCTACAAACCGAAGCAGAAGGACGAGGCGAAGACCGAGCCCGCCAAGCTCCTCACTTAAACTGAGACGGCTGCCCGATCAATTGGGAGGGGATTTCGGACTGCGGCCGACCGATACATGGCTGAAGCCATGCGGGATGACACGGTCCGAGTCGTACACATTCCGCAGGTCTACCAAGAGCGGTACCCGCATGGATTGTTTAAGGCGATCGAAATCCAGGTTCCTGAACTGATTCCACTCCGTCATAATCACGAGTGCGTCGGCGCCTTGCGCAACATCGTACGTGTCGTGGCACGGGATCATGTCGGGCAACAGCTTTGCGGATTCTTCCATTGAGGCCGGATCATACGCCTTGATGACCGCTCCTTCCTTCATGAGCGCGGGTATGATCGTCAGTGACGGAGCTTCCCGCATGTCATTTGTATTCGGTTTGAAAGAAAGTCCCAAAATCCCCAGTGTTTTCCCTTTGAGTCCGCCGCACGCCTCTCGGATTTTGGTCACCATGCGCAAGTGCTGCTCGTGGTTGACCTTCACGGCCGCATTGGCGATTTGGAGCGGATAGCCGACGCGTTCACCGGTCTGAACGAGCGCCTTTAAATCTTTGGGGAAACAGGATCCCCCGAATCCCGGCCCGGCATGCAAAAACTTATTCCCGATTCGGTTGTCGAGCCCCATTCCCTTCGAGACCATCTGCACGTCAGCGCCCACTTTTTCGCAGACCGTCGCGATTTCGTTGATGAACGAAATCTTCACTGCTAAGAATGCATTGGACGCATACTTGATCATCTCCGCGGTGGGGATGTCCGTGGCCACAAACGGCGTCTCGAGAAGAAACAGCGGCCGATAAAGATCTTTCATGATTGCAATGGCCTGTTCGCTGTCGGCCCCGACGATGACCCGGTTCGGACGCATGAAGTCTTCGATGGCCGATCCCTCGCGCAAAAATTCGGGATTGGACACGATATCGAACCGGAATCGCCCGGTTTGATTTGCCTTGATGACTTCGCGCAGTTTCTCGCCCGTACCGACGGGGACTGTGGATTTGGTGACGATCACTTTATACCCCGTCATATTCTTGGCGATGCCGCGTCCGACTTCCTCGACGTAGGAAAGATCGGCGGACCCATCCGCCTTGGGAGGCGTGCCCACCGCGATGAAGATGACCAGCGCTTTATCAACGGCTTTGGCTACATCGGTCGTGAAATTCAGCCGTCCTTCCTTCAGCCCCTTGGCTACAAGTTCGGTGATGCCTGGTTCGAAAAACGGTACTTCGCCCTTCTCTAGCTTGGCGATCCGTCGGGTATCCGTATCCATGCAGGTCACATTGACTCCGAATTCGGCAAAGCAAGCGCCGGTCACCAAGCCGACATAACCCGTGCCGATGACGCTGATATGCATGCGAACTTTTCCTCCTGAGGATGCAGTGTGGGACGCCTGTGGCGTGCTGGTGGAGCGCGGTCAGTATAGCAACGGCAATGCCTCGGGGCAAACAATTCAGGGAGATTGGGATTTCGTTGCGTGGGAATTGCAGATTACCTGCCACTCCAGTAATATTTTGCCCTCACGCGGGACGGGGACACGATGATCATGTCCGGTGGTGCGGTCCAACGACCGTTAGCTATGATGATGCGGCCGATCGTGCGGACGGTTGGTCCGGATGACAGCCTCTTAGATACGGCCAGGCGATTCCGTGATGCCCGTGTCGGAGCGATGCTGGTGCTCGACCAGGGTGCCTATATCGGCATCATCAGTGAAGCGGACATGGTTCGGAAGGCCATGGCCAACGGATTCTCTGCTGAGCAGATGACGGTTCGCATGGTGATGAGTACGCCCCTTATCACCATCGATATTGCTCGCTCGGCCCATGATGCCAGTGACCTCATGGCCGAACAGGGCATCCGGCATCTGGCCGTCACCGACGAGGGGCATGTGGTCGGCATGATCTCCGTCCGTGATTTACTGCGGTATTTCAAGAATTGGGGAACAGTATAAGTCATGCTACCGCGAGCGGACCTTAGGTCGTTTGCCTTCGCTGCACCGGCGATGTTCGAGCGGCGATGACGCACGGTTCCTCGCTGGGCTCCACGTCCCGACTCTTCCTGTTAGGCACCGCCCTTGTGACCGGCGCCGTCGTCATGGCGCTGGAAATCCTAGGCAGTCGTCTGCTGGCCCCCATTTTCGGCAATTCGCTGTTCGTCTGGGGCGCGCTCATTGGCATCATCCTCGCGGCCATGAGCTCCGGCTATGCCTTCGGAGGTTGGGCGTCCGATCGGTATCGAGTTCCATCCGTACTCGCGTGGTTGTTGCTGGGAAGCGGCACCTGGACGCTCCTCATCGCCTGGATGGGGCAACCGACGATCCTAAAAGTAGCCAAGCTTGTTGAAGATCCACGTTGGGGGCCCAGCCTCGCGGCTTGCGTCCTGCTGGCGCCGCCGGCATTCGGCTTGAGCGGGGTCATGCCCGCGCTCCTACGCTTGGCCGTTGTCGATATGGGCTACCTCGGGCGCCATACCGGAAGCATGATCGCTCTTTCGACGGTGGGAAGCCTGGCCGGTACGTGGGGGACTGCCTTTTTTCTACTGTCTTGGCTTGGCACGCAGACGCTGGTGGCATCCCTCGGCATCCTCCAGTTGCTGCTGGGTTTGGTATGGGTGTGGCGCGGCTCGCATGGCACTGTGCGGGTCGCCGGGTTTGTCTGGACTGGTCTTCTCGTGGTCGGATGGCAGACGTTCGGGCAGATTCCATCGGTGACCGGACTGGTTCACCAAGAGGACAGCCCCTATCAACAGGTTCGCGTGAGAGACGACGATCTCTTCCGCTATTTGGTCTTGGACCGAACCTGGCACGCCGTGATGTGGCGTGCCGATCCGGTGAGTCTCTTCCTGCCCTACAGTCAACTCATGGTTGGCGCGTTGGCGTTGACCCCGGAGCCCAAGCGCGGGCTCATTTTGGGCCACGGCGGGGGATCTCTGGCTAAGTGGTTGGCATTGGTATGGCCGCAGTTGGAGCTCGACGTGGTCGAGTTCGATCCGGTCGTCGTTCGGATGGCGGAGCAGTATTTCAGCTATCGCCCGCCGCCGAACCATCATGTTTTTGTCAAAGATGCGCGGGTCTTTCTCCGCGACACGGCCTCCACATATGACGTCATTTGGGTCGACGCCTTTGCACGGCACCTCATCCCTTTCCACTTGACCACGGTGGAATTTTTTTCGGAACTGCGCCGGAAACTGAACCCGCAAGGCGTGCTCGCGCTGAATCTGGCCTCCTCTGGCGAAGGCGGAGACCTTCAGCGTGTCAGTGCGGTCGCGCAAACAATGAAAACCGCGTTTCCCACGGTCGAGGCCTTCGGAGTCAAGGGGCCATGGCGGGCCCATCAAACGACGGCGGAGAATCTCATTTTTTTCGGTGGTGCTCCGATAGAGAAGATGTCTTTTGATGAGCTGGTGGCTCGCATCCACACTCACGTCGAAGCTCATCGCATGCCGCCCGAGGCGGTCGGACTATTGGCCGCGCGTCGAACCCAGGCCTGGGCGCCGGGTCTCATTCTGACCGATGACTACACCCCGTATGATCTCCTGGTCGGCGCACAGGTTGGTGAGCCGCAGCCGGATTCCAAGATGGGTCCCTAACCTCTCGTAAAGGCGACCTATTTGGCCAGGCCCGAGAGTTGATCAACGAGTGGAACGGGAATATGAGCAGCGCAAGAACTTTCTTGCTTCCTTTTTCAACCCTGTGCTATAAGGTGTCCCTCGTTGGCCAGGATTCTCTCCTTCGCATGCGAAAGACAAGCGTCCGATGCGGAACGTCCCTCAGAGTTTACTAAGTGCGGTGCTCATTATTCACCAACCTAATCACATCTCTTCTTAATCTCTTTAAGGAGGTAGGTCATGGGTAAGACGATGGTAGCGGTGTTCTTCGGCCTGGTCATGATTGTGGCTGGGGTGTCGGGCGCCTATGCATTGCAGGCGGGTGGCGTTGAAATCGGCGATCTGGAGACGGGATCCGTCGTCGGTCAGCCGTTCAAGGAGTTGGAAGTGGATGCGCAACTCTTTGCAGTGGAAATCGGCAATATGAAGACCTGGTATCCTCCTACCACCGTAATTGACTTCAAGGTCCGCCCGGGCCGCCCAGTGGTATTGAAGGTGACCAACAATTCCTCGGCCGAGCATGGATTTCAGATGACCGATGCGACCAACGCTGGTTCGCCGTTCGTGCTGAAGGCCGAAGTGGTTTTGAAGCCAGGGGAGACCAAGTATATCGGCATTCCCACCAGCGATCTGTTCTATGCCACCCAGGGCAACACCTTGAACTATCGGTGCCATCTGCATCCTGCCCACGTTGGCGGCAAGCTGTTGATGTGGAAGTAGTCAGAGAGACGGAATAGTTTCCTCGTAGGTTTCTAGAATAGACGAACGCCCCACTCGCTTCACCGCGGGTGGGGCGTTTGTATATGCCGTCGCAGGACAGGTCGAACGAACCCCTTCGCTTAGGCTCGCTGGCTCCAGTGATTAGGCTTCATCCGTTTTGCATTCACTTTGTCCATCCAAGGGTACGCTCTGTACCGCCTCTAGTTTCCCGGACACGAACAGCAGGAGAAAGCGGCTGGACACCGGTTGAGGCTGCTGTTTAGGCTGTACGACGGCATTGACATCCACGATCATTTCATCGCCATCCCATTGCGTTTCGTTCACAACCCAGAAATGGCTGGAAGCATCGGGAAATTGCCGAACGATAAAACTTTCAATGATGGTGGCGATGTCTCCTGTGCTCGCTACAGCAAGCGTCGGGACGAGCAGGGCGGCAAGGCAACCATACAGAAGGATGAGGCGGGTGAGGCGGCTCATGAGGACACCTCCAGTGAGGGTGAGTGGATGAAGATTAGCCCATGCCTTAAAAGACAAACCCGTATCTTGTCCGCACTGAACACTTGCAGTCTACTGCAGGAGGCGGGAGAAAGCTAGAAAGCCAACGTTTTGCTCGGGATCCTCCGAGGTCATGGCCTAAGAATGGCGAAGGCTCCCGAAGGAGCCTTCGCAAGTGACCCTCGAATAGTTTGCAGGTTCGTCTAATTACGAACGCCGCTCCACACCTTCGCGGGATCAATGTTCTTGTCAGGATTCAAAGTCTTGGCCTTATCGAGCAGCACATCCGTGGTCTCGGGATAGGCCGGATCGGAAATGCAGCAGTTGTCCACCGGACAGACGGCGGCGCATTGCGGTTCATCAAAATGCCCGACACATTCCGTGCAACGATCGTGAGTAATCACGTAAATGTTGTCTCCGACTCCTTGTCCGTCTCCAACGTGAAACCCTTTGCCCTCCGCATCGCTGCGGGTCTCAAAGATGGCCTCATTCGGGCATTCCGGAAGGCATGCCCCACAGGAAATACATTCATCGGTAATCAGCAGTGCCATGGCCTATGCCTCCTTCTCAATATCTTCGCAGAACGGATAAAATGTTGACAATTACGTGTCGCCGCGACCATAGTTCGCCGCGAATAGGAACGGCATTCTAAGCTGCGATTCTTCATCAAGTCAACAGATTGCGCGTCGCGCAGAAGGCCTAGGACGCAGTGCGACATGGGGCTTTGGGCCCAAGTTTCATGCGGCAACGAGCATCTTTGTCTGTTGTGAACGCGCACGATCCCTGAGTCGTTTTGAATGACCAAATCATCGAGCGGATCTGGATCCGATCAGCGCAAAAAAAAGTTCGTCACACTCGCACTTTTGGCAGTATTGCTGATGAGTGTGAGCCTGTTCCTCAGTGGTCCCAAGGAGTCGGACACCATCATCGTGGAATTTCCGAGCGGCAAGAAATTGGAGACGGAAGTCGCCAGTACGCCCGAAAAGCTACTCTTTGGTCTGGCCTTTCGCGAAGGATTGCCCCCCGACACCGGGATGCTTTATATCTTCGAATCGACCGGACTCCATCGGGTGCGAACAAGCCAATACAAGATCCCAGTCGATATGATGTGGGTGGATGAAAGCCATCATGTCGTTCAGCTCTTGGAGAATGTCCCTCCCTGCACTGACGACCCTTGTCCGTTGTATGGCCCTCCTCCTGATCCGGTGCGCTATCTGATCCAAGCGAGCGCAGGATATGTGCGGGAAGCGGGCGTTGCGCCCGGTATGGAACTCAAATTTACCCTTCGCATGTAGGGAAGGTCACTCGAACCATGGAAGGATTTCAGTGCGTGGCCAAGGTGGAAGATATTCTGCCCGGCCAAGTGAGAGTCTTCACGGTCAACGATCGGGCCATTGCGATTTTCAACATCGATGGACGATTCCACGCGATTTACAACGTGTGTCCTCACGAAGGCGGACCGTTGAATAAGGGACGTGTTAAAGGGTACGTCGTCTCATGCCCCTGGCATGATTTGGCTTTCGACGTGCGGAACGGTCAAGGGACGGACGGCGGCGGCTACTGTGTCGGCAGTTACGAAGTCCAGATCGAAGACGGCCAGATTTATGTCGGGCCGCGCCGCAAGGTGTAGCAGTCGAGAGCGGTGAACCGTGGGACCTCGTCGATGAATCAGGGTGGTCGATCACAACAGTCGGCGGCCGGTGACCGAGAGGTCGGAGCCACGACCCTCTCGGGGAAGGTGGGAATGCCGCTACGCATCCATCTGTGGGAAGATCGCACGAGGGGCGAGCTGTGGGTTCCGACGTATGATCCTAAGGCATTGCCGCTAGTCGATGATGATTTTCTCCGCATTGCGAGCGGGAATGCCGTGGACACCGGCCGGCGAACATTTGAATTTCAACCCGTGATGCCTGGCACGCACCGAGTGGTGTTTGAAAAGCGCATGGGATGGAAATTCACGGCCGAGGATCGGCACGTTTTTTATGTCGACGTCCACTGAGGCCGAGCATCTGGAGCGGTTGCACTATGCCTGATATCGCCTATGTGAACGGCAGATTCGGGCCTCTTGCTGAGGCCGTCGTACATGTCGAGGATCGCGGATTTCAGTTCGGCGACGGTGTGTACGAAGTCGTTCGAACCTATCAGGGCCGTCCCTTTTCCCTTGACGCTCATCTTGCCCGCCTGGCGCGAAGCGCCCGCGCGCTTCGATTGCCCTGGGATAGATCTGCCAGCGACTGGGCCGCTTTGATCGACGAGGGCCTTCGGCTCAGCGCATTTGCCGAAACTAAAATCTACATCCAGCTCACGCGAGGTCAGGCGCCCCGCGATCATCCTTTTCCGGCTGGAATTTCACCCACCACGGTACTCACGTTTCGAGAATTGCGTCCGCCGGAACCATCGACTCGCGACAACGGGGTTTCGGCGATCATGCTTGAAGATCTTCGCTGGGGGCGCTGCGATATCAAAAGCCTCAACTTGCTGGGCAATGTGCTGGCCCGCCAGCAAGCCAAGGAAGCCGGCGCATACGAAGCGATTCTTGTCCGAGACGGTCTCGTCACGGAAGGTTCGGTCAGCAATGTCATGATCGTCCGAGACGGCGTGCTGTTTACCGCGCCCGAGGGCCCCCGAATCTTGTCGGGAGTCACCAGGACGCTTGTATTGGACGTGGCACGAAAATCAGGTGTGTCGGTCGAGGAGGCCTGTGTCACCCAGCAACAGCTTTATGATGCTTCCGAGGTCCTGCTGACCGGAACAACCGTCGAAATCCTGTCGGTGGTCACGGTCGATGGGCGCCCCATCGGCGGTGGCATGCCAGGACCAGTTTCAAAGCGGCTTATGCGTGGGTGGGAGCGGTTGCTCGGCTGAGCGCCCCTTGCTTTCATCAGAGGAGCATGTTATGTTTCGTGCGCTTTAAGTGGGCTCAGGCCCACTTTTTTGTTTCAGCAGCTGTTTATCTATGCCTGGAGCAGGGGTAGTGGCGGGGGATAAGCCCTCGGTCGGGCGTACCGAGGCAGCCATGTTGCGAGTGCAGGAACTCGTGGCGCCGATCTTGTGGTCCCACGGGTTGGAGCTCGTGGAAGTGGTCTGTGTCGGGAAAGGCCCCGGGACCGTAATCCGTGTCTTCATCGATAAGCCCGGCGGTGTCACGCTCACGGATTGCGAGCAAGCCCATCGGGCACTTAGTCCAGCCTTGGACGTAGCGGATCCTTTTCCCCATGCCTATACCTTGGAGGTCTCGTCCCCGGGACTCGATCGTCCGCTCCGAGCGCCAAAGGACTATCTGAAACTGGTTGGTCAAACGATCAGCATCAAACTCCGGGAACCGCTGCAGGGGCAGTGGCGATTGATCGGTACATTGCTAGACGTGCGGGACGAAGGGATTACGCTGGAGATTCCGCAGAAGAAAACGATGGAAACCGTGCAAGTCAGATTCGAGCAGATTGCCTCAGGGCGACTGGATGTAGGGTTTTGACCGATACTCGGGACATCTTCCGGCACGAAGTGGAACCATGAGGGATGAGTCATGAATCGTGAGTTAATCGCAGTCATCGACGAAATCGGCCGGCAAAAGGGCATCGACAAGACGAGGGTGATCGGCGCGATCGAGTCGGCCCTGCAAACTGCTGCGAAAAAACGGTTCGGCCAAGCAGAAAACATCCAGGTCGAGATCGACCCCAAGACCGGGGAAATTTCAGTCGTATCCAAGAAGGTTATCGTCGATACCGTGACGAATCCGAAGGCGGAAATTTCGCTCAAAGAGGCCCGAGAATATGACGAGGGGGCCGAGATTGGGGACGAAATCGGTTCATTGATCGAGATGGATGAGTTAGGGCGTATCGCCGCTCAGACGGCCAAGCAAGTCATCTTTCAGAAGGTACGCGAGGCTGAATGGGAAGCCGTTCAGAAAGAGTATTCTACGCGACAGGGGGATTTGGTCAACGGGATCATCCTCGGCATGGAGCGGCGGAATTTTTTGGTCGACCTCGGAAAAACCGAGGCGATTCTTCCGATCCAGGAGCAGATTCCGAGAGAGACGTATCGGCGCGGCGATCGCGTCAAAGCGCTGCTGCTCGAAGTGCGAAGGACTCCCAAGGACGTCCAGGTCATTCTGTCCAGAAGCCATCCCCAATTCGTGGCAAAGCTATTCGAATTGGAAGTGCCGGAAGTCGGCGAGAAAATCGTGGAGATCAAATCGATCGTGCGCGAGCCAGGCGACCGTACCAAGATTGCGGTGTCCTCCCGGGATAAGGCGGTCGATCCGGTGGGGGCCTGCGTGGGGATTAAGGGATCGCGTGTGCAGGCGGTGGTCCGGGAATTGCGGGGAGAAAAGATCGATATCATCACGTGGACGCAGGATCCTCGCGTGTTCATCGCCGAGGCCTTGAACCCCGCGACGATCGAGAAAGTCGGCATCGACGAAGAAAAGAAGTCTGCTTTGGTGGTCGTCGCAGACTCGCAATTGTCGCTGGCTATCGGAAAAAACGGGCAGAACGTGCGGTTGGCTGCCCGCCTAACTGGGTGGAAGATCGACATCATCAGCGCGACCGAGTACGAAAAGGAAAAAGCGGAACGGGACAAAGAAATCAAAGCGGCGCTCGCGGAGGAAGCCGAGGCGCAGCGTCAGCAGGAAGAGGCGCGGGCCGCCGCTCAGCAGGCGGAATAGAGGCGAACGGGGCGATCGGGTTCCTTTTATTAAGGCGGAGCGGAACGAAAGCGTATGCGGGTGTACGAACTAGCGAAACAGTTAGGGATGGAGAACCGAGACCTCATCCCCGAGTTGAAACGGCTCGGGGTTGCGGTGGCCTCGCACAGCAGTGCGTTGGATGACGATGCGGTCAGACTCGCGCTCGAGAAGTTGGGGCCCAAAGCGAGAAGCGCCGCGGGAGAAGCCGGGGCTGAGTCAGTTGGCGTCGGACATGACGTGAAACGGATCCACCGGCCTTCTCGCGATGCGGCGCACGAAGGGGGCTCAAGGGCCCATGCGTTGCCGCAGGAAGAATCCCACAAGCCCGACAAGAAACGGATTCTCATCAAAAAAAAGAAGGAAGATGGAATTGAGGAACCAACACCGGCCGTCACCGCTGAATCGGCCCTGCCAAGCGCGCCGCCCGTGACTGCTCCTTCTCCTGCCCTAGCGGAGGCTGTCGCCGCACCCCTAGCCGGGCCTCCGGTGAGCGAGCTCACTGCTCAGCCTCCCGTCCCTGCGGCTCAACCCGAGGCTCCTGCTGCGGCCAAGCCGGCTACTGCTCCAGCGCCGACTCCTGCTACCGCTACGCCGGCCCTCGATTCATTGACCGCTGTGGGAAAGAAAAAGAGCTTTTCGGTCGAAACGCTCGAAGCGGAAGCAGCGACTCGTGACAAGCTCAAGAAGGTCCGCAAAGGACCTCGGACGCGGGAAGAAGATGAGACGAAATTTCGGAACGATGCCACGCGCTGGGAGGATTTGCGGGCGATTCCAGTACAGCGTCGCGAGGACCGTTCCAAGCATATCCACCATGCAACGCCTGCAGAAATTACCAAACCCCGGAGGAAGAGCGTGAAATTGGTCGCCGGCGTGAGCGTGAAGGAGTTTGCCGAGCTCATCGGCCAGCGGCCCGCGGAAATCGTGAAGAAGTTGATGGACATGGGGCAGATGGTGACGTTCAACCAACCCATCAACCTCGAAGCCGCCTCTTTGATTGCGGAAGAGTTTGGAGCCAAGGTTGAGGTCGCGGTCGAAAAGGCTGGAGAGGCCTTGTTGGAAGAGGCGGCTCAGTCGGGGGGTGAAGAACAGGCCCTTCCAAGGCCGCCCGTTGTGACCATCATGGGGCACGTCGATCATGGGAAAACCTCTTTGCTCGATGCCATTCGCCAGACGAAGGTCGCTGAGGGCGAGGCTGGTGGCATTACTCAACATATCGGCGCGTACACGGTCTCGGTCCATGGAAAGCAGGTAACATTCCTCGACACTCCGGGCCATGAAGCGTTTACCGCCATGAGGGCCCGAGGAGCCAAGGCGACCGACATCGTGATTTTGGTCGTCGCCGCAGACGATGGTGTCATGCCCCAAACCGTGGAGGCTATCCACCACGCCAAGGCCGCCGGCGTTCCACTGGTTGTGGCGGTCAACAAGATCGATAAGCCTGGCGCCAATGCGGATCGCGTGAGAAATGCCTTGTCCGAACATGGGTTGATCCCGGAAGCATGGGGTGGTGACACCATCATGGTCGAGGTCTCCGCCAAGCAGAAAACCGGTCTGGATCAGCTGCTGGAAATGATCTTATTGCAGGCGGAAGTCCTCGAGTTGAAGGCCGATCCGACGCGGATGGCCAAAGGCCTGGTGATCGAAGCGAAGCTTGAGCGCGGCAGGGGACCGGTCGCAACGGTGTTGGTGCAGAGCGGCACATTACGTGTTGGAGACGCTTTCGTGGTCGGCAATTTCAGCGGACGCGTACGGGCGTTAGTGACGGACACCGGCAGGAAGACCGCAGAGGCCGGTCCTTCCATTCCGGTCGAGGTGATTGGACTTCCCGGTGTCCCCGCCGCAGGCGATCTCTTCACGATCGTCAAGGATGAACGCGTGGCGCGGGAAATCGCCGAAGAGCGGGCTCGGAAGCAACGTGCGGCCGAATTGGCCGGCCCGGCCAAAGTCAGCCTCGACGATCTCTTCGCAAAGATTCAGGAAGGAGAAGTCAAGGAGTTGCCGATCGTGATTAAGGCCGACGTGCAGGGTTCGGCCGAGGCGTTGGCTGCTGCGGTTGAAAAGATGCCCGCAGGCGCGGTGAAACTGCGCGTCATGCACAGCGGTGTGGGGGGAATCACGGAAACGGACGTCCTATTGGCTGCGGCCTCGAAAGCCATCGTGATCGGATTTAACATTCGTCCCGAGCCCAAAGCAGCCGCCTTGGCCGAGCGTGAAGGCGTCGATATCCGTCTGTACAGCATCATCTATGACGCATTGAACGATATCCGCGCGGCGATGGAAGGGCTCCTCGAGCCTATGCTGAAAGAACGTGTTCTCGGCCGTGCCGAAGTCCGCCAAGTCTTTACGATTCCACGAGCTGGGTTGGTAGCCGGTTGTTATGTGGTCGACGGCGTCATCTCGCGGAGCAGTGCGGGCGCTCGGGTAATCCGGGATAGCGTCGTGGCATATGAAGGAAAACTGGGGTCCTTGCGGCGTTTCAAGGACGACGTTCGTGAAGTGCAGCAAGGCTACGAATGCGGCATCACGGTTGAGAATTTCAATGACATCAAAGCCGGTGACATCATTGAAGTTTACGTGTTCGATAAGATTGCGGCCAAGCTGGAAACCGCAGGCCGCGCGCCGTCTTCGCAAAGTCAGCGGGCATGATCGTTGGACTCTGCACGGTCGAACTCTTCATCCCGGACGGGCACTCGCTGAAAGATAAACGCCAGGTGCTGCAGAGCCTCAAGAGCCGGCTCCGCGACAAGTTCAATGTCTCGGTCGCCGAAGTTGGCGATCAAGACTTGTGGCAGAAGGCCGTCATCGGACTCGCGTGCATCGCGAACGAATCCGCCCATGTGAACAAGGTTCTGGATCAGGCGCTCAACCTCGTGCAAGGTGTGCCGGCGGTCCAGGTGGTGCGTTCCAAGATCGAAATACTTTGACTCGCTTGATGACGAAATCAACCTACAGCCGCGCCGATCGGGTGGCGGATCAGATCAGGATGGAAGTTGCGGATATCTTGATGCGCAAAATCAAGGATCCTCGCGTCCGATCCGTAACCGTGACGGATGTGGAGTTGACCAAGGATCTCCGTATGGCTCGAATTTATGTCACCACTCTGGAAAGGAATGACGCGGAGCGACAGGTGTTCGACGGGCTCGCGAAGGCAAGCGGGTTCGTCCGGGCCGAACTGGGCCGCAGACTCACCCTGCGATATTTGCCAGAGCTGACTTTCGTCAAGGACGTGAGCGGGCCGCGTGGAGATCGTATCCTTGAACTCCTGGAGGGGTTGCGTCGTGATGAGACGGGGGCAGCGGAGCATTCTGCTGAGCCGACTCGTCCCGACAACTGATCTACGATGGCTCTCGCGGCACCCTCTCTTTCTCGAACGGAAACCCACCTCTGGGACGGAGTTCTCAATATACGGAAAGAGGCCTGCTGGACCTCGCACGACGTCGTCGCTCGCCTTCGGACGCGGCTTAAGGGTGGGAAGGTCGGGCATGCGGGAACTTTAGATCCCGCTGCGACGGGCGTTTTGCCAATTCTTATAGGGAAGGCAACTCGAATCGCCGAGTACCTGTTGACCTGGGATAAGCAGTACCTGGTAGAGTTGCGGCTCGGCGAGAGCACCGATACGCAGGACGCGACCGGAACAGTGACCGCACAGCGCTCGGTCTCGCAACTGAACGATCAGTCCGTACGAGAAGCGGTGGCGCAATTCGAGGGTCGCATTTCGCAATTGCCACCCATGTACTCGGCGGTCAAGGTGAATGGCGTCCCGCTGTATAAGGCGGCTCGCGTCGGCCGCGAAGTCGAGCGCCAGGTCCGTGAAGTGACGGTCGATCGGATTGACGTGCTGCGCCTCCAGATTCCTGACGTGACTCTGCGCGTCGTGTGTTCCAAGGGCACGTATATGCGAACCCTTTGCGCAGATATCGGAGAATCGCTCGGCGTGGGGGGGCACATGCGCGCGCTGGAGCGGGAACGTGTAGGTCCTCTGACGGTGGCACGGGCGCTGACGGTGCATGAGGCCGAGACGAGAGCGGCCTCCGGGACGCTCGGCGAGGTGCTGCTCACGTTGGACAGTGCATTGCGAGAGTTCCCCGCCTGTATGGTGAATGCAGATGTTGCCAGGCGCGTGATCCATGGCGCGCCCGTATGCGGTCGCGATGTGCAGGCCTGGGAACCGGCCTTCCCGTCGGATCTGTTCGATGCCGGGCGAGCCATACGGGTGAAGGACCACCAGGGACGGCTCTTGGCCATCGGCACGATTCGGCAACAGGGCGAAGCTGGGGCGGCCGACAAACTCATCGTACCCTCAAAGGTACTGGCGACGGATAGGGACGGAACAGTGGGCAAGGTCATTCAATAGAGGAGTAGGACGTATGGCATTGGCGAAAGAAGCAAAGACGGACTTGGTCAAGAGCTATCGGCAACATGAAAAGGACACGGGATCGCCGGAAGTACAAATAGCCATTTTGACCAATCGAATCACCTATCTGACCGAGCATTTCAAGCAACACAAAAAAGATCATCATTCCCGCCGCGGATTGTTGACCTTGGTCGGACGGCGGCGCCGGTTGCTCGACTATCTCCGCCATACCGACGATGCCCGATATCGATCGGTCTTGGATCGATTGAGCATCCGTAAGTAAGCATCAGTCAGTCAGGATAGGGCCGTTGCCGTTCGACGGCACGGCCTTGAACTTGTCTTCACAGATGAACACTGACATGGGCTCACGCAATGCAATGTTGGATGGAATGAGCGTTCGTCATTCGACATTCATCCTTATTTGAGCGTGAGCCTATCTCTGTGGGCATCTGTGGAACGAAACGAAGGAGACCATAGATGAAACACATTGTAGAAATGGAATTGGCAGGCCGGCGACTGACCCTGGAGACCGGCCGCATTGCAAAACAAGCCGATGGAGCAATTTGGGCTACCTACGGTGATACCATCGTTCTTGCCACAGCCGTGGCATCCCAAACGGTCAAGCCGGGGGTGGATTTTCTGCCTCTGACCGTCGACTACCAGGAAAAGACCTACGCAGCCGGCAAAATTCCCGGAGGCTATTTCAAGCGGGAAGGTCGGCCGTCCGAAAAGGAAGTGCTCACCAGCCGTTTGATTGACCGTCCGCTTCGGCCTCTTTTCCCGGAAGAATACTACTACGACACACAGGTTATCGCCTCCGTGCTCTCCGCCGATAAGACCGGATCATCGGACGTGATCGGAATCATCGCCGCATCCGCGGCCCTGGCCGTGTCACCGATTCCGTTCAACGGCCCGATCGCCGGCGTCAAGATCGGCCGTATCGATGGCCAATTTGTCGTGAACCCAGACTTGGACCAGCTTGAAGCCAGCGAACTCCATCTCGTTGTAGCCGGCACGGCCGACGCCGTGATGATGGTCGAGGCGGGTGCAAACGAATTGCCGGAAGCGGTCATGCTGGAGGCGATTGAACTGGCACATAGCGAGATCAAGAAGATCGTTGCCAAGATCGGAGAATTGCGGTCCCTGGCCGGCAAGCCTAAGCGTACGGTGGAGCAGGAACGTATCGATCCCGCCCTGAGCGATCAGGTGCGAGCCGTGGTCGCGGGGCCGATCCGTGAAGCGATCCTGATTCCAAATAAAAACGCGCGCCAGGAACGACTAGACCAAGTCCTGGCGGACGCAGTGGCCAAATTTAAATCGGAAGATGCGAACCGCGAACGTCACGTCAGGATCATCTTCCATGGTTTAGAGTATACGGAAGTGCGCAACATGATCCTCGAAAGGCGAGTCCGCGCCGACGGCCGCGGTCCGGCCGACATTCGTCCGATTACCTGCGAAGTGGGCGTGCTGCCGCGGACACATGGCTCGGCCGTGTTCACACGAGGCGAAACGCAAAGTTTAGCCGTTGTGACGCTAGGAACGACGGATGATGAGCAGCGGATCGATGCGCTGGAGGGAGAATATACGCGGACCTTCATGCTGCATTACAATTTCCCGCCCTTCAGCGTGGGCGAGGCCAGACCGCTGCGATCGCCGGGTCGCCGTGAGGTAGGCCATGGGGCCTTGGCAGAACGAGCGCTGAAATCCGTGATCCCCGGCAAAGACAAGTTTCCATACACTCTTCGGATCGTATCGGAAATCCTCGAGTCGAATGGGTCGTCCTCCATGGCGACTGTGTGCGGCGGGACGCTGGCCTTGATGGATGCGGGCGTTCCAATCAAAGAACCGGTCGCGGGCATCGCGATGGGACTAATCAAGGAAGGCGATCAGGTTCTCGTCCTGTCCGATATTCTCGGCCTGGAAGATCATCTGGGTGACATGGATTTCAAAGTCACCGGTACCAAAAATGGGGTGACTGCCTTGCAGATGGATATCAAGATCGGAGGCATTACGTCCGACCTCATGCGCGAAGCCCTCGCGCAGGCAAGAGCAGGTCGGCTGCATATACTCGAGCATATGACGAAGGCTCTTCAGGAACCGCGCACGAAGCTTTCAGCCTATGCTCCGCGGATCTTCCCGATGAAGATCAAGCAAGACAAGATTCGTGATGTCATCGGTCCGGGCGGCAAGATGATCCGCAGTATCATTGCGGAGACCGGGGTGAAGATCAACGTGGAAGACACAGGTGACGTGACGATCGCCTCCTCCGACGAAGCCTCGGCTCAAAAGGCCATCGATATGATCAAACGGCTTACAGAGGAAGTGGAGGTCGGCAAGATCTATTTGGGAACGGTTCGCAAGATCATGGACTTCGGCGCCTTCGTGGAAGTTCTTCCCGGGACGGATGGATTGGTGCACATCTCGCAGTTGGCGCACCATCGTGTCAAAGCGGTGTCGGACGAAGTCTCGGAAGGCGATCAGATCATGGTGAAAGTGCTGGAGATCGACAAACAAGGGAAGATTCGTTTGAGCCGGAAGGAAGCCATGCCGGCCCCGGCTGGCTCGCCCGCCAAAGAACCGACCCCTGCGGGGTAAATCACGTGTATCGGAAGATTGTGCTCGACAATCGGCTGCGCATCGTAGCTGAGCATATCCCGACGCTGAAGTCCGTCACCATTGGGATTTGGGTCAACGTCGGTTCGCGTGATGAACGGCCCGGCGAGGAGGGCCTGTCACATTTTCTCGAACATATGTTCTTTAAGGGGACGCGGAGCCGTTCGGCCACACAAATTTCTCGCGAGATCGACGCTCTCGGCGGCGAGATGAATGCATTCACGACGCGAGAAACGACGACCTTCTACATCAAAGTACTGGACCAGCAGCTGGACACGGCGTTGGAGTTGCTCTCCGACCTGTTTTATCAATCCCGCTTTGAAACCAAGGAAGTCGAAAAAGAAAAGCAGGTCGTTCTGGAAGAGATTCGGATGGTTCAGGACGATCCCGAGGATCTCGTCCAGGAGCTTCACATGAAGCACACCCTTGGCAGCCATCCTTTGGGTCGACCGATTCTCGGTCAAGCCAAGCGAATTCAGGCGCTGGATCGAAACGACCTCTTGGCCTACGTGCAGTCGCATTATGATCCCGAGCAGACCGTCGTCGCAGTTGCAGGCAATTTCAACTGGAGCCGATTGGAAAAACTGCTCGCCAAGTATTTTTCAGCGAGACATAAAGGACCCGCGGTCCGATCGCATCGTTGGCCGCCTCAAGTGAACGGAGGAGTGCTGGTGCAGCGAAAGTCCCTTGAACAGGTCCATCTCTGTTTGGGATTGCAGGGCTTGGGGGCTGGTCACAAAGATCGCTATGCGGCGCACGCGTTGAACGGCGTATTGGGGGGCAGCGTGAGTTCGCGCCTCTTTCAAGAGGTCCGAGAAAAGCGCGGACTCGTGTATTCGATCTATTCCTTTCTATCCACATACTCGGACGGCGGCATGATCACCGTGTATGCGGGCACGCGCGCGAATGAAGTGAAGCGGGTAGTCGACCTTGTATGTCGCGAGCTGCGCAAATTGCGCACGCAAGGCATCGATGCAAAGGATTTGGGCCGGGTCAAGAATCAAATGAAAGGCAGCTTGATGCTGAGCTTGGAAAGCTCCCATAGCCGCATGAGCAAACTGGCCAAGGATGAACTGTCTCAAGGTTGCCATATCTCGCTCGAGCAAATGACGGGAGAGATCGACCGTGTCACGACCGAGCAAGTCTACCGCGTCGCGCAGGACCTCCTCGAGCCTCGCTGTCTTTCGATCACGGCTTTGGGCCCGATCGCTCCAAAGGCGCTCGAAGCCTTTACCAAGTGAAACACGACCGAATGGGGGGCGATGGGGGCGAGGTTCACTGGTTCGGATAATTGCTCTAAATGATTGAAAAGATGATCGATCGAATCTCTAGGGATAGGGTGGTGAGACGCCAAA
>DASTLA010000051.1:0-7561 GCA_035715525.1 Nitrospiraceae bacterium
AATGGTGTGCTTCCACCGGCACCGATGCGATGCCGGGGCACCGCATCTTCAATCCCGCCTTGCAGGGCAAGAAATTCGATCCGGAAGGCGACTATGTCCGGCGGTTCGTCCCTGAACTCCGCCATGTGGGGCTGCGTTGGATCCACGAGCCCCATCTCATGTCCCTCCACGAGCAATTGCGCGCCGGCTGCCGGATCGGGGCCGACTATCCGTCTCCCATCGTCGATCATGGTCAGGCTCGGCAGGAGTATCTGGCTCTTGGCAGGCATGAGGTGGTCCGTTGATGAAAGCCACGCTGCGTCTGGGAATCAGCCGCTGTCTGCTGGGAGACGAAGTGCGCTTCGACGGTGGTCATAAACGGGACAGCTTTCTCACCGATCTCCTGGCCCGCTATGTCGAATGGGTCCCCGTTTGTCCCGAGGTGGAGGCGGGACTCGGTACTCCTCGCGAAGCCATGCGATTGGTGGGCGATGCCGGGCATCCGCGGTTGATTACGATCAAGAGCGGCGGGGATCACACGGCCGCAGTGGAAGCGATGGCGGCACGCCGCCTCCCCGAGCTCGAGGCGCTCGACCTGTCGGGCTATGTGTTCAAGAAAGACTCGCCTAGCTGCGGCATGGAGAGGGTGCGTCTCTACAACCGGTACGGCATGCCGAGCCGGAATGGAATCGGATTGTTTGCCCAGGCCTTCATGAACCGGTTTCCGCTCACTCCGGTTGAGGAAGAGGGGCGACTCTGCGATCCCCGGTTACGAGAGAATTTCATCGAACGGGTGTTTTGTTATCGCCGGTGGCAGGATTTGATGCAGAGCGGAGGAACCAAACACGAGCTCATCCGCTTCCACACCATCCACAAGTACTTGCTGCTGGCGCACAGCCCGCAACAGTACGAGATTCTTGGCCGACTGATCGGCGAGGCCGCGCGATACCGGGCGAAAGATTTGACGGTTCGCTACGGGGAGCTATTCATGAAGGCCTTGGCCGTGAAGGCCACGGTCCGGAAGCACGTCAACGTGCTGCACCACATGCTCGGCTATTTCAAGGATCGGCTCGGCCGTCAGGAAAAGGCCGAACTGCTGGATGTGATGGAGGACTATCGGCGTGGGTTGACCCCGCTCATCGTGCCGTTGACTTTGATCAAACATTACGTGCGGATATTTGAGGTGGAGTACATCCGTGATCAGGTCTATCTCAACCCTCATCCGAAGGAACTCATGCTGCGCAACCATGTATAGCGAGGGAGGCCGTTTACGAGCTCCGAATTCTTCCCCTCATCCTCTCCTTCTGGCCTTCGGCGGAGAAGGCAGGAATTGAGGGCCAGGTTTGGGGGGGATGATCGACTCGCGCCACAGGCGATCGTACGAAAAGGAGTAATCCATGGTGAAGGGCGTTGTATTGGTGGGCCACGGTGGCATTCCGAAGGATTGCCCTCAGGAATTGGTGACACGACTGAAGCGGCTCGAAGCGCAGCGCCGCAAGGCGGGGGCACCGCCCAGCGTCGAGGAAACGGAGCTCGATCAAAAGATCCGGCTGTGGCCCCGAACCGCTGCGACGGACCCATACCAGGTCGGTCTGGAGAAGGTCGCTGCAGAGCTGAGGCAGTGGCTGGATGGGACGTTGTTCGGCATTGCCTTCAATGAGTTTTGCACGCCGACGCTGGAGGAGGCGGTGGAGGACTTGATCGGCCAAGGCGCCACCCACATCACGGTCATCACGACCATGTTTACGCCGGGAGGATCGCATTCGGAAATCGAGATTCCCGAAATCCTGGACCAGCTCAGACCGCGCCATCCGAATGTCGACTTGCGCTACGCCTGGCCGTTCGATCTGCAGCTAGTGGCGAGGACCCTCGCGGAGCAACTGCGGGGGTGGATGTGATGACTCCTTCCATGGTGCCAAGGAGCAATACGATGCAGTGCTTGACCAGCATGGCGCTTCAATGTGCCGAAGAGGGGT
This sequence comes from Nitrospiraceae bacterium, assembly GCA_035715525.1. Taxonomy (GTDB): domain Bacteria; phylum Nitrospirota; class Nitrospiria; order Nitrospirales; family Nitrospiraceae; genus JAHBWI01. The sequence goes on from DASTLA010000051.1 coordinate 1,956, forward strand.
GGTTGCCAGATGCGGTGATCAGACAAGGGATTCGGCAGTTGCTCAAACGCCGTCTTCGCGAAGTTGATCCGCAGGCTTCCCGGGGAGCCTTGCGGGCGGAAGCGGAATTCGTGGAGCAGATGCAGCAAGCTCCGGTTGCCCTCGTGCCTGAGAAGGCGAACGATCAGCACTACGAAGTCCCGGTGGACTTCTTCTGTCACATCCTCGGCCCTCACCTGAAATACAGCAGCGCTTTTTGGCCAACGAACAGGGCCACGCTGGCACAAGCGGAGGCCGCTGCTCTGCGCGAATCCTGCCTCCATGCCGACGTCATGGACGGGCAACGCATTCTGGAATTGGGATGCGGCTGGGGTTCGCTCACGTTGTGGCTGGCCTCCCACTATCCCAACGTCCACATCACAGCAGTGTCCAATTCCGAGTCGCAACGTTGCTACATCGATGCGCGAGCCAGGGCGCTCGGTGTCTCCGACCGGATCCACGTCATCACCTGCGACATGAATGCCTTCACGACGGATCATGAGCAATACGATCGGGTGGTTTCGGTGGAGATGTTCGAGCACATGCGAAACTGGCCCGAACTATTCCGACGGGTCGAGCGTTGGCTCGCCCCTGGAGGGTGCTTCTTCCTCCACGTCTTCGCGCACCGTGGCGTGCCCTATTTCTTTGAGGACCGAGGACCGGATGATTGGATGAGCCGCCATTTTTTTACGGGGGGAATGATGCCGAGCGACAGCTTGCCGATGGCCTTTCGGCACCATCTGGCTTGTCGGGCGCAGTGGCGGTGGGACGGCACCCACTACGAAAAGACCGCGAATGCTTGGCTGGCCAACATGGATGGCGGCCGAGAGTTGCTGTGGCCTGTGCTGGAGCGCGTGTATGGCGCGGCTCAGGCCGGAGTGTGGTGGATGCGTTGGCGGATGTTCTTTATGGCCTGTGCTGAACTGTTTGGCTTCCAGCAGGGACAGCAATGGCAAGTCAATCATTATCTCTTCCAGAAGTCTGGAGGGGGCGCGTCATGAAGGCGGGGACCGCCACAGTCCTCACGAATGTGGTTCTTTTTCAGATCGGCTGGTGGTCGTGCGTCTGGAGCGCTGGTGTCCACAAACCCTGGATCGGGGTGGTGGTGGTCAGCCTCGTCATCGGCGCTCACCTCTGTCGTGCCTCGATGCCCAAGAAGGAATTGCAGCTGGTCCTGCTTGCGCTCGGCTTCGGGCTGGCCTTCGACAGTCTCTTGGGTGCGCAGGGCTGGGTCGCGTATTCCTCGGGCATCGTGGTGCCCAATGTCGCTCCCTATTGGATCGTCGCGCTGTGGGGCCTGTTTGCGACCCTTCTGAACGTCTCGTTGCGCTGGATGCGAAGGCGCTGGATCACGGCTGCCCTCCTCGGAGCCCTGGGCGGCCCTGCCGCCTACATCGGCGGACTTCGCCTGGGCGCGTTGCAGTTCACAAACATGGGGGCGGGCTTGGCGGCCCTCTCGCTCGGGTGGGCGGTATTGACACCGCTCCTGCTGACGCTGGCGGAGCGTTATGACGGCCAGTCGGGCCTATCGGGAGCGGTGGCCACATGAACGTAGGCTTGTATGCAGCGGGCTTGATCACAACGTTGACCGTTTCGACGGTCACCTGGCTCGTCAGCATTGTCAAGCGGGATGTGAGCATCGTCGATGCGGTGTGGGCTGTCATGATCGCCGCTGCGGCAACGGTCTATGCTTATGGAACGGGTCAGACGACGAGTCGGACGCCAATCGTCATGACGTTGGTCGCACTGTGGGCCCTACGCCTGTCGGGCCATATCATGATCCGCAGCTTGGGAGCGCCTGAAGACCACCGCTATCGAGACATTCGAAAACGATATGAGCCGCACTTTGGACTGAAAAGCCTCGCCATCATCTTTTGGCTGCAAGCGGGCCTGGCTTGGGTGATCTCCATGCCGCTGTGGGCCGCCCTCACCGTCCCGGTCGACATGACCGGGTGGGATGTACTGGCGGTCTTGCTATGGGTAGGCGGTATGTTTTTCGAGGCGGTCGGCGACTGGCAGTTGTCCCGATTTAAGGCCGATGCAGCCAATGCCGGAAAGGTGATGGACCGGGGACTCTGGCGCTATACGCGTCATCCCAATTACTTCGGCGAGTGTCTGGTCTGGTGGGGCTTTTATCTTCTCGCATTGCCCACCGGAGCTTGGTGGACGGCCGTGGGACCTCTGCTCCTCACCTACATGCTGTTGCAATTCTCAGGCGTCTCCTTGCTCGAGCAAACGATCGTGGAGCGTCGGCCTGCTTACCGTGATTACATGACTCGGACGAACGCGTTCATTCCCGGCCCTTCGAGAGGAGGCGCGCTGGGGATGGCAGTCCTCGTCTTTGTCTCCCTCAGCGGCCTTGTGCAACCGGCGTGGAGCGCCACCTCCAAGAGCTACGACTTCAATGTGTTCCTCGGCCAGGACAAGATTGGGCACCAGCATTTTGAGGTCATAAGCGAGGGGCAGCGGACGCAGATACGGGTTGAGGCGAAGTTCACGGTCACATTCTTATACATCCCCGTCTATACGTATCGGCATACCAACGTCGAGACGTGGGATGGTGCATGTTTGCAAGAAATGCGAGCCGAGACGAACGACAACGGCAAGGCGTTTTTTGTACATGGAACCGCCCGTGATGGACAGCTGCAGGTACAGACGCAGGACGGAACCTGGAGCGGCGACGGCTGTTTCCGGTCCTTCGCGTATTGGAATCAGGAGTGGCTGACGGGTGGCCGCCTCCTGAACTCGCAGACTGGTGAGTTGCAGGGGGCGGACATCCTCAATATTGGCCAGGAACGCATTGCTGTGCACGAAGTGCCGACAGCCGTCACTCGCCGGCGCATCGTCACTGCTAAGTTCACGATCGATCTCTGGTACACGCTGGACGGCGAATGGGTGGCGCTCCAATCCACGACGGCGAAGGGAGAAGTCCTGCGATATGCGCTTCAATGAGAGAGTCATGGCCCTCACCGCATCCCCCATGATTGCTATGTGCCTCCTCGCGATGGTGGCCTGCAGCAACCCTGCGCCAATTCGTACGGTGAAGACGGTTGACCTGCAACGGTTCATGGGAGACTGGTATGTCATTGCCCACATCCCCACCTGGTTGGAACGAGATGCCTACAACGCCGTGGAATCCTATCGCCTCGCTCCGGATGGCACCGTGGCGACGACGTTCAGCTTCCGCGAGGGCGGCTTTGACGGACCAGGGAACACCTATCACCCGACCGGGTACGTCTTCGATCGTGCATCGAACCGCTGTCTGGGGGATGCAGTTCATCTGGCCGATCAAAGCTGACTACCGCATCGTCTTTCTGGACGAATCCTACGGTCAGACAGTGATCGGAAGGAGCGCGCGTGACTACGTATGGTTGATGGCGCGCGCCCCGGAGCTTTCTGAGGCGGATTATCAGCGGTTCCTGACGCTCATCGCCGCGGAGGGCTACGACCTGTCCAAGGTCCGGAAGGTGCCGCAACGGTGGAACGCGCGAGGCCTGATCCGTTCCGAGGCCGAACCGATTCAGGCGCCGTGAGGTCCGCATGAACATCGCCATTGTGGGAACGGGTATCTCAGGGATGGTTGCCGCCTACCTCCTTCACAAGGATCACACGATCTCCGTTTTTGAGGCGGCGGACTACATCGGCGGGCATACGAATACGATCGACGTCACGCTGGACGGGCAGACCTACTCGGTCGATACCGGGTTCATCGTGTTCAACGACTGGACGTATCCGCATTTCATCCGACTGTTGGACGAACTCGGCGTCCCTTCGCAGCCAAGCGACATGAGCTTCAGCGTAAAGTGCGACGAGACGGGATTGGAGTATAACGGCACGAGCCTCAATACGCTGTTTGCCCAGCGGCGCAACCTGTTCCGTCCTTCTTTCTTCCGCATGATCTGCGACATTCTCCGGTTCAATCGGGAAGCGCCGGCATTGCTGTCCGGATCGGAGCCAGGTCAGTCCCTCGGTTCCTATCTCGAACAGCATCGGTATTCGAAGGAATTCGTCCGAAATTACATCCTGCCGATGGGCGCGGCCATTTGGTCGGCGAGCCCTGCCACGATGTGGGAGTTCCCGGCCCGCTACCTGGTCCAGTTCTTCAAGCATCATGGGATGCTCTCTGTCGATGACCGGCCGACGTGGCGGGTGATCACCGGGGGATCTCAGCGCTATGTGGACAAACTCGTACGACTTTTCCGTGATCGGATTCTCTTGTCCACGCCCGTGTCGTCCATTGTCCGGCGGCCGGATTTGGTGGAACTCCGCGCAGTACCCAAAGGAGGCGCCGCACGCACGTTCACCTTCGACGCGGTCGTCCTCGCTACGCACAGCGACCAGTCGCTGCGCCTGCTGGCCGATCCATCACCGGAGGAACGTGAGATTCTGGGGGCGATCTCATACCAGGAAAACGAGGCGGTTCTCCATATCGACTCGTCCCTGCTGCCTCGGCGTCGCCTTGCCTGGGCGGCCTGGAACTATCATCTACTGCCCATCCAGCCGGACCGCGCCGTCGTCACCTATCATATGAATCGGCTGCAGAGGCTGACCGCGCCGCATGAATTCTGTGTCACGCTGAACCATACGGATGCGATCGATCCGGCGAAGATCATCCGGCGCATCACGTATCACCATCCACGCTATTCCCCTGCGGCCGTGGCGGCCCAGCGGCGGCAGGGCGACATCAGCGGCGTAAATCGCACCTATTACTGCGGAGCCTACTGGGGCTATGGATTCCATGAAGACGGTGTCAAAAGCGCGCTCGCCGTGCACCGATCGATCAAGGACGAGAAGAAGTCATGACGAGCTGCCTGTACATGGGCCACGTACGCCACCGCCGCTTCAGCCCGGTTCCTCACGCGTTCCGGTACGGGCTGTTCATGATGTATGTGGATCTCGCCGAGTTGCCCACGCTCTTTGCACGTCGTTGGTTCTGGTCCGTCGGACGTCGCAACGTGGCTTCGTTCAACCGAGCCGACCATGTCGGCGATCCGTCCATCCCCTTGGACGAGACGATCAGGACATTGGTGCGGGAACGAACGGGTCACGAACCGGCCGGACCGATCCGACTGCTGACCCACTTCCGATACTTCGGGTGCCTGTTCAATCCCGTCAGCTTTTACTTTTGTTACGACGAGACCGGAACCGTCGTCGAGGCCATCGTCGCCGAGATCACCAATACTCCGTGGGGAGAGCGGCATTGTTATGTGATGGGAGCAGACCAGCACGTTCCATCGGACGGACGCCGGCGATACTGCCTGAACAAAATATTTCACATCTCTCCCTTCATGGGCATGGATGTGATGTACGACTGGCGCTTCTCGCTGCCTGGGACCAGCCTGACGATTCACATGGAGAATCGCCGTGCAGGCGCTACCATCTTCGATGCCACGATGGTCCTCCGGCGCGAAGAACTTTCCGGTGGTGTCCTAGCGCGGGTTCTGTGCCGGTACCCAGCGATGACCGCCACCGTCATCGCCGCCATCTACTGGCAGGCGTTGAACCTGTGGATGAAGGGTGTGCAGGTTCATCCGCATCCCAATCGGAACAAGGGGACGTCGCCGATGGTGACGAATGAAACACATCGA
>DASTLA010000052.1:0-6874 GCA_035715525.1 Nitrospiraceae bacterium
CAAGTACAAGCTGCCGACAACGCTCCTGGCACCGACCGTCGACCCCGATCGACTCGGATTCGACGACACGAGCGAGATTGAGCCTCTCGATGAAACGATCGGCCAAGAACGGGCGGTCGAAGCATTGGAGTTCGGTCTTCAGATGAAGAGCGCCGGCTTCAACTTGTTTGTCTCCGGCCCGGTCGGGACGGGCAAAGCGACCCTCGTCCGGCAAATGGTCAAGCGGCTGGCCCAGGCGGCCCCCCCGCCAGCCGATTGGTGCTACGTCAATAACTTTCAGGATCCATCCCGCCCGATGTGTCTGTCGTTTCCCGCCGGGCATGGCGCGACGTTCAAACGGGAAATGGGCGAGTTCATCGAAGGATTGCGGCGCGACATTCCGGCGGCGTTCGAGGGCAAAAAATATCTGGACGCCAAGGCCAAGATCATCCAAGAGACGGAAGGCAAGAAGAAGTCCCTGTTCCGAGAACTCACCGAATTGTCGCGAGAGCGTGGCTTTGGATTCGAGGAAACGCCGGTCGGGTTCGGACTGGTGCCCTTGAAAGCCGACCGGCCGATGACCGAGAAGGACTTGGAAAATCTCTCAGAGGAAGACCAGCGGGAACTCAACGAGCGCCGAAAGTCCCTTGAGAGCGAGTTACGCGAGTTTCATGTCCGCATCCATGCGCTGGAGCGGGAGGCCGAACAGGGCATCCATCATCTCGACCGTCAAATCGTGGCCGACGTGATGCAAGGCCGGTACGAGACCCTCAAGAGAGCCTACGAGGCGCTGCCCGCGGTCACGACCTACCTCCAACGCGTCCATCACGACATCGTTCATCACTATCGCGATTTTCTACCCCGAGAAGGGCCAACGCTGGCTATTCCCGGGTTGGAACAGATGCGACGGGCGGATATGAGCCGTTTCGCTGTCAATCTGATCGTGGAACGAGACCCCAAAGCAGGCGCGCCGGTCATCGACGAGGCACACCCGACTTACACCAACCTGATCGGCAAGATCGAGCGCAAAGCCCACCTCGGCGTCATGTACACCGATTTCACCGAGATCCGGGCGGGCGCCATGTTGCAGGCCAACGGCGGCTATCTGGTCCTGCAGGCACTCGATGTGCTCCGCCAGCCATTTTCTTGGGATGCCTTGAAGCGCGTGATCAAGACCGGCTGCGTCACGATCGAAGACCCAGGTGAGTTTTACGGCTTCTCAACCGCCGGGCTCCGCCCCGAACCAATTCCGGTGTCGGTTAAAGTGATTTTGGTCGGCACTCCGCTCCTCTATCACCTCCTGCACGCCTACGAAGATGATTTCTCCAAGCTGTTCAAAGTGAAGGCGGACTTCGACGTCGAGGTTCCTCATGACGAACGGCAGGACCGGCAATATGCACGATTCATCTCGAAACTCTGTCGGGAGGAAGGCCTGCCGCATTTCGGGGCCGACGCCGTGGCGGAGGTCATCCGGCAGGGGTTCCGGTTCGCCGACCGGCACGACAAATTGTCGTTGCGCTTCGGATTGATCAGCGACCTCATCCGAGAAGCGGGCTACTGGGCTCGCAAGGAGGGCCGTTCGTTCGTGAGCCGCGCGGACGTCGAGGCCGCCGTGGCCCATAAACGCCGCCGTGCCGATTTGCCCGAGCAATGGATCCAGGACGAGATCCGTGAGGGGACGTTGATGGTCGATCTGCAGGGCGAGGTCGTCGGCCAGGTCAACGGATTGTCCGTCTACCAACTGGGGGATTTCGCCTTCGGTCGGCCGACCAGAATCACCGCTCGCACGTTCATCGGCACCAAAGGCGTCATCGACATCCAGCGCGAGGCCGAGCTGGCCGGGCATGTCCATAGCAAAGGGGTGATGACGCTCGCAGGCTTTCTTGCAGGCAAGTTCGCCGGGATGCAACCCTTTGCCCTCACCGCCACGCTCACGTTCGAACAGACCTATTCGGAGGTCGAGGGAGACAGCGCCGCCGTCGCCGAACTCACGGCGATTCTCTCCAGTCTCGCCGCGATGCCGGTGCGGCAATCGCTCGCCGTTACCGGTTCGGTCAATCAGCTCGGCGAGGTTCAACCGATCGGCGGGGTGAATGAAAAGATCGAGGGCTTCTTCGAGTCTTGCAAGAAACGCGGCTTGACCGGCAAGCAGGGTGTGATCATCCCGAGCAGAAATGTGAAGCACTTGGCCTTGAATCGCGAGGTCGTCGAAGCGGTGGAAGCCGGAAAGTTCACGGTCTACGGCGTCGACACGGTCGACCAAGCCTTGGAGTTGCTGACGGGCCTCCCGACCGGCGAGCTGACTCCTGAAGGGGAGTTTCCGCCCGACACACTCTACGGGCGAGCGGCGGCCAGATTGAACGAGATGGCACGTGTGGTGTCGGAATGGGGCGAGGACGAAGAAAACAAAGTCACACGTTGACGGTCAACCGACAGATCAGGCGGTGATTCATGCCCATGTACGAGTACACTTGTTTGGACTGCGGCAAGAATTCGACGATCGTCGTCACACTGAAGCAACATGAAAAGGGCGAAGTTCAATGTCCCTCCTGCGGAAGCACCAAGCTGCAGCAGCGCTTCTCGCCCTTCATCGCCCACACGACGAAGAAAAGCTGAATGCGAGAGCCATGCATGCGCTCAAATCGTGAAGCGTTCCCGAGCAGCCCAACCTCGCTGGCGCTGGTGCTGCTGATCGGCATGGTAACCGCCGGACCGGTGGCCGCACAGGATTTCCCGGCGGACATTACGCGAGGGAAGGCGGTCTACGAGCGGCATTGTCTCCGCTGCCATGGAACGGCAGGCTGGGGCGACGGACCCGATGCGGCAGCTCTTACCGTACGGCCCGCGAATTTCCATCGATTCAACTCCTATCTGAAGTCCGACGAAGAACTGCTCCGGACCATCGAGCACGGCATCGTCTTCAGCCCCATGCACGCCTGGCAGGGGCGGTTGTCCGAAACCGAGATGCAGGATGTGCTGGCCTACATCCGCCTCCTGTCCCAGCAAATGAAATGATCCGGCTAACCATGCCACAGGGCCTGCTGATCGCCGGAAAGACGGACAGGCCATATGATGGATCTCACGCCTCGTGACGCGTTGCTGGTGGTCGATGTGCAGCAGGATTTTCTGCCCGGCGGCGCGCTGGGCATCGAGGGAGGCGATGCCATCGTACCGATCCTGAGGAGGTATGTCGCCTACTTTCACGAGCACGGACGCCCGATCTTCGTGACGCGCGACTGGCATCCGCCGGACCACTGTTCGTTTCGCGAGCAAGGCGGGCCTTGGCCCGTCCATTGCGTCGCGGGGACGCCGGGCTCCCTGCCGCCGGACGAATTTCAGCTTCCCGAATCCGCGGTGATCATCTACAAAGCTATCGATCGCGACAAAGAGGCCTACTCCACGTTGCAGGATACCCCGCTTCATCGCCATCTGCGGGCGCTCAACATTAGCCGCTTATTCATAGGAGGACTGGCGACCGATTACTGCGTGCTCAACACCGTGAAAGACGCCAGGGCGCTCGGCTATGACGTCTGCCTGCTCATGGATGCCATCAAACCAGTGAATCGCCAGCCAGATGACGGACAGCGGTCCGAAATGGAGATGCTCGCGCTCGGAGCGCTTCCGGTTCGAGTGGAAAGCCTTGCCGCATGAACGCCGCGACCAGCGCGCTTCTCACCGATCTCTACGAACTCACGATGGGACAGGCCTATCTGAACGAGGACATGACCGAAGAGGCGGTCTTCGAGTTCTTCGTGCGCAAGCTCCCGCCCCATCGCAACTTCCTCATGGCCGCCGGGCTGGAACAGGTGCTGGCTTTTTTGGAGGAGTTTCACTTCGCGGCGGACGAGCTCGATTGGCTGGCAGGCACAGAGCGCTTTTCTCCGGCCTACCTCGAGACGCTTCGCACGCTGCGTTTCACCGGAGACGTGCATGCCGTCCGCGAGGGAACGATTTTTTTTCCGCATGAGCCGATTCTTCGCATCACCGCCCCGATGATCCAAGCCCAACTCATCGAAACGAGGGTCATGAATCTGCTGAATCTCCAAACCATGATCGCGTCGAAGGCCTGCCGTTCGGTGCTCGTCGGGGCGGGCAAACCCCTGATCGATTTCGGCCTCCGGCGTGCCCACGGAGCCGAGGCAGGCCTGCTGGCCGCGCGCGCCGCCTATCTCGCAGGCTTTGCCGGCACGTCGAACGTGCTTGCCGGCGCGCTGTACCGCATTCCGCTCTATGGCACCATGGCCCACTCCTTCGTCCAGGCACATGAAGACGAAGCCGCGGCCTTCGAGCAGTTCGCCCGGTCGCAACCAGCCAACGTGGTGCTCCTGATCGACACGTACGACACGGAGGCGGCGGCAGGGAAGGTCGTCGCCCTTGCGTCGCGCCTGGCGGCACAGGGATTGACCGTAAAGGGGGTCCGGCTGGACAGCGGAGATCTCGCCCACCACGCACGCAAGGTCCGGTACATCCTCGATGAAGGCGGCCTTCCTCAGGCAACAATCCTGGCCAGCGGCAACTTGGACGAACAGCGTGTGGAGGCGCTCGTTCGAGCAGGTGCGCCGATCGATAGCTATGCCATCGGCACCGCCATGACGACATCGACCGACGCACCGTTTCTTGACTGCGCCTACAAGCTTCAGGAATATCGGGGGCGGCCTCGCCGCAAGCGCTCGGAAGGGAAGGCCACCTGGCCGGGACGGAAACAGGTGTATCGTCGGTTAGGGAACGGCGGATATCTGCAGGAGGATATCCTCACGATCGAAGGGGACACTCAAGAAGGTGAACCGCTTCTGTTGCCGGTCGTGCAATCGGGCCGCCGGATCCGCCCCGGGCCTTCCCTGGAAGAAGCCAGACAATATGCGGCCGGTTCGTTGTCTCAGCTTCCCGTCCGCCTGCGGCAACTGGATGCCGGTGCGCCGTTCGAAGCGCAGGTCGCCCGTGCACTTAAGGAGCTGACGTTGACGGTAGATCGGCGGGGAGGGTGACCATAACGTGCCGCCATTCACAGCCATTGCTGAAGGAGATGTGTCGATGAGGAGACTTGCCCGACGTAGCCTGAGCCGGTTGCTCTGGACCGCAGCACTCGGCGGAGCCATGACATGCGGATCTGCGGTTGTATCGAACGCAGCCGCTTTGCCTTCCGCCATTCCTTGCGAGAGCAAATACAAGCACAAGCAACCCACCCAAGCGGCGCTCGATGCGCTGCTCAAATCCCACGCGCGATGGCTGGACAATCGAGATTCCGGAGACGGGCAGAGGGCCAACCTCTGCCAGGCAGACCTCCAGGGCATGCGGCTGGTCGAGGCCAACCTGGAACGCGTGCGACTCGAAGGAGTGAATCTACGCGGCACGAATTTGCGTGGCGCCGCATTGATCCAAGCTCCCTTGGCGGGCGCCGACCTTTCCCAGGCGATTCTCGACGAAGCCAACCTAGTCGGAGCGGATCTGCGGAAAGCTCGCTTGGTGAAAACACACCTCAACCAAGCCATCGGGAACGAGGTGGCCTTCTATGGCGCCAATCTACAACAGGCCCAGTTCCGGGAAGCGACCTTGGAGCGCGCGCATTTCGAAGGAGCCGACCTGCAAATGGCGGATTTCACCGAAGCGACGGTGATGGACGGCTACTTTTACGGAGCGAACCTGTACAAGGCCAATCTCTCCGGCGCAGATCTCGTCAGCGCCGACCTTCGACGGGCGGATCTGAGACAGACCAACCTTCGGCGAGCCGACCTCCAGGGCGCGCTACTGGACAGCGCGAACCTCGACGGAGCCTCTCTGGTCGAAGCGCAACTCGACAGCGCCTACCTCGATGAAGCCTCCCTCGCCAGAGCCAACCTTCGCGAAGCCATCCTGCGGGGGGCAGACCTGCGCTTCAGCAACCTGAACGGCGCTGTGCTGCAACGTGCCGATCTCGAGCTTGCGAACCTCGAAGGAGCGTCGGTGGAGAACGCTCGACTGGAATCGGCGAACCTCTCGATGGCGATCTTCTACAAGGCCAATCTTTCCGGCGCCGATCTGCAAAGCGCCAAGCTCTATCGGGCCGTGCTGATCGGGGGGCGTCTGAGGGACGCCACTCTCCGCAAGGCGAACCTCACCGAGATCTATGCACCGAAAGTCGATCTGCAACGCGCCAACCTCCAGGAAGCGACATTGGACTCAGCCAATCTCGTTGCAGCGGATCTGCGCTCCGCCGACCTGAGCCATGCCGACTTGACCCAAGCCAACCTACGGGAAGCGCAGTTGAACGGAGCCAACTTGAGCGGGTCGAATTTGACCGGGGTCCAATTGGAAGATGCCGACCTTCGGCAGGCGGACCTACGCGGAGCCGATTTGGCCGGCGCCATCGGACTCGCTCAGAGTCAGATCGACGCGGCCTGTACGGACGAGACGACCAAGTTGCCTGACGATCTCCACCGGGCTGATCCCTGCCCGGTGAAACGACCGACGCGATAACACTTGTAGAGGAGGGGCTGAATCCCAGCAGAGCTCGGGACAGTCCGAACGTCGCATTATGGGAGGGTCCGCCACTCGCCGTCCCGCCAGACCAAGGCCTGCCCGGATGGATCCTTGGCAGGACGTTGCATAAGTTGGAAGCGACAGCCCGTCTGCTTGTAGACCTGTTCGGACTTTCGTTCCATGAGCATGGCCAAACCCAAGTCGGGATGGGCCCCAGGAAGCATGACCGGCACGAGGATATGTCCGTCTTCGCTCCGGCTCAACCCACCGAGTTCCAGCACCTGGCGTTCATCCGTCCGAGATTCATCGAAAAGCCGGACAAAATGACGCAGGGCAAGTCGCTCAGACTCATCGAGGTCGGCACGTACGATCGCCGCCTGCAGCTCTTCATCGAGTTCCGTACGAACCCGCGGAGCTTCGGCCTTTCGGGCATAGCCGC
>DASTLA010000053.1:0-11788 GCA_035715525.1 Nitrospiraceae bacterium
AAGCGGAAAACGGTCATCTCGCTTACGAGACGTTTCAGCGATGCACCCCCGATGTCGTGCTACTCGACGTCATGATGCCGGAAATGGACGGTTTTACCACCTGTGAGCGGTTGCGCCGGCTGCCCTCTGGCGAGCATATTCCCATTCTAATCATGACCGGCCGCGACGATTTCGAGTCGATCACCAAGGCCTATGATGCCGGGGCTACCGACTTCATCGTGAAGCCACTCAATGCGGTGCTCCTGACTCATCGGATTCGCTATATGGTCCGGGCCAGCCAGATATTGGCCGAGCTTCGGGCAAGCCAGGCCACATTGACACAGGCGCGGGACGCCGCCTTGGAGGGCGCCAAACTGAAATCGGAGTTCCTGGCCACGATGAGTCATGAAATTCGTACCCCCATGAACGGGGTGCTCGGAATGACGGACTGGTTGCTTGAAACGGACCTGACAGCGGAGCAAAGAGATTGCGCGGAAACCATTCGGTCATCAGGCGACGCCTTGCTCGTCATCGTCAACGACATCCTAGATTTTTCAAAGATCGAATCTGGAAAGCTCATCCTCGAAACGCTGGATCGGGACCTGCCGCTGTTCATCGATCGCATGCTCGTCCTCTTTGCCGAGCGGGCACGGCGCAAAGGCCTTCGCTTGTCGTCTCGCATCTCCGACCGCGTTCCGTCGCTTCTGCGCGGTGATCCTGGGCGCCTTCAGCAGGTGCTGAGCAATCTGATCGGAAATGCCATCAAGTTTACCGAGCGAGGAGAAGTCTCGGTTCAGGTTGACCTGGCATCGGACAACCAGGAGTCCCCCCACATCACCGGTTCTACGACACCTCGTCCATCAGATACGGGAATGGCGCGCTTGCGGTTTTCGGTTACCGACACCGGAATCGGCATCCCGTCGAGCGCATTCCAAAAATTGTTTCAGCCCTTCGTCCAGGCAGATGGCTCCACGACAAGAAAATACGGCGGAACGGGCCTTGGCCTCGCTATCTGCAAACAGCTCGTAGAACTGATGGGCGGGCATATCGGGGCGGAGAGCGAACAGGGGAAGGGAAGCATCTTTCGGTTTACCGTGCCTCTGGAAGTCCGACTTCCGAGCTCGAGCACCCACCTCGCCGCATAACGTCATCTGATCTCGCCCTTCGGAATTATCCGTTCGGATACGCTTCGTATCGCGTCCGATACACTGTCGCGGGTTTTTTCTTGCGCTGTTCTCCTATCCTGTTGAAAATACGCACCGTTCATATCGGCGCGAACTTTGCGTGAAGAAACTTTGCTTTACATTGGCAGCAGACCCATAGTATACAGAGCAGGCTTTTGGCCCGGTGTAGGGATTCACATACAGGTGGATCCGGGTTGACATCTTCACCGGTTACGCAAGGACTCGTCGGTGCACTGTCTCACATTCGATATCGAAGAGCACTTTCAAGTCTCGCGATTTGACTCCCCCATCCGCCGCCGCCACTGGTCATCGTTTGAAAGTCGAGTAACCGGAAATACCTGCAGAGTCCTGGATTTGCTGGCTCGCACACAGACCACAGCGACCTTTTTCGTACTCGGATGGGTCGCCGAACGGCATCCTGCCCTCATCAAACAGATCTCGGAGTGCGGCCACGAAATCGCCTGCCACGGATATAACCACGAACTTGTAACGGCTCAGACACCCGAGCTATTCCGCGAAGACGTCAAAAAGTCCAAGGCTCTCCTGGAAGATTTGATCGGCTCGGCTGTCCTGGGATATCGTGCGCCGGCCTTTACGATCACCAACGAAACCCTCTGGGCTCTTCCGATTCTGGTTGAAGAGGGATTTGTCTACGACGCCAGTATCGTTCCAATCCGACATGATTACTGCGGCATCGGTGGCGCCATGCCCTCCTACCACTTGAGGCACACGGAGGCTGGACCCATCTGGGAAGTTCCTCCAAGCACCACGAATCTCCTCGGCATACGGATTCCAGTTGCCGGAGGCAGCTATTTTAGGCTGCTACCTTTTGAACTACTCAGGTACCTGCTCAAGGGGATAGAGCGACAGCAGCAGCCGCTCGTCATGTACTTCCATCCATGGGAATTGGATCCCTATCAGCCTCGGATGGAAGGGCCGTTGTTGTCACGCCTCTTTCATTATGCCAACCTTCATCGGATGGAAGCCCGTTTAGCGGATCTGTTGTCCAGCTTTCGATTTGGTCCAATAATGCAGCAGATCGGCCTCATTTCGGCCATGCCCGTCGAGTCCCCTGGCCCAGTTCCACTCGCCCCTCCTGCTCAAATCGCACAAGACGTCGCATAACGTTCGATCACGCCTGCCCTCTACATGACACGTGGCAGTACTCGCACCAGCCTGATGCTGATGGGGGGATTGAAGTGGAGGCATGCAGTTCAGTAACGTGGATGCAACAACCGAGGTACTGCCTCACGGGAACTCGAAAACCACTATGATCAATATGGCCTCTCCAACGTCCACGCGCGTTCTATTAGGTGTTCTGGCTTTCATCTGGCTGTGTTTGAGCCAAAGCCTCACGACCACGTCCGCTCAAACAGTGGACGAGACCGTCAAATTTATTGGAGATATGGCCAATACTCATGGATTTGTTCGCGCCTTGAGCTGCCGCAACGCCAAAGCCGCCAAGCCCACTAAGATTACAGAGATCTATACCGTCATTCCCACGGGGGCCAAGTTTGGACTGATTGAGTTGAACCATGGCCATGACGAAGTCATGACCGGCTTCACTCAATTCGATTTGCACGACATGGAATCCGTGGAGTACCAGGGGCAAACGACCCCGGATGGATCTGTCATTCTGTACGGGGTGAAGCTCACCTGCAAATCCACGGGGCCCTGTGTGCTAAAGACGAGTTTCTGTAGCGGAGCGGTGTCGAACCTGGAGGCACAATTTCCTGAGGAAACGATCCTCTTCCGCTCCGCGTCACACGCGGAGCGGGTCAACAAAGCATTGAACCATCTTCTCAATCTCGTACAGGCGGAAAAGAACACCTCTCCGTTTTAGGTGCTATGTCCACAATGCTCGCGGAAACGCGATGCAGTGGACGCAGTATGTAGCCCCCTCCGACCCATATTGGCATTTCCGAACGACTCCACGTGGCGACCGCTTTTATTCAACAATCGACACGGTCATTTCGACTCGATCGATCGGATTGTCGCATGGACCTTTATCCGGCGGAGTCGGTGAGCCGGTTTGGCAAAGCACCCGGGGAACCGCGACAATCTTGTCGGCCACCCCGATGCCTTTCACCACCTCGGCGAATACCGTGTACTTGCGGTCCAGAAAACGGGAATCCTCCACGACAATGAAGAATTGCGATCCTGCACTATCAGGGTCTTGAGCCCTCGCCATCGAGACGACACCGCGTTTGTGGGGGAGGTCACTAAATTCTGCCTTCACATTGTGGCCGGGTCCCCCTTGACCGTAGGCATTCTTTTTTAGCGAATCCTTCGTGTTGGGGTCTCCCCCCTGGATCATGAATCCTGGTATCACACGGTGAAAGATAGTACCGTTGTAAAACCCCTTCTTGGCCAGTGTGATGAAGTTCTCTACATGCTTGGGCGCCACATCCGGCAAAAACTTCATCTCCATATCGCCAAATTTCGTCTTAATGATGGCCCTGGCGGTTTTGATATTGACCGGTTCCTTCTCGGGCGCGGTCGTATCGGCTGCTCCGCCAATTCCTACCCATCCCGCCATCACGATTAGACCAAAAACAGCCGCCAATCTCACATGCCCGACTCTTGTACGATCTTGCATGATGCCTCCTTTTCCTCCGTCACAGCGCCTATCTCAACCGCTGACCTGCATGAGCGCCTCTCTCGCTGCCATTTGCTCGGCTTCCTTCTTGCTATGCCCTCGACCGATACCCATGACTGTTCCTTGGATGGTCAATTTCACTTCAAACACCTTCTCGTGATCCGGTCCGGTTTCGCGAACTATTTCGTATCGTGGAAGCGTCTCATATCGCTTCTGACAGATCTCCTGCAGGCGCGTCTTGTAATCGTCGTTGCCGATTCGAGCGTTGTGGGTGCCGACGAATTCCAGCTCCTCGCCCAGCACTCGCAAGGTAAAGTTCCGACTCGCGTCGAGCCCACCGTCCAAGTAAACGGCGGCGATCAACGCTTCCAGAGCATCGGCCAGCAACGAATTTTTCTCCCGCCCTTTGGAAAGTTCCTCGCCTTTGCCGAGTCGGAGGAATCTGCCGAGGTCAATCCTCCGGGCTGACTTGGCAAGCGAGGTCTCGCTCACCAATCGAGCCTTCATTTTGGAGAGAGCCCCTTCGCTGCAATTCGGAAGGAGGGCGGCCAGGTGTTCGCTGATCACCAATGACAATACCGCATCGCCCAAAAACTCCAGACGCTCGTTCTGTTGTCGATCCTTCGTCCGTCGCTCGTTGCTATAGGACTTGTGTGTCAGAGCCTGCTGAAGCAGGTGTGGATGCTGAAATTGATATCCTAACAGGCGCTGGACCGCCTCAACTGACGTCGACTGCGTCATAGGAGATGATGTGCCCGGAACGAGCTAGGATTCGAATTTGCGAAAGAGAAGACAGGCATTCACTCCGCCAAACCCAAATGAATTGGAGAGAACCACCTGAGGCTGGGCCTGCCGGGCCTTGTTCGGCACGTAGTCGAGATCGCAGGCCGGATCCGGATTATCGAGATTGATTGTGGGCGGCAAGAGACCATGATGCAAGGCGAGGACACTGAAGACCGCCTCAATCCCTCCAGCGGCCCCGAGGAGATGACCTGTCATGGACTTGGTGGAACTCACCGGAATCTTGTACGCCTGTTCCCCAAATACCTGCTTGATCGCCTTCGTCTCGATCGCGTCCGCCATGGTCGAGGTGCCGTGAGCGTTGATATATCCCACGTCGACTTTAGCAACTCCGGCATCTTTCAAAGCCAGTTCCATACAGCGCACGGCCCCTTCGCCCTCCTCCGGGGGCGCTGTAATATGGTAGGCATCGCTGTTCATCGCATAACCAACGACTTCGGCATATACCCGCACGCCGCGCCTCCGCGCATGCTCGAGTTCTTCAAGGACGACGACGCCGGCCCCTTCACCCAAGACAAACCCGTCGCGATCTTTGTCGAACGGACGGCTGGCTCGCGTCGGCTCATCATTTCTGAATGACAGCGCTTTGGCGGATGCAAAGCCGGCCACGCCCAACGGCGTAATGGCAGCCTCGGCACCGCCTGCAATCATCACGTCGGCATCGTCACGTTGAATCAGTCGATAGGCATCCCCGATGCAATGGTTTCCTGTGGCACAGGCGGTCACGGCGCATGAATTCGGACCCTTCGCGCCGATTCGGATCGCCACTTGCCCGGAAGCCAAATTGATGATCGTCATGGGAATGAAAAACGGCGAGACCCGACCGGGCCCTTTTTCTTTCAGCACGTCGTGATAGTGCTCGATCGATCCCAGGCCGCCGATCCCAGACCCAATATACACCCCGACCTTCGTCGCTTCCTCGGGAGTCACTTTCAGGCCTGCGTCATCCACCGCCAACTGTGCCGCGCCGACGGCATAGTGGATGAACGTATCCATCTTCTTAATTTCTTTCTTCTCAATGAACTGAGCCGGGTCGAAATCCTTAACTTCGCCGGCAATCTGCGCATCGAAGGCGGTCGGATCGAACCGCGTGATGCGGCCGATCCCCGATTCCCCGGCACACAGGGCGTTCCAAGTTTTGGCTACACCCGTGCCGAGCGGAGTGACCAGCCCCAGACCGGTCACGACGACGCGTCGTGTGGGTCGCTCATGCATAAAAAACCGACCGGCTAGACCTTTTCCTTGATGTAATCGAGCGCTTTCCCAACCGTGAGGATCTTCTCGGCATCCTCATCGGGGATTTCGATTTCGAACTCCTCTTCCAGCGCCATGACCAATTCTACGGTATCGAGCGAATCCGCTCCTAAATCTTCCACAAAGTGCGCCTCAGGCGTCACTTCTTCCTCTTCGACTCCTAATTGCTCCGCTATGATTTTCTTTACCCGTTCGTCCACTGTTGCCATTGATTTCCCCACCTCCTTCCCCATACCACAACCTCCTGGTTCTCTATCTATTCCCGACTCAATTCAGTCGGCCGGCACGGTGCCCTCGCTATAGCATCAGCATACCGCCGTTGACGTGAAGGACTTGCCCGGTGATGTATGAAGCCGAATCAGAAACTAGAAATCTGACAGCCGCCGCGATATCCGACGGTAATCCGAGCCGCCCCAACGGGATTTGCTTTTGCAGCGCCTCCTTGACGTCGGCCGGCAATCCTTGCGTCATCGCCGTATCGATGAAGCCCGGTGCCACCGCATTCACGGTCACTGCCCGGCTTGCGTATTCGCGTGCCACGGTCTTGGTGAATCCGATCACCGCGGCCTTCGAGGCCGCGTAGTTGGCCTGCCCCACGTTTCCCATTGCACCGACGATGGAGGCAATGTTCACGATACGCCCATACCGCTGCTTAGTCATGGTCTGCAGAACCGCTTTGGTGCAGTGGAACGTACCGTTCAGATTGACCTGCAACACGAGATTCCAATCTTCTTCTTTCATGCGCAGGAGCAAGGCATCGCGGGTAATGCCGGCATTATTGACCAAAATGTCGATCTTGCCCCATTCTTTGAGTACCTGATCGGCCATCGCCTTCGCGTCACCGAAATCCGCGACGTTCACTTTGACGTTGAGTGCCTTTCGACCAATCTTCTGAACGGCGGCGACCGCTTCCTGCGACCGGCCGGGGTCCAGATCCGCCACGGCAATATCTGCGCCGTCTTCCGCCAAGGCTTCCGCTATGGCGCGGCCGATGCCTTGTGCTCCCCCCGTTACAATCGCGACTTTCCCTTGTAATGACATTCGTCCTTCCCCATGCAGTCTGGCATTTTATGCCCGAGGTGCGGCACCTAATGCCGTCAGCGTGGCATCCATTGATTTTGGATCGCTCACATTCAACATTTTCGCCTCAGGCGTAATTCGCTTCACGAGCCCAGTCAGCACGGTCCCGGGTCCAATCTCAACGAACGTCGTCACGCCGAGCTTCGCCATCGCCTTTATGGAACCCTCCCACAGCACCGGCGATGGCAACTGGCGGACGAGCGAGGCCCGAATGTCGTCGGCCCGTTGCAGAGCATTCGCTTCGGCATTATTGACGAGCGGAACCGTCAAGTTTCTCCAGGCGATCGCCCCGAATTCTTGAGCCAAACGATCAGCCGCCTTCTGCATCAGTGGAGTATGGACCGGAACGCTGACCGGTAACGGTATCGCTTTTTTGCACCCTTTTGCTTTGGCCAACTCGATGGCGCGCTCGACGGCTGCCTTCTCACCCGCAATTACAATTTGGCCGGGAGAATTGAAATTGGCCGCGGCCACGACGCCGAGCGATGACGCCTCCTGGCATGCGGCTTTCACTGCTTCCGGTGAGAGCCCCAGAAGCGCCGCGACCAACCCGGTACCGGCAGCCACCGCTTCTGACATGTAACGACCGCGCTTTTGGACCAGCCCCACCGCATCCGGAAACGAGAACCCGCCGGCCGCATAGACAGCCGAATACTCACCGAGGCTATGGCCGGCTACTGCCATCGGCTTCACACCGGCCGGCTCAAATGCCTTCAACGCCGCCGCACTGCTTACGAACAGAGCCGGTTGCGTGAACTCAGTCAAGTTCAATCGCTCGGCCGGCCCTTCGAAACAAAGTCGAGCGACGTCGTAACCGAGAACTGTGGACGCTTCCTCATAGACCGGCTTCACCGAGGGAACGGCATCATAAAATCCCTTGCCCATTCCGACCGCTTGAGAGCCTTGTCCGGGAAACAGAAAGGCAATGCCTGAAGGCGCCATAACCGGGTAACATATCGTAGAAACAGCTTGGAATGTCAACGGGAAAAAGCGCCTGGAGCTTGGCGTGGTCGGCTCATAACTCCGCGATTCGAACGTCGAAACCGGCCACTAATCGAGTCTCGCATGCCGAAGGCTTCGCCGTCACCAACGCATTAGCGCTGAAGCCCAGGTCAGACCTGCACCGAACGCTCCAAGCATAATCAACTGCCCTTCGCGCACACGACCATCTCGAATCGCTTCATCCAGTGCGATCGGAATCGAGGCCGCTGAGGTATTGCCATACCGGTCCATGTTCAGCACGACCTTCTCCATGGGTAACCGCAACCGATCCGCCACTGCCTTGATGATTCGTACATTGGCCTGGTGGGGCACGTAAAGATCGATGTCCTGAACGGCGACTCCATGAAGTTCAAGCGTCTCCCGTGCCACTTCTTCAAGTGTACGCACCGCGACCTTGAAGGTCTCGTTGCCCTTCATCTTGATGTATTGCAGCCGGTCGCCGATCATTTGACCCGACGGTGGAATGCGGGTGCCCCCTCCCGGAACCGTAATCAGGTCGCACATGCTCCCATCGGAGTGTAGATGGGTCGAGAGAATCCCCTGCTCGCCGCTGGAGGCGCTGAGGACCGCCGCCCCTGCCCCGTCCCCGAATAGGATGCAGGTATTGCGGTCCGTCCAATCCGTAATCGCCGACATGACTTCTGAGCCTACTACGAGGACGTGCCGCATGCCGGTGCGAATGTACGCATCGGCAACGCCGAGCGCGAAGACGAAGCCACAGCAAGCAGCCGACAGATCGAAAGCCGCCGCGCGGGTTGCCCCGAGGCGATGCTGGAGCAAGCAAGCGGTCGAAGGCAGCGGGGTGTCGCCGGTGCACGTGGCCAGGATGATAAGATCCAGTTCAGAGGCGGATACACCGGCCGATTTCAGGGCACGTTCGCCCGCGATGAGGGCCAGATCGGAACAGGCTTGACCCTCCGCCGCAATGCGACGCTCATGAATACCGGTCCGCTCCCTGATCCATTCATCCGATGTCGCGACCATCCGCTCGAGCTCGACATTCGTCATGACCCGTTCTGGAGCATAGGAACCGGTGCCGCTGATACGCGCGCGTATCATGCCTGTTTGCCCTCTCGACGCTCGTCGCGGTGACGGGCCAGCGATTCCTCGATATCGCGATGGATCAGTTCATCCAACCGACTCTCCGCGAGACCCTTGGCGCGGCGAATGGCGTTCTTGATCGCCTTGGCGGATGACCGGCCATGACAAATCATCGTTGTGCCGTTGACGCCCAGGAGCGGCGCGCCGCCGAACTCGGCATAATCGATCTTTCGTTTGAGGTTCAGTAACGGAGAGGCGATCAAGGGGTAGGCCAATCGTGCCAGCCAGGAGCCGGAGATTTCCTTCAGCAGCAATTTCTTGATGACTTCCGCCACGCCTTCCGAAATCTTGAGCGCGACATTGCCGATGAAGCCGTCGCAGACGACCACGTCGGCGCTGCCGCTGTACACCTCGCGCCCTTCGACATTGCCGACAAAATTTAGTGGGCTTGCCTTCAAGAGCTTGAATGCTTCCTTCGTGACCTCGTTGCCCTTCGTATCTTCCTCGCCGATACTCAAGAGCCCAACCCGCGGACTGGGTTTGCCGTAGAGGTGTTTGGCGAACTCGTTCCCCATGAGAGCGAACTGCTCGAGGTGCTGTGCCGTACAGTCAACATTGGCCCCCACATCCAACATTACGGCGCTGCCGGTCAATGTGGGCAACATCGTAGCGATCGCCGGCCGTTCCACCCCTTTGATCAGCCCCAGGACGAAGAACGCAGCCACCATGCTGGCTCCCGTGTTTCCGGGACTGACGACCGCATCGGCCTCCCCCGCCTTCACCAACTCTGTCGCGATCCAAATGGAAGAATCCCGCTTCTTCCGGGCGACCGTTGCGGGCGATTCATGCATCTCCACCACCTGTGGGGCATGGCGGATGGTGATACGCGAATCGCGACAATTGAGCTTGGCGCAGGCTTCGGCCAGTTCCGTTTCTTTGCCGACGAGAATGATACCCACCTCGAGCTCTTGAGCGGCCTGCAGGGCTCCTTCAATGACAGGAGCCGGCCCATGGTCTCCGCCCATGGCATCGACGGCAATCTTCATAGGCAATCAGCGACCCACGAACGGCGAGGTAACGATGTGGATGGAGCGGGCGAGCCAGCAACACTCAGGGGGGAGTCTCGACCGGCCCGACTTCGGATCGTGATCACGGTTCGGCAATTGTACCCGAATCACGCAAGGAAAGGAAAATAGCGCTCAGGATTCCTCAACCGAAATGACGGCCTTCCCTTTGTAGGTGCCGCAATTCAGGCACGTGTAGTGAGGAAGCTTGAGCTCATGACACTGCGGGCACAGCGAGAACCCGGGCGGAATCAGCCGGGTTTTAGCGGTCCGCCGTTTGTCTCGTCGAGCGCGTGAATGTTTATGTTTGGGATTTGGCATGACGACTCCTTATCACAGGCCCGTACTGGCCTACAAGACACGCATCGTTTCTTCCTACGACTCGCTAAGCATTGCCGTCTTTCGATGAGCGATCCCGCAACACTCGAAACGGATTGGGGACTTGTTCGGGGGGACAGCCACAACGCCGGTCGTTCCAGTTCTGCCCGCATTGCGGGCACAAGCCTTGGCAGTCCTCACGACACAAGGGTTGCATGGGCGCAGAGAGGATGATCTGCTCTCGCAGCATAGGAGCCATATCGATATGCTCGCCCTGATAGAAGTAGACCTCGTCTTCTTCCTTATCCGCTTCTTCCGCTGCTTCGACGCCCGGCTCTCGGCGCTTTCCACCCCTAGGCTGCGCCGCAACCGACGCTTTCGAAGAGGAACCGGCCTGACGCATGTATTCGGCATAGACCGACACCGACAGCGGATCGGCATATTCCGTAAGGCAACGGACGCATTGACGGAGCGCCGTACCCTCCAAGGTTCCGGTAACCGTGATCGGCCCCTCGACTTTGGCCACTTCCAAGTGGATGGTCAGCGGACCGGCGTATTTTTCGTCCGCCTCCAAGAGGCCTAGTTGTGGACCGCTGACGACACAGTCAACCGTCAGGCCTTGGGGCGTGATGTCGACGACCGCAGGGTTAAGGATTTCCATAGGGCTCATCGCCATAAGATATGAGTCTCTCATGACCTGAGAGAGGTGAAACCGAGGGCCCTCTAAAATACCGTTCACCAATCCGGCTCCCGCCTATCGCTCTTCGGCAAAACTGACCAATGCAATATGGCGGGCCCGCTTCACCGCCACCGTCAGTTCGCGCTGATGGTGAAGGCAGTTACCCGAAATGCGCCGAGGCACGATCCGGCCACGCTCAGTCAGGAAGTTGCGCAGCAATCCAACGTCCTTAAAATCGATCGGTGCCTTATCGACACAAAATCGGCAGGGCTTCCGCCGCTGAAAGAACCGTCCGCCGCCGCCCCCGCTCCGTTCCCCTCGTTCCATACCATCCTCCGTCTAACAACTGACCCAAAATCCCCAGTTTCGGCAGATTGCCGATCTATCGGCGACCTGCTAAAAGTGATCTTCGTCGTAAGAAGATTCCTCGTGAGCACCGCTGCCGCTCTCCCCGCCGGATTCCCCACGCTTGGGAAGAAACGTCACCGACTGCGCGACGACTTCGTGCTTGCTTCTTTTCTGACCGTCTTCGGTTTCCCAGCGACGCTGCTGCAAGCGTCCGTCGACGATGACGCCGTTGCCTTTGCTGAGATATTGGCCGCAATGTTCCGCCTGCTTCCCGAAGACCACGATATCGATAAAACAGACTTCTTCTTTTAGCTCGTCGCCCTGCTTGAAGCGCCGGCTCGTCGCCAGCCCGAAACTAGCCACCGGCGTCCCGCTGGGCGTATACCGCAATTCGGGATTTCGCGTCAGATTCCCGATGAGAATGACTTTATTGAACCCC
>DASTLA010000054.1:0-2483 GCA_035715525.1 Nitrospiraceae bacterium
GCCATTCCCCCGATGTACCATCCGCCGACCCGCCATGAGCCTGCCTGCCACATGGACAAGACCACGAGTCCGCCGATGAGTGCGGCGGCAGTGGTCACGCCGAACCGGTCCTGCAGGCCCAATTTTGCTCTCCACGACAACCGCGATGCCTGATCACCTGAATCCGGATCCACCTCGCGTCGAAAAATGGCCGCAGGAGCGATGTCGCGCACGCGCAACAACGGCCAGAGCGAAAAGAGCAGCGTGGTGAGGACTCCCAATGCGCCGCCCTTGAGGAGGGGGCCGATCGAGACGGCCGAGAGCTCCGTCGATGCGCCCACCTGCTCCAGGAGATCGCTCACAAATCCGCTCGCCAGCACTGGCGGGAGCAGGCGTTGCAGCAGGATCCCGAGAAGCATCCCGGCGATGCTTCCGATCAACCCCAAGCCGACCGCCTGCAGCACAAAGACTCCGATCAAGAGTGTTGAATCGGCGCCCAGTGTTTTCAGAATCGCGATGGTTTTCAGTTTGTCCTGCATGAAGGCATGAATGGACATGGCCACTCCGAGACCGCCGATCAACAAGGCCGTCAAGCCGATCAATCCGAGGTAGCGGGACAACTGTTCGAGAAACTGCTTGAGCTGAGGTTGCGCGTCGCGATAGCTGGAGACACGCACATGATCGGCAGCCAAACGGTCGCGCAGCTCCGCGCGCAGCGGCTCGAACGACATTCCTGAGGGAAGCTGAAGCAGCTCTCGTTCACGGATGCGGCTGCCCGGTTGCACCAGTGCCGACGCCTTCAGGCCGGCCTCTGAGATGAGGACACGCGGTCCGAGGCTGAAGGCGTTCGCTATGCGATCCGGCTCGGTGCGGACGAGACCGGTGATGAGAAATTCGGCTGTTCCGATCTTTACTCGATCACCGACGGCCACCCCCATGCGAAGCAACAGCGCTTCCTGAACAACGGCGCCATGACATGGGACGACCCCGCACGCAGTCCGATCCGGATGCAGGAGGCCGTCCAGCGAGGCCGAGGGTTCGATTTTCAGAACGCCATACAAGGGATAGGCCTGGTCCACCGCCTTGAGTTCCACGATCTGCGTCGCTTGAGCGCCCGTGGCTTGCTGCGCGGTGCGGGCTGCCATGGCCACCAACTCGCTGACATGCGTCCGCTTGATCCCCCGTTGGTCGAGTGCCTGGAGGACAGCCCGGCTCTCCGCGGTGAGGGGATGTGAAGAGCGGAGCTCCAGATCGCCTCCGAGCAAACCCTTCGCCTGTTTGGAGACCGCGTCCTCTACATGGGCGGCAAACAGTGAGACGCCGACCAACGCGCTGACGCCGATGGCAATGCAGACGAAAAAGTACAGGAAGTGGCGCCAGCCCCCCCGGGTTTCCCGCCAGGCCATGCGGAACATGAAGCGGCTCACAAGGAGGACCCGCGAAGGTCGGGAGCGGTTCTGGGAAGGGTCTCATCGGATTCGATGCGCCCGTCACGCAAGGCGATCACGCGGTGCATCAAGGTGGCGATCGCGCGGTCATGCGTCACCAGCACCAATGTGGTTCCATAATCGCGATGAAGGGCAAGCACAAGATCCATGATGTGACGGCCGGTCAGTGAATCCAGGTTACCGGTCGGTTCGTCGGCCAGCAGGATCGGCGGCCGGCAGGCAAAGGCTCGGGCGACAGCGACGCGTTGCTGTTCGCCTCCCGAAAGTTGGACGGGATAGTGATCGACTCGATTGCCCAATCCCACCTCCTTCAGGATTTCGATCGCCTGCTCCTTCGCCGCAACGTGTCCCGTCAACTCCAACGGCACGAGCACATTCTCCAACGCGGTCAACGTGGGAATCAGATGAAAGGATTGAAAGATGTACCCGATCTTGGCGCGCCGGAACCTGGCCATCCGGCTTTCGGACATCGAGGTAATCTCCGTGCCGTCCAACCTGATGGACCCCCCCGTCGGCCGATCGAGGCCGGCCATCAATCCTAACAAGGTCGATTTTCCGCTTCCCGACGGGCCCATGACGGCTACGGTTTGTTTTGAGGGAATCTCCAGCGTCACGTCGTCGAGTATGATGACTGGCCGGCCGCCGGCGGTGAGACGCATGGATAGATGTTGAACCGCAATCATCGGAAATGCCCCACGAAGCGCATCGTTGAGATTCAATGATATTATACTGAAGTCCGATGCCAATCAGAGCATTTCTCGACCTGTTCGCCAGACAACTGTTCCTGACGCTGATGCTTCTTGTCAGCGTCATCCCCGCCCTGTCTCTGGGGGTGGACGCCGTCGATAATCGCCCACGAATCGTGGCTTTCGGCGACAGTTTGACTGCGGGCCTCGGTGTGGCGACGGAGGACACGTATCCGGCGCGGTTACAGCGCCGACTGGACGAGCAGGGGCTCCGGTATCGCGTCATCAACGCGGGCGTGAGCGGAGACACGACAGCGGGCGGCTTGCGGCGGGTGGAATGGGTGCTCAAGAGCCGTCCGGATATGGTGAT
>DASTLA010000055.1:0-14406 GCA_035715525.1 Nitrospiraceae bacterium
CGCGGCACTGTCCTTTTTCTCGTGGATGTTGATTCTGGTTTTCCTGGCCGTCGAGTTTCGCCGGCAAATCCACGTGTTGGGTTCCTTCATGGTTCCTCTTGCCTTGATGTCGCTGGTGACCGCCGCCGCTTTTCCATCCGACGAAGTCTCGAGCTTGAGGCCGGTGTTCAAAACGCTGTGGGTTCACGTCACGCTGAGCATGCTCGGGACGGTGGGATTTGCCGTTGCCTTCGTAGCGGGCGTCATGTACCTGATTCAGGATGGTCTCCTCAAATCGAAGCGGTTCAACGTCTTGTATGCAAAGCTACCGGCCTTGGACTATCTCGACCACTTGAACCAGCAGTCCATCGTCATGGGATTTCCATTGCTGACGCTGGGGATCATCAGCGGCGCGTTTTCCGCCGAAATCGTCCGGGGGAGTTATGTCAATTGGAATCCCGAGCAGACCTGGGCGGTCGTCACCTGGGTGTTTTACTTTGTCGTCCTTGTCGGACGCCTCACGGTCGGATGGAGGGCCAAACGGGCTGCGTATCTGACTATCATCGGATTTGCCGGGGTTATTTTGACCCTCATCGGCGTGCTCCTGAAAAGTCACGCACCGGTATCCTGACATGCACGTCATCGTCGTCGGATTGAGCCACAAGACTGCACCGGTCGAGATTCGCGAGAAACTCGCGGTACCCGAAAGCCGGCTGGGAGAGGCGGTCAGTCGGCTCTGTTCGTATCCAGGGGTACGTGAGGGCCTGGTGCTGTCGACATGCAACCGTGTGGAAGTCTATGCCGTGGTCGAAGAGTTGGAAGCCGGGTTCGGCCAGGTGCAGGAATTTCTCGCCGATGCGCATCTGTCGTTGTCCTCCGAACAGCTCACTCCACACCTTTACTGGCACGCCGGCGACCGCGCGATCGGACATCTGTTCCGGGTGGCTTCCAGCTTGGACTCGATGATCGTCGGCGAGTCCCAAATTCTAGGCCAGATCAAAGATGCTTTCGAGGTGTCCCTGACCCACAAAACATCGGGCCTCCTCCTGAACAAGATCATCAAGAAGGCCATCTCCGTCGCCAAACGTGTGCGGACCGAGACCAAAATCGCGGAAACGGCAGTCTCCGTCAGTTACGCTGCGGTCGAATTGGCAAAGAAGATCTTCTCCAATCTCAGTGAAAAGACCGTCCTGCTGATCGGCGCGGGCGAAATGGCGAAATTGGCGGCACGGCACCTCATCGCCAACGGTGTGCGCCAGGTACGGATCACCACTCGCAACTTTCAGCACGGCTTG
Source organism: Nitrospiraceae bacterium (assembly GCA_035715525.1). Lineage (GTDB taxonomy): Bacteria > Nitrospirota > Nitrospiria > Nitrospirales > Nitrospiraceae > JAHBWI01. Next base: position 1,275 of record DASTLA010000055.1, read on the forward strand.
GAATTGGCACAACACTTCAATGGGACGGCGGTGCCGTTCGAAGACTATAAGATGGAGCTGGCCGCGGCCGACATCGTGCTGGTTTCGACCGGCGCCGCTCATTATCTCGTCAATGCCGACGATATTCAGCGCGCGGTGAAACAGCGGATGAACCGCCCCATCTTTTTGATCGATATTTCGGTGCCGCGCAACATCGATCCCGCCGTCCGTCCCATCGACAACGCTTTTCTGTTCGATATCGACGATCTGCAAATGCGGGTGGAGCAGAACCGCGAAGAGCGGTTGCAGGAGGCTGAAAAGGCCGAGCACATGGTCCAAGACGAAGTGGCTGTGTTGCGGCAATGGCTCAAATCGCTGGAAGTGACGCCCACGATCGTGGCCTTGAGGGCGCGCATGGAAGAGATCAAGCGGCGCGAGACCGAGAAAACCCTCAATCGCCTTCAACACCTGTCCGCGGAAGATCGAGCGGCCGTCGAAGCCATGGCATCGGCCATCGTAAACAAGATGGTGCATGGCACGATGGTCACGTTGAAGAGCGAAGCCAGTTCGTCGGGTGGGGCCGCCTTCGTCGAGGCGGCGCGGCGATTCTTCAACCTCGAGGATAACGGCACCGGTCAGGGCAACGGCCTGGGCGCCGGTGGCGAAGATTTGGAAGAGACGGATCTCAGGCGTGCGACTCGGGCTCTCATGGACCCCTCCGCGACACCGCAACCGACAAAGGAGCAGGGCCGTAAGGTTGGTTGATCCACGGCTGTTCGACATGCCTCACCTGTACCACCACCGGTTTCTTTCACACCGCCGTCGAGTCGTGTCATGGTCGTGTCGATGAGGCGGCCGACGCTCGTCCTCGGCACGCGCGGAAGCAAACTGGCATTGCAACAGAGCCAGTGGGTTCAGGCGCGGTTGCAGGAACTCGAGCCGGGCCTGACGATCACACTGCAGCGTATTCAAACCTCCGGCGATCGTATCGTGGACGTGCCGCTGGCCAAGATCGGCGGCAAGGGGTTGTTCACCAAAGAAATCGAGGAGGCGTTGCTGCGGAGGGAAATCGATCTCGCGGTGCACAGCATGAAGGACGTCCCGACCGCGCTTCCCGAGGGGCTCGAAATCATGTGCGTGCCGCCTCGCGAAGATCCTCGAGACGCCCTCATCACCCGGAACGGATGCAGGCTCGATCAACTGCGACCGGGAGCTGTCATCGGGACGAGCAGTCTTCGTCGCCAGGCGCAGTTGCTGCACCACCGTCCCGACTTCAAGATCGAGATGCTGCGTGGGAACCTGGACACGCGGCTGCGCAAACTTCGAGAAGGCGTATTCGATGCGATCGTGCTCGCCGCGGCGGGCTTGAACCGACTGGACTGGTCCAAGGAGATCACGCAGCTCCTGGACGCCGATCTCAGTCTCCCGGCCATCGGTCAGGGAGCGTTGGGCATCGAGGCGAGGAGCGACGACGAGTTCGTGCGCGAGATCTTACAGCGATTCGATCATCCTCCGACGAAGACCGCGGTGACTGCCGAACGGGCTCTGCTGCATCGGCTCGAAGGCGGGTGCCAAGTGCCGATCGCTGCGCATGCGAGTTTACAAGACGATGTAATGAGCCTCGAAGACTTGGTGTCCAGTGTGGACGGGCGACGGATGGTCCGCCACCGGATTCAAGGGCCGGCGGCCGAGGCGCGGCAGTTGGGCACAAGGCTCGCCGAACGGTTGCTCGCCGATGGCGGCGATGTGATTCTGAAAGAGATTTATGGGCAGGCGTCATGAGTGATCCACAAGGCACCGTGTATCTGGTCGGAGCCGGGCCCGGAGATCCGAAGCTGCTCACGTTGCGCGGCAAAGAATGTCTCGAGCGGGCCGATGTCGTGCTGTATGATTACCTCGCGAACCCGAGCTTGCTGGATTACGCGCCGCCGTCCGCCGAACGCATCTACGTGGGTCGCCGGGGACGGGGGCAGTATCGCGACCAACCGGACATCAACCGCTTGTTGATCGAGCATGCCAGGTCCGGCAAAATCGTCGTCCGCCTGAAGGGAGGGGATCCCTTTGTGTTCGGGCGAGGCGGCGAGGAGGCGGAGGCCGTGGCTGCCGCCGGCATTTCATTTGAGATCGTCCCGGGAGTCACGGCCGCAGTGGCCGTTCCGGCCTATGCCGGCATCCCGGTGACCCATCGGACGTTTGCGTCGACCGTTACGTTCGTGACGGGTCATGAAGATCCTTCCAAAGGACAGAGCGGCATCGAATGGCCGCGCTTGGCTACGGCACACGGCACATTGGTCTTCTTGATGGGCATGACGAATCTGCCTCACATCGTGGAGCGTTTGAAGGGTGAAGGCAAGACCGGGTCCACCCCGGTAGCCGTTATCCGTTGGGGGACTCGCGCCACGCAGCAAACCGTGGTGGGGACGCTCGACGATATCGCCGCCAAAGCGGCCGCCGCACGTATGGAACCGCCGACCGTCATTGTGGTCGGCGACGTGGTGCGCTTGCGGGATCAGTTGAATTGGTTCGAGCGACGACCCCTGTTCGGGCGGCGCATCCTCGTGACCCGTCCCAAGAGGCAGGCGTCGGAATTGAGTGACCTCATCGCCGCCTATGGAGGGGAAGCAGTCGAGTGTCCGACCATTGAAATCGCCTCACCTGAAGACACCGGGCCGTTGGACCGCGCGCTCGATCGGCTGTCGACCTATCAATGGCTGATCTTCACCAGCGTGAACGGCATCGGTCCGTTCATGAGCGCGCTGCAACGTCGCGAGTTGGATGCCCGCGCCCTCGCTCATCTGACGATCTGCTGCATCGGTCCTAGGACCGCCCAGGAGCTGGCCGCCTACGGGCTGCGGGCGGATCTGGTCCCGGAACAGTTTCAAGCCGAAGGACTGGTGGAGGCACTGGCGGCCCGTGCGCTTCGCGGAACGCGGGTGTTGATCCCGCGAGCGCTCGTGGCGCGAGAGCTGCTGCCCGAGCAGTTGCGTGCCGAAGGAGCAGAAGTCGACGTCGTGCCGGTCTACCGGACGGTCAGACCGGCGGTGGTGACCGATCGCCTGACGGAGCGACTGCGCGATCGGACCATCGACGCCGTCACGTTTACGAGCTCGTCGACCGTGCAGAATTTTTTGGCGCTGTTCGCGTCGCCAAGCGATGCGCGCCGGCTCTTGGGCGACGTGGTCGTCGCCTGTATCGGACCTATCACGGCCGCCACGGCCCGCGAGGCCGGCCTGTCCGTGCACGTCACGGCGGTTCAGAACACGGTTCCGGCGCTTGTCGAGGCGCTCGTGCGGCACTTTTCATCCGCCTGCGCGGGAGATCGCACCGTGAAAGCCGTGTAAAATGCATGTGAGTCAGGCGGTGGACTTGGAGTCGCGGCATGAACCGGACGCAAATTCGGATGCGGCTCAAGCGGCGGCTCACGACCGAAGTGTTCGCTCTATGATGTTGTGGCATAGCAAGAGGGAGGTTTTTAGATGGTTCCTGTGAAATCATTCATGGTCCCCAAGGAGAAGTTCATTACCGTTGAGCGAGACATGGACGTGCGCTCGGCCGGCCGCCTCATGCGCGATCGGAATATCGGCAGTCTGTTCGTGACCAACGGCAAGGATGTAATCGGCATCATCACCGACACGGATATGGTCCGCCGTGTCGTAGCCACCGGCGCTGATATGACGAAGACGACGGTCGAGCAGATCATGTCGGCTCCGCTCGTCACGATCGAGGAAAACAAGACGCTGCTCGATGCGAATGACCTGATGGCGCAGACCCACTTGCGCCATCTCGGTGTGACCCGGGATGGAGAACTCGTAGGGATGATTTCGGTGCGCGATCTGGTGGTCTTTTTGACCAATCTCCCGAGAAAGTGAGCGGCCCATGGCCTTTCCGATTCAGCGGCTTCGGCGGTTGCGAGAAAAGGAACCGCTTCGTCGCATGGTACGAGAAACGCTACTGTCCCCTGCCGACCTGGTCTCCCCGCTGTTCGTGACGGAAGGGGAGGGGCGGCGGGAGCCGATCGCGTCCATGCCGGGCCAGGCGCGGCTTTCCATCGACCTCTTGGTCAAAGAGGCGGCAGAGGTCCGCTCGCTGGGCATCCCGGCGATAATTCTGTTCGGCATTCCCGATCGCAAAGACGACCGCGGCAGTTCGGGCTACGACCCGCAAGGCATCGTCCAGCGGGCGTTGCGCCGGCTGAAGGATCAAGTGCCGGACCTGATGCTGATCACCGATGTCTGCATCGACGAATACACGAGTCACGGGCATTGCGGGGTGGTGCGGGAAGGAAAGATTCTCAACGACGAGACGTTGGATTGCCTTCGGGCCATGGCACGGACGCATGCCGAAGCGGGAGCCGATATGGTGGCTCCTTCGGACATGATGGATGGCCGCGTTGGCGCCATTCGCGACGAGCTGGATCGGGCGGGCTTCACCGAGTTGCCCATCATGGCTTATGCGGCGAAGTTTGCTTCGTGTTTTTACGCCCCTTTCCGCGATGCCGCCCACTCGAGCCCGCAGTTCGGGGACCGTCAGTCGTATCAGATGGATCCGGCCAACAAGCGGGAAGCGCTGCGTGAAATCGACCTCGATGTCGAGGAGGGGGCCGATATCGTGATGGTCAAGCCCGCGCTGCCTTACTTGGACGTCATCGCCGCGGCGCGGGAGCGCAGTCTGCTGCCGATCGCGGCCTACCAGGTCAGCGGCGAGTACAGCATGATCAAAGCCGCGGCACAAGCCGGGTGGCTCGATGAGAGCCGGGCCATGCTCGAGTCGCTACTGTCGATCAAGCGGGCCGGCGCGGACATCATTTTGACCTATTTCGCCAAAGAGGCGGCCAAGCTTCTGCATTGACGGCACGCATGAAGATCTCTCGCGGCATCGTACCCGCCGGTCCTCGCAGCTACCCCGTCGTGACGATCGGGAACTTTGACGGCCATCACCGTGGGCATCGGGCGCTGTTACAACTGGTGGTCGAAACGGCGCGGCGCCACGCCGGTACTGCGGTCGCAGTGACCTTCGATCCTCACCCAGTCAAGATCCTGGCGCCGCAGGTCAATCTGCAATTTTTGACCACATCAGAAGAAAAACTCCGCCGATTCCAGGAAGCGGGGGTGGACGAGGTCATGTTCCTCGACTTTACCCCCGAGTTTGCCGCCTTGAGTCCGGAGGAGTTCGTTCGCCGCATCCTGTATGATGCGCTCGCCACCAAAGAGCTGTTCGTCGGCGAGCATTTTGCGTTCGGGAAAGGCCGGGCAGGTCGGATCGCCGATTTGATCGCTTTGGGAAAGCGTTATGACTTCGCGGTGCACCCCATGTCACCGCTGCGAATCGACAATGAAGTCGTCAGCTCGACGAAAATTCGACATCTGATCCAGGCCGGCGACGTGCAGAAAGCCCGGCGTTTTTTGGGTAGGTCTTACACGGTGGAGGGCACGGTCCTTCACGGCGCGAAGCGGGGAGCGGACCTCGGATGGCCCACCGCCAATTTGCGTCTCCCTCCGGATCGCGTCACCCCGCCCGACGGTGTTTATTCCGCCCAGGTTCTGTGGCGCGATCATGCCTACGATGCCGTCTGTTACATTGGGACGAGGCCGACATTCGGCTCCGGGGAACGGCTGCTGGAAGCGACCGTGCTCGACCAACGATTGGAGCTGTACGATGAGCCTATTGCCGTACAATTGATCGGCCGTATCCGGGGCGATATGACGTTCCCATCGGCCGAGGAGCTGAGCCGTCGCATTGCCCGCGATGTGGAAGAAGCGCGGGCGCAACTCAAGCAGGCGCCCACCGAGCGGCACGAAACAATGGCCACCCTTCCACGGATGTAACCATGCCGTCCTCAGGCACGCACGTTCTTCCTTTTCTTGATCGACGGGTTGCGGAGACGATCCGGACTCAGGGGTTGATCGAGCGCGGCCAGAAGGTGCTGGTGGCCGTATCGGGAGGACCGGATTCCGTCGCCTTGCTGTTATTGTTACACCGACTTGCCGAGGCGTGGCGGCTTTCCCTGACGGTGGTGCATTGTCATTACGGTCTCCGCGGGTCGGAATCGGACGGGGACGCTCGATTTGTGCGTGACCTCTGTGTACGTCTTTCCGTTCCGTTCATCCTCCGCCATCTGGATACGACGCGTCGGCCCGGCATGTCGAGCTCGCTCCAATCGAGGGCCCGGGATCAGCGCTATCGGCTGTTCAAAGATTTGGCCCGCGAAATAGGGGCCGAGCGTGTTGCGCTAGGGCACACGGCGGACGATCAAGCGGAAACGGTCCTGCTCCGCATGCTGCGGGGAGCCGGACTGCGAGGCTTGGCGGGCATGCCGCGGGTTCGTGAGCACATGTTCGTCCGTCCGTTGCTGAACCGGACGCGACAAGACTTGCTCCGCTACCTCGAATCCCAGGGGCAGGCCTATCGAGTCGATTCCAGTAACGCAAAAAATCTATATGCGCGCAACCGCGTTCGCCACGAAGTCTTGCCCGGGCTGAGGCGCATGCTGCCTGGTGCCGTCCAAATTCTCGCTCGGCAGGCGCAGATCCTTCGCGAGGATGACGCCGTCCTCGAGCGCCTCGTGGTCGACCTGTGGCCCAGGCTGCTGGAGGCGGAGACGGTCGATCGTCTTCTATTCAACAGGAGAGCCTTGCGTGACCAGCCGCTGGCGCTCCAGCGGCGGCTGCTTCGCCTCGCGATCGGCCGGCTTCATCCGGCCAGGCTGACGCCTCCGTTTCATCTCGTCGACACCATCCTGAGCTATCTGGCTACGTCGCGAGCCGGAGCAACTTGGCAATGGAAAGGGCTCGCCATCCGCTGTGAGCAAACGACCCTCGGCCTTTGCCTCGATCGGCCGAACCGGGCGCAGGGTTCCAATGCGGCGCCTCGGCCAGCACCAGAGTCGGTCGTAGTCGACTGCCTCCCTTGGACGGGATGTTGGCCAGCAACGGGAGAGATGATTTCTATGAGGTCCTTGTCACGAGAGGAAGGACAAGCCTTGCTGGACCATGGTACCCCCGATTCGGCGCTGCTGGACGGTGAACGATGTTCGATGCCGTTGGCCGTGCGGGCTTGGCGTACCGGCGATTGGTTTTGTCCGGTCGGCATGAAGGGCCGTCGAAAGAAATTGCAAGATTACTTCACAGATGCGAAACTGAGCCGTTCTCTGCGGGGTCGCGTCCCGCTGATCGTGTCCGCCGCCGGCATCGTATGGGTGGCGGGATATCGGGTCGATCAGCGATTTTGCGCCACCCGTTTGAGTGCACGATTCCTCCACATCAGCCTGAAGCGTTCCCAATGAGCAGGGAAGGAGAGCAGGGCAGCATGGACCGCATTTTCGGTCGGCCGCTGGTGACACAAGAACAGATGCGTACGCGCATTCGCGAACTGGGGAGGCAGATTGCCTCCGACTATGCGGGGAAGGATCTGGTGTTACTCGGTGTCCTGAAGGGTGCCTATGCTTTTTATGCCGATCTCGCGCGGGCCATTCGAATCCCTCTCCGCGTCGACTTCATCGTGGTGACCAGCTATGGGACGCGGTCCAAGAGCTCAGGGAAGGTCAAACTCGTCTCCGACCTCACTGAACCGATCGCCGGGAAAGATGTGTTACTGGTTGAAGATATTGTGGATAGTGGATTGACCGTCAACTACCTTTTGAAAGCGCTCGCCAAACGAAAACCCCGTTCGCTGAAGGTATGCACCTTGCTGAGCAAGCCGGAGCGTCGCACCATCGACGTCGAACTGCAGTACGTCGGATTCAAAATTCCCAACAAGTTCGTCGTCGGATACGGCCTCGATTATCAACAAAAGTATAGGAATCTTCCGTACCTTGCCGCCCTCGATCAAGCCGACGAACCTGAGCAAGAGTCGGCATGATAGGTTGTCTCTCCGACGGAACGTGTGTTAACATTCTGCAAGGTTATCATCGTCTTCTGTCTGCCTAGATTCCCCATAAGGAGAGGTGGATGAACTCACGTGTAAAGAATCTGCTGTTCTGGGTCGTGGTCGGGCTGTTCATGATTTTGCTGTTCAATCTGTTCAGCGTCCCCACCCACGCGCCAGAGGATGAAGTCATATTCAGCGATTTCATGGCCAAGCTCGATAAGGGCGAGGTCATGAAAGTCACCATCAAGGCCAATCACGTCAGCGCGATTTTGAAAGACCAGAGCCGCATTCGGACCTATACGGCCGAATATCCCGAGCTCGTCAAGCTGCTTCGCGAAAAAGACGTCCAGATTGAAGCGCGACCGCCGGATGAAAGTCCCTGGTACATCACCTTCCTGGTGACCTGGGGTCCGTTCATTCTGTTCCTCGGTTTGTGGTTCTTCTTGATGCGCCAGATGCAAATCGGCGGGAACAAAGCCCTGTCGTTCGGCAAGAGCCGAGCGCGCATGCTGACCGAGGAGCGCAAGAAGGTCACGTTTTCGGATGTGGCCGGTATCGAGGAAGCCAAAGAAGAGGTGCTGGAGATCATTGAGTTCCTTAAGGATCCTCGCAAGTTTCAGAAGCTGGGCGGCCGTATTCCGAAGGGCGTGTTGATCGTCGGTCCCCCCGGAACCGGGAAGACCCTGCTGGCGAAGGCGATCGCGGGCGAAGCGGGCGTGCCGTTCTTCAGCATCAGCGGTTCGGACTTCGTGGAGATGTTCGTGGGCGTCGGTGCCTCGCGCGTGCGAGATCTGTTCGAACAGGGAAAGAAGCACGCTCCCTGCATCATCTTCATCGACGAGATCGATGCCGTCGGCCGCTTGCGCGGCGCCGGACTCGGCGGCGGACATGACGAGCGGGAACAGACGCTGAACCAGTTGCTCGTCGAAATGGACGGCTTCGACACGACCGAAGGCGTGATTCTGATCGCGGCCACGAACCGCCCCGATGTGCTGGACCCTGCCTTGCTGCGTCCGGGACGGTTCGACCGGCAGGTGGTCGTGAATCGGCCGGATCTACGGGGGCGTTCCGAAATCCTCAAGGTTCACACAAAGAAGGTGCCCTTGGCCTCCGACGTGGAGCTGGAAAAAATCGCCCGCGGCACTCCTGGATTCTCGGGAGCCGACCTCGAAAACCTCGTCAACGAAGCGGCTTTGTGGGCTGCGCGCCAGAACAAAAAGGAAGTCGAACTGATCGACTTCGAGATGGCCAAGGACAAGGTCTTGATGGGCGCGGAGCGCAAGAGCATGATCTTGAGCGACGAGGAAAAGCGCACCACGGCCTACCACGAGGCCGGGCATGCCCTGATGGCCAAACTGCTTCCCGGAACGGATCCGGTCCACAAGGTGACGATCATTCCGCGAGGCCGTGCGCTTGGCGTCACCATGCAGCTCCCGACGGACGATCGGCACAACTATTCCAAGGACTTCCTCTACAACAATCTCGCCATTCTGATGGGTGGACGGGTCGCAGAGGAACTCGTCTTACACAGGGTGACCACCGGTGCCGGGAACGATCTGGAACGCGCAACCGACCTGGCGCGGAAGATGGTGTGCGAGTGGGGCATGAGCGAGAAGCTGGGACCGCTGACGTTCGGTCGAAAGGAAGAGGAAATCTTCCTCGGCCGGGAGATCGCGACGAAGCGGGACTTCAGCGAGCAGGTCGCGCTGGAGATCGATCATGAGATCAAACGTCTCGTGACCGAGAATTATGAGCGAGCGAAACGTGTGTTGACCGAAAACATGGCCACGCTGAAAGCGCTCGCAGAGGCCTTACTCGAGAAGGAAGTGCTCGATGCTCCCGAGATCGATCAGATCCTGATTCAGGGCTCGTCATCTCAGACCGTTCCTGCCTAAGGCCAATCATGGGGCGTGTCCGGCCACAACGCCGGGCACGCCCGTTTGTTTTCAACCGTCGCCCGGTGGCACCTTGTCGCTTCCTTCAAACAGTGCTCCTCACGCTCCCATCTTGACCGCCGGCTCCCACACCCTGCACTTCGATTCCAGGCCGCTGATCATGGGCGTGCTGAACGTCACGCCCGATTCCTTTTCGGACGGTGGTGCCTATGCTACCAAACAGCAAGCCGTGCAGCGCGCCAAGGACATGCATGCCGAGGGGGCCGACGTGATCGACATCGGCGCCGAATCATCCCGCCCCGGCTCGCATTCGGTGGGAGAAGCGGAGGAACTGCGTCGCTTGCTGCCCGTGCTCGAAGAGGTCCGTGCCGCCGTCCCGATCCCCATCTCCGTCGATACGACCAAAGCAGCGGTGGCGCGCCAGGCGATTCAGCGCGGGGCTTCAATCATCAACGACATCAGCGCACTCGGCCACGATCCAGATATGGCCGCGCTCATTGCGGACAGCGGGGCGGGCATTGTCCTCATGCATATGCAAGGCACGCCGGAAACCATGCAACGAAACCCGACTTACCGCGATGTGAGCGCGGAAGTGTCGGCTTTTCTGCAACAGCGTGCTGCCTACGCCGTGACACAAGGCATCAAGCCGACACAGATCATGCTTGACCCGGGCATCGGTTTTGGTAAGCTCGGAGAGCACAATCTGCAACTGCTTGCCGAATTGGACATGCTCACGACCCTCGGCTATCCGATCCTCGTCGGCGTTTCGCGAAAAGAGTTCATCGGTCGTCTTGTCAACCAGCCGGTCCATGAGCGCGTTTACGGGACGGCGGGCGCGGTCGCAGCCGCCATATTAAAGGGAGTCCACATGATTCGAGTGCACGATGTTCGCGCGATGCGGGAAGTCGCTCTGGTAGCGGCAGCCATTGCCAAACGATCGCTGTCCTATTCGCAGGTGTCACATGCGTAAGCTGTTTGGGACAGACGGAGTCCGCGGAGTTGCCAACCTCGAGCCCATGACGAGTGAGATCGCCATGCAGCTCGGCCGTGCGGCGGCCCACATCTTCATGCGGCGTGCCGGACGTCACCAGATCGTCATCGGCAAGGATACGCGGCTCTCGGGCTATATGCTGGAATCCGCGCTGATCTCCGGCATCTGTTCGATGGGCGTGGACGCCTTGGTGGTGGGGCCGATGCCGACTCCCGCGATTGCGTTTTTGACGCGCAGCCTCCGCGCGGATGCCGGGGTGGTGATCTCCGCCTCGCATAACCCCTATCAGGATAACGGCATCAAGTTTTTTTCCAGCACCGGCTTCAAGTTGCCGGATGAGCTGGAGGCCCGCATCGAACAGCTGATCCTCTCAGACGAGATCAAACACTTGCGCCCGACGGCGGATGCCATCGGCAAGGCGTTTCGCATCGACGATGCGGAAGGCCGATACATCGAGTTCGTCAAACGGTCCGTGCCGAAAGAGCTGGATTTCCAGGGCATCACGGTGGTGGTGGACTGCGCCAACGGCGCCGCCTACAAAGCGGCACCGACCGTCCTTCGCGAGCTAGGTGCCAGCGTGCACGTCATCGGAAACAAACCGGACGGCATGAACATCAACGCCGGATGCGGAGCCGTGCATCCGGAGCGATTGCAGGAGATCGTGCGGGAACAGGGCGCCAACCTGGGTGTGGCGCTGGACGGAGATGCCGATCGCGCGATCTTCGTGTGCGAGCAGGGAAGGATCGTGGACGGCGATCACGTCATGGCCGCGCTGGGACTCGACTTGCGCGGGCAGGGCCACCTGAGCAAGCAGACCGTCGTCGGCACGGTGATGAGCAACTTCGGGTTGGAAATCGCCTTGAACAAGGCGGGCATCCAACTCGTTCGCACCCCGGTCGGCGATCGATACTTGATGGAGCGCATGCTGGCGGACGGGTACAATTTCGGCGGGGAACAATCCGGACATTTCATTTTCCTCGACCACAACACGACCGGAGACGGCCTGGTGTCGGCGCTCCAAGTATTGTCGTTGATGAAGCGGACGGGCAAGCCGCTGTCCGAGCTGGCCAAGGCCATGACCGCCGTTCCCCAAGTGCTATTGAACGTGCAGGTGAAGCACAAGCCCGACCTCAACCAGATCCCGGACATTCAGCAGGCCATTCACGCCGGAGAGGCGAAACTGAACGGGAGCGGCCGCGTGCTGGTCCGCTATTCCGGCACGGAATCGCTGCTCCGCATCATGGTCGAAGGTGAACGGGACTCCACGATCCGTGAAGTCGCCGACCAGCTCGCCCAAGTCGTGCGCGCCCGAATCGGCTGAGACAAGTATCCCGCGCGGGCGTCGGATGCTACCGGCCGTCACCCTGACGTTCATCCTCGGGCTCAGCCTCGGTTCATACCTTCCATATTTCCCGCTCACGGTTGCCCTCACGCTGCTGTTCGCCGTCGTTCTGCTTTCGGTCCAAGAATTCCGTGGTCGGCTCGCTTCCAGCCACGCCGTGCTTGTGCTCGCCTGCCTGCTCGGAGGCTGCCTATATTGGACGGCCTATGCCTGGGTCGTGCATCATCCACCGCTCGACGATCGATCCAACCTGCCTGCGACCAGACTGGAAGGCATCATCACGCAGTCGGTTCGCCATATGCCGGGTCGCCTGACGGCGCACGTTCATGTGACCACCAGTGACAACGCTCTCCTCAGAGTTCCGTTCGAGCTGCGGTTGACCTGGCGCGATCCCGATCAACATCTCCTCGACGGGATGGCGATACGGACCAGGGCCCATGTCAGGCCGCCCACCGGCACGGTGAATCCGAGGGGCTTCGACTACGCCGCCTATCTCGAAGGGCAGGGGATCGATGCCGTGGCGTCGGTGTCGGGATCAGGAGCCGTTGAAATCCTCGGTCACGTCCCTCCTGCGAATCGGCTGATTTCGAGCTGGCTGGAACGATGGAGAGCCGACATTCGACAGGCCGGCGAGTCCTTGGGGCAACCGGCGCGCGGCCTGTTTCTCAGCCTCACCATCGGCGAGCAGGGCTATCTGCCGGCGGACGTCCGCGAATGGTTCATGACGACAGGGACCGTGCACATCCTGTCGATTTCCGGTTCGCATCTGGGATTGATCGCGTTGCTCGTGTACGGCGCGATCAAAGGGTTGTGCCTGAGGTTGCCGCCACCACTCCTGTTGAGTTTGTCGAGATACATCGTTCCCAGCCGCTTGGCGGCCATCCTGACGATGGGCCCCGTGCTGGGCTACACCCTGTTGGCGGGAGCCGAGACCGCCACGGTGCGGTCCTGCGTCATGATTGGGATCGCCCTCGTGACCGTCTGGTTCGGTTATCCCCGCTACGTGTTGCAAGCCTTGGCGGTCTCTGCTTGGCTCGCCCTCCTTGCCGATCCGCATGC
>DASTLA010000056.1:0-3233 GCA_035715525.1 Nitrospiraceae bacterium
GCGACGGCCGAAACCGCATAGCCCAACCGGCGGGCGTTTTCGGCGAAGATGATCGGGAACCGGCCGTTGCCGGCGATCAACCCGATGCGATTGCGCTCCCTGCCGCCGGCCTCGGCGGGCTGAGGCTCAGTCTGGTTAGTCATCCTCGCTTTCCTGCTCTTTCCCCACCGAACGGCAGATCCCTCGCTTGGTCCCCTCCATGAAATCCACGACCTGCATCACGTCCTGATGCTGGCCGAAGGATTGTCGCGCGAGCTTGACCGCCTCCGCAACGCGGTGGCCGGAACGGAACAAGACCTCATACGCCTGCTTCAGTGTGGAGATGCGATCCGCGGAAAAGCCGTGCCGGCGCAGCCCGATGGAGTTCAAGCCGTACATGCGCGCGCGGTAGCCGCCGGCGGCGCGCATGAAGGGCGGTAAGTCCTGCCCGAGCGCGCAACAGCCGCCCACCATCGAATAGGCTCCGATGCGAACATACTGATGGATCCCCGACAGCCCGCCGATAATGGCATGGTCCCCGATCGTGATATGCCCCGCGAGGCTGGCCGCGTTCGCCAGGATCAGATGGTCGCCGAGATGGCAATCGTGCGCCACGTGCACGTAGGCCATCAGGAAATTGTGATCGCCGATCGTGGTCGTCCCACCGCCCTGGACCGTGGCCCGGTTGACCGTCACGTATTCCCGCAGGACATTGTCGTGTCCGATCACGACCTTGGTGGCTTCATTCTTGTATTGCATATGCTGGGGCGGGCCGCCGACCGACACGAACGGATGCAATTCGCAGCGCTCGCCGATCTCCGTCCATCCGTCGATGCACACATGCGAGGACACTTTCGTTCCCTTGCCGATACTGACATGCTCCCCGACGACCGAATAGGGGCCGACTTCCACGTCGTCCGCCAGTAGCGCCTTGGGATGAATCACCGCCGTCGGATGTATCTTCACTCAACTCCTCCTCGCATCGCCTGAATTGACATGCTGACCCGGCTCGCTATGACCGAATCATCCGCCGGCCGCGTTCTCATCCGTCACCATCGCGGTCACTTCGGCTTCACACACCAATTCTGATTCGACAAATGCCTTACCTTGCATCTTCCAGAACGGCGGGCGCTTCTTCAGTACGTCCACTTCGAGGCGCAACACGTCGCCCGGAAGGACCGGCTTACGAAACTTGGCCGCGTCGATTCCTGTGAGGTACACCACCGGTCGCCCCACCTTCCCCAGCGACTTGAACGCCAAGACGCCACCCACTTGCGCGAGCGCCTCCAGGATCAACACTCCCGGCATGACGGGGCGCCCCGGAAAATGACCCTGAAAAAAAGGTTCGTTGATCGTGACGTTCTTGATCCCGACGATCCGCCGATCCGGTTCAAGCTCGCGAATTCTGTCGACGAGCAAAAACGGATACCGGTGGGGAAGAACCGCCTGAATTTGCAGGTTATCCATGACTGACATCAGCCCCGCCTCCTCATTGGCGCCCCGAATGAATCCCGATCTTATTTATTTTGCCGATCGAACTCTTTAATGACTTTTTCTGTGAGGTCGATCGATGGATGGCCGTAAATAATGATCTTGATCGTGGCCTCGCTGCCCCTGTCGATCACCGCCGCAAACCCTTCTTTTTGCGCGACGGCGGAGGCTGCAGCCTGGATTTTCTGGGCGAATTCGGCGACCATGGCGCGCTGCTTTTCCTGCACCTCGCGGTTGAAATCCTGGATCCGCCGCTGGTAGGCCTCCAGCTTGGAACGGAACTGTGCTTGTTTTTCCTTTTTCGCCTCTTCGCCGAGACTGGCCTCTTGAAGGCCCGCCTCCAGATCCTTGAGCTCCTGATCGTCGGAATCGATGATCTTCTGCCGCGTGGTCGAGTAGGTCTTCAGCTCCTCGAGCGCCCGTTTGCCCGCGACCGTGCGCTCGATGACGGTCTGTTGGTCCATCATGGCTACGCGAAGCTGGTCCGCCGCGCCGGCCGGTGACACCAGCCATGCGGCCGCAAGCCCCATGCCGATCATGAATAACGTTCGTCGCTCCATACGTGTCCTCGCCTGTTTACGGTCTGTTGAATTCTTCGACCACCTGAGGCGAGATATCCACCGCCTCCTCGAAATAGATCGTCGGACCGCCGCGTCCTCGATCGAGCACCACCTGCAATCCCAGTCGCTTGGCGACTTTCCCCGTCAAGGTCTCCAGTTTGTCGCGAAATCCATCTAACACTTCCTTTTGTTTGTCCTGAACCTCGCGATTGAGGTCGGTAACCTTCTGCTGGTATTCGGCCATCCGCCGGCGGAACTGTTCGTCCCGTTCGCGCTTTGCCGAGGGGCTGAGGACGCTGCCTTGCTTCATGAAGTCCTCCTCCATACGGCGTAGTTCCTTTTCTTCCATCTCGATGAGAGCTTGCCGGTTCTTGGTGAAGGATGCGAGCGCATCCTTGGCTTTCTTGCCCACATTGGTTTCGTTCAACACCCGCTGGGGATCGACGACCCCGATCCGGGCAGCGGTCGCGACGGATGTATTGTTGGACCGGCATCCGGCCAGCATCATCACACAGAGCACGGCCAGAGCCCAGCATAGGGCTCCACCGCCTCGTACATGTCTCCTCTGAACGCGTTCGCCTCTCATACCGATGTACCAGTCCGCCTAGAACAACGACCCGATGGTAAACTCGAACACCCCTTTCCGCTCGGTCGGACGCGGCTCGAGATTGATGCCGTAGGCCGCGCGCAACGGACCAAAGGGAGAAATCCAGCGCGCTTCGATCCCCACCGCCTTGCGAAGCTTGGTGATATCGATGCCCTCGTTGTCATCGAAGCCGCTTCCGTAATCGAAAAACAACACGCCATTCAGCTTGGCCTCCGAAGAAATCGTAAAGATGAAGTCGTTGTTGAAAACCAACTCCTTGGCCGACCCCAACAACGAACCCGACGGCGTGACGGGCCCCGCGCGGCCGAACACGAATCCGCGCATGGTATTGATACCGCCGACGAAGAACCGCTCGGTAAGAGGGATCGGTTTGCCGCCGACGCCTTCCGTAAATCCATAGCGGGCGCGCACCGAAAACCGAGTGTCGTAAATCAACGGTGTATATTTAATGACGTCCACGGCGAACTTGTAGAAGTGGTTCGTCCCACCGAGCGCCGGCGTGCCGTAATCCGCTCCGATGCTGAACCGCCATCCGGTTCGGGGATCGAGATAGTAATCGCGCGTGTCTCTGAAGAGCGACGTTCTGAACCCGGTCG
>DASTLA010000057.1:0-13925 GCA_035715525.1 Nitrospiraceae bacterium
AATTCCATTCTCTTGGTCGATTTCATTCAGCATCAGCAAGCCGAGGGCATGCCTCTGCTCGAGGCCGTCATCCGGGCCGGCGCGATCAGAACCCGCCCGATCCTCTTGACTGCAGCGGCGCTCATGGTCGGCGCCTTCGTCATCATCCTCGACCCGATCTTTCAAGGGTTGGCCGTCTCGCTGCTGTTCGGCGTCGGGGCCTCGACCGTTCTGACCCTGATCGTGATCCCCGTCCTCTACTACCGGTGGATCGGAGAGCAACCGGCAGCGGCTACATGTGCTCTTCCGAGCCAGGCTTCCACTGGTGCGTCTGCAGGAGCCGTGCAGGGTTCCGTTTCCGGCGTGCAATGACGAGCCTTCGGTGATCAACCGATCCAAGCTCCAGCCGCGTTTCTCTCTCTCAAGCAGTCAGTGGATTGCGGTAGCGACCCAAGCAGGGGCTACCGATGATGGGCCGCCGAGGGGGACGATCCGACCAGCCGGTTGATTCGTCCGTCACGTTTCACGACCAGCACCGGACAACGCGCCTTGCGCAAGACGGATTCGGCAACGCTTCCGAGCATGAGCCGTTCCATACCACGACGGCCCTGAGAGCCCATGACGATGAGGTGTGCCTTTGTGCGAGCTGCGTGAGCGAGGATGAGTTCGGCCGGCTCGCCCTGAAGCAGGGTGCTGTCGCTTGCCGATTCACGGATTCCGGCTGCCGCAACGGCATGCTGCAATTTGTGATCGGCTCGCTTGTGCGCGACTTGGTCCATCCGGTCGGAGTGTCGAGGCAAGGAATCCGTCTCCTTCGTCACATGGACCACCGTCACGTGGCCGTCCATCAGTCGTGCCATGGCGGAGGCACAGCGAAGCGCAGCGGTCGAAGAAGCGGAAAAATCCGTGGCCACGAGCAGTCTGGTCAGATGCAGCCGAAGCGGATTGACGGGGGGCTGGGACCCGGCCTGCGCGTTGATCGCCAGCACAGGACAATGGGCCCGGCGAAGGACGCTTTCTGCGACACTGCCCAAGCGGAATCGATCGAGACCGGATCGTCCGTGCGTTCCCAACGCGATCAGGACGGCCCCCACTTCGTCCGCAACCTGAAGGATGGCTTCTTCCGGGATGCCGACGAGCAGCTTGTGATCCGCCGTGACCCCGCTTTCGGCGGCAAGCCGAACCAATCGGCCCAAATCGAGCAAGGCCTTGGTCGTCAAGGGATGCAGCGAGCGACGGGTTCCCCGGCCCGACGATCCGAAGCCTGGAGGTGCTTTCACGACGTGCACGGCAGTCAAACCGAGGTCCAATACCGAGGCCAGTTTGATCGCATAGGGAATGGCGCGTCTCGCTGGTCTCGAGAAGTCCACGGCCAAGAGCAGCCTCGCCTTGTCGCTCTTATGCTGTTTCATGAAGTCGGCTCGTGGTTCAGGTGGAGCGCGGAATTTCCGTGACGACCAACACATCGCACTTCGATCCGGCCATCACGTGGCGAGTGACGCTGCCAAGGAGCAGTTCTTCGGCCCGCGACTGTCCTTGTTTGCCGATGACGATCAAATCAGCGTGCAGCGCCTCCGCTTTGGCTAGGATCACGCGGGACGGATCACCTTGTTCGATCGCGGAGGAGGTCCCTCCCGATTCGGGCAGACAATTCACAATGAGTTCCTCGATGCGTCGCCCCGCCTCCTGCCTCTGTTCGTCGCTGTATCGTTTGATGGTCTCTTCCGCCGCCCCGGCGATGCGCAGCCGCGCCTCGAACGGAATTCGAAAGGCATGGACGACCGTAATGTGAGCTTGAGGCGCAATCCGCCTAGCCAGCGTGAGCGTCGAACCCGAATAAGAAGAGAAATCGACCGGCACGAGGATGTGCTGATAGGCTCCTAGTGGCGGGCGTTTGACGATGAGCGTCGGTCGTCGACACGTCCGGAGCACTCGTTCCGCCGTCGTGCCGAGAAAGAGGTCGCTTAGCGGATTGGCGCCATGTGCCCCGAGGACCAGCACGTCCGCCGCCTCGGCCGCCGTGCGAATGTCCATCACCACCTGGCCCGTCGTGATGTCCGTCCTCGCCGCGACCCCTGCCTGCGATGCGAGGGCCGCGGCTGTGTCGCGAAGTTTCGAACGGGCGTCTTCGATCACCGTCCGCTCGATCTCCGCAGGCGAGCCAAAGATGCTTCTCAGGTCGTGCAAGGAATGTTCGCTGACGACATGCAAGAGGCTCAACGTTGCGCGATGTTCCTTCGCCAGAAGGGCGGCCCGTTCGGCGGCATAGAAGGAATCGTCCGAGAGGTCGGTTGCGGCGATGATCGATGTCAGCTTGTCCATGCGCGATGCTCCCCATCAAGATCGGAATCTCGACGCCCCGCTGGCGTCTGGTGCGATGTGCGTCTGGTGAAGCGGCCGAGTACCGCTTTTTCTGCTTCCGCTACGATAAAGACGAAAAGCCCGACCAGTATCACTCGGCCCCATTCTTCCAAGCCCAGGTGCGTCGAGTGAAAGACGGCCTGCAATGGAGCGGTATGCACGTAGGCCAGCTGAAGCAGCGCGCAGGCGGCGATGACGACCCACACATAGGGATTGCCGAGCAGTCCCTCGCGTGAAAGGACCGATCTCGTGATGTGCCGACTGTTGAGCAGATAGCACATTTCCGCCACCACGACGGCGCTGACGGCGATCGTGCGGGCCGACTCGAGATCGGCGCCCCGTTCCAGCTCCCACAGGAAGAGTCCCAATGCCCCGCTCATCATCAGCCCGGACACCATCGCGATCCGCCAGACGAAGAACCATGACAGCAGCGGCTCTTGCGGATTACGCGGCGGCCTCTGCATGACATCCCATTCCGGAGGCTCGAAGGCCAAGGCCAGCCCCAGAGTACTCGATGTCACCATGTTGATCCAGAGCACTTGCGCGGCCGTGAGAGGCAGCGTCCATTCGAACAGAATCGCCGCGGTCACGACGAGCGCCTCGCCGCCGTTGGTAGGCAGCATGAACAGGACGAATTTTCGGATGCTGTCATAGATGCCGCGACCCTCGCGCACGGCTTTGCTGATCGTCGCGAAGTTATCGTCGGCGAGCACCATATCGGCGACTTCCTTGGCAGCGTCGGTTCCCTTCAGGCCCATCGCCACCCCGACATCCGCCCGCTTGAGCGCCGGGGCGTCGTTGACGCCGTCCCCCGTCATCGCAACGATGTGCCCGGTTGCCTGCAGGGCGTGGACGAGGCGAAGCTTGTGCGCCGGACTGGTGCGGGCAAAGACGTCGAGGTCGGAGACGGCAAGACGCAGGTGCTCATCGTCCAGGCGTTCGATATCGCTGCCGGTCATTGCCGGTTTGTCGCGCCCGATGCCGAGCCGCGCGCCGATCGCCCGCGCAGTTTCCGCATGGTCTCCGGTAATCATCTTGACCCGTATGCCGGCCGATGCGCAGTCCGCCACGGCCGCCATCGCTTCGTCTCTGGGCGGATCGATGATTCCGAGGAGCGCCAGCAGCGTACATCCGGTCTCGACGTCCTCAAATCGCAGCTCGTGCTGTCCTGAAGGTATGCGCTTCATGGCGATGGCCAATGTCCGCATTCCGAGGCCGGCGAGTTGCCGGATCCGCTCATGCCAGGCAGCCCGATCGATCGGAATATCGCCTTTTCGCGAGCGGGACGTTTCACACATCGCGAGGAGGCGCTCCGGCGCTCCTTTGAGATACAGGAATCCATGACCTTCGTGGTCATGGTGCAAGGTCGCCATGAAACGGTGTTCTGATTCAAATGGAATCGCATCAACCCGGGGGAACGCTTCCCGTTCCACGAGCGGGTCGAGGCCGGCTTTGAGGGCAAGCGTGCACAAGGCTCCCTCCGTTGGGTCGCCTTCCATCTCCCAGGTTTCGCCACGTTGGCGCAGCAGCGCCTCGTTGCACAGCAAGCCTGCCCGGACCAGTTCCATGACTTCGGGGTAGTCTCCCGGCTGGACCGGCGCCCCTGCTACATGCAGCCCGCCTTCCGGGACGTAGCCCGCCCCGCTCACGTCGAACGTGCGTTCCCCGGTCACGATCGACTGGACCGTCATCTCGTTCTTGGTCAAGGTGCCGGTCTTGTCGGAGCAGATCACCGTGACCGATCCGAGCGTTTCAACCGCCGGCAGATGTCGAACGATGGCATTGCGGTCGGCCATCCGCCGCACGCCGAGAGCCAAGGTGATGGTGATGATGGCGGGAAGACCTTCAGGGATCGAGGATGCCGCCAAGGCCACCACCATCATGAACATATCGTCGGCCGAGTGGCCGCGCCAGAAGACTCCGATGAAGAATGTGGCGATGGAGATCAACCCGATCGCGAGCGCCAACCAGCGGCTGAAGGTCGCCATCTGGCGGACCAAGGGGGTGGTCATCTCTCGAACATGTTCCAGCATGGCGCTGATGCGGCCCAGCTCCGTGCGGGCTGCCGTCTCCACGACCACGCCAGTGCCCTGGCCGGAAGAGACCAGCGTGCCGGAGTAGAGAAGGCAACGGCGGTCGCCCAGTGCCGCATCGGCCGGCACCGCAAGCGGCGACTTCTCGACCACCATCGACTCCCCGGTCAAGATCGATTCGTTCACGTACAGGCTCTTGGCCGTCACAAGCCGGATGTCGGCGGGCACCTTGTCTCCGGATGCGAGTGCGACGAGATCGCCTTGCACCAGATCGTCCACCGCGGTTTGTAGGCGCTCCGCATCGCGATAGACCGTGGTGCGCAAGGACAATAAGTTGCGGATGGCATCGAGCGCTTGTTCCGCCTTCCCTTCCTGAATGAATCCGATGATCGCGTTCACGACCACGGCGGCGAATAAGACCGTGGCGTCGATCCAATGGCTCAGCAACCCGGCGATCACCGACGAGATGAGCATCATATAGATGAGCACGTTGTGGAACTGCAGTAGAAACCGCCGCCACCCGGGCCTCTTGATCGGAGGCGGAAGTCGATTGGGACCGTCGTGCGCCAGACGGCGTGCGGCCTCCTGTTTCGTCAAGCCGCGGCGCGGATCGGTGCTGAGCCGTTCGATGACGTCTTTGGCGTCCAACCGGTGCCAGGCTATCGCGTCATCCCGGTCGTCTGGAATTTCCGGCATCATCCCACCCATTAAATCGTCACGGTCCAAGCTCCGCGCGCGGCCGTCGTCGTACGGCCTGGCTGCTCACCCCCAGCCACCGCGTACCGGCGGAGCAGGGCAGTGGAGTGCCGGGAAAGAGGGCGTACGTAGCAGCGGTTAAGCAAAGCGGAGTCGCGGCAGGTCCGTCGAAGCATAATCTGGTCGCATCACGCACTCTATGTGGGCGCGCTTCGCTAAATCAAGAAAATTGCTTCCATTCGAGGATCGAGCAAATCTCAGGACTGACGGTCTCTGGTCAATGACAAGAGACCGTCGCCTATTCTTCGTCGCTCCTGGTCGAGTGCCTTCCTTCTGCTTTCGGGGCCGGTCATATTGCATTGCGATCCAAACAGGTGATCCGCAGGGCACGGTCGGTCGTGCTGGAACAAGGCTTGCCGTGGGTGTGAGGTGACGGCAGCGAAAGCGGTGGTGTGGGGGCGTGCGGCCTGAGGCAATATGCGGCAAGAAAGAAAATCCGGTTGTCCCGTTGTGCCTCATGAATGAGGACATCTCAGTGCTGACTGTCACACAGGCCGCAGTTTTTGGCATCCGATGTCCCGGCAGAGTGGTACGTATGGTGCATCCGGCAAGGTTGGGGATGAATGGAATCCTTGATTGCACATACGAAAGCCTGCGGGCAGAACGCAGGACGAGGGATTGTCATCAGGGCAATATGGTACAAGAGAGAGCGGCGTCGTTGGGGCGTGCCTGTACAGCACAGGCACCGGCGTCGATGTGAATCACTGCAAGGAGGGCATCATGATGGGTGGGGGATGGCATAGTGGGTCGATGCAGGAGAAGGAAGGCAGGATGATGCGACGAGCGATCTTGGCGACTGCGATGGTGGCGAGCCTGGCCGTCACGGTACCGGCTTTGGCCGATGAGGGCGGCAAGCATGGGGCGAAGTCATCTCATATGCACGTGAGCGGGGTCGTCTCGAAAGTCGAGAGCGGGCTCACGACGATCAAAACGCCGTGGGGCACCATGCGGATTGCTTCCGCCATCACGCCGAAAGGTCTCGAAGTCGGCGAAGAAGTCGATATGCAGGTCAACGAAAACAATGCAGTCATCGACATCCATCGCAAGGGAGACAAGAGCCATGCACATCGCTTCGTGACCGGGAATTTGGCCTACACGTCTGCAGACCACAAAGAGATCAAGCTCTGGACGCCGGAAGGAGAGAAGACGTTCGACGTGCAAAGCGGACGATCGCAACTCTCGAAGTTCAAGGAAGGCGAGCCGGTGACCGCAGAGCTGAACGAGGCGGGGAAAGTCATCGACATCCACCACTTCACGGTGGAAATGGCATTCGACGAACACCCACGTACGAAGCCCGGCTACGTCATTCAAGTGGATGGAACGGTGACCAAGATGGATGCCTCGTTGGTCTACGTGAAGACGCCGGCCGCCCAGTACACGCTCATGAAAAAGTACGCGCCGGCCGATGCGGCGGTCGGAGACCATGTCTCGCTCTGGATCAACGAAGAGGGCATGGTCATCGACGTGCATGGAAAGGACAAGGTCAAGGCCGGGACCCATCGCTTGATTTTCGGCAAGCTGATCCGGACCGGACCCAACAAGAACCTCGTCAAGCTCTCCACGCCGGAAGGAGTGAAGGAATTCCCGCTGGAGCGTATGGAAGTGAAGACGAAGCCGATCGCGGACGGCTCCAACATCGTGCTGGAGTTGAACGAGCAGGGCAACGTGATCGACGCCAGGCTGGCGCAGTAAACGTCAGGATAGGAACTGGTCGCCTCGTGCGCGACCAGTTCCGCCCGGTTGGGGCTTGGAGGAAAGAGGATTGATATCTGAGCCTCGGCCTCTGCAGTCTTTTGTTGCCGGACGTTCCTTCTCGTACCATCGTGCGTGATCAGTCTCGTGAAGGGTTAAGAGCGCGGGTGGACAAGTCCTGGTGCGAGCGTGGCCCAGATGGGCACTCATCTGATCAAGTTCTCTCCGATCGGCATCCTACTTTCCATCCGAATCTACAGTCCTGACTTGTTGGACGACATGTCGGCTCCACATGGGGTCTATGTCGGCGTGGAGTACCCGAATAGAGGCACTGCCCCTTTTTGATCCCGAGCCTGCTTGCCGCCGCGACTCTCGCCGTTGCGGCGTCGGAGGCGGATCTTCCGCCGGGGCATGCGATAGGTGCCGGGAAAACGAGCGCTGCGGTGGGCGAAACGGGAGCAGTATCACCATTTGGCAAAGGAGGGGATGAATGAGCGAACGGCGGGTCACGGACGGGCTTCCGGTCGTCGGCGTCCGAGCCTGGGCCGCTGCCCTGGCGCTTCTAGGCCTGCAAGGCTGCATGAATTTCGGGGCGCTCACGCTCGACCGCGACCGGTTCGATTTCACCCAAGCTGTGGCAAACTCGTGGAAGCAACAGACCTTGCTCAACATCGTCAAGCTGCGCTATGCGGACACGCCCATCTTCGTCGATGTTGGGCAGATCGTCAGCGGCTACCAGTTGGTCAGCACCGTGCAGGCCGGTGGGTCGATTTATCCGAATCTCTCGACGACCAATACCAATCTCAACAACTTTTTCAGCCTCGGTGCGCAGGGTCAATACACGGATCGGCCTACCATCACCTATGTGCCCTTGACCGGCTCTCAATTCATCAGGACCCTGTTGACTCCTATTCCGCCGATCCGACTGTTCGAATTGATCGAGGCCGGGTGGCCGGCCGACCGCTTGTTCACGGTTGCGGTGCAGAGTGTGAACGGGCTGTCCAATAGCAAAGGCGGCTCGCAGGGGAGAAAGGCCGCTGACCCCGAGTTCGCCCAGCTCGTCAAGTCGCTTCGGCGGATTCAATCGTCCGGCGCCGTCGGATTGCGCGTCGATATCGACAAAGAGAAGAAGGACGAAGGCCTCGTGATGTTCTTTGCCACCAAGAAAGTTCCGCCTGACATTGAGGATGATCGGGAGACTGCCAAGCGCCTGCTCGGCTTGAGCCCGGAAAAGTCTGAATTCCCGGTGATCTACGGCGCGGTCCCGGCAGGGCGCGACGACGTCGTCGCGGTGCGGACTCGCTCGGGATTCCAAATTCTGATTGAGCTGGCGTCCTATGTCCAAATTCCCGAACAGCATGAATCGGAGAAGCGTGCCTATCCTCATGCCGTCACCCCGCCGGATGATCAGGAAGCGCTTCCACCGCTCATTCGTATCGCAAGCGACGTCTCGCGGCCGAAGGACGCGTTCGTCATGGTGCACTACGGTGATCGCTGGTACTGGATCGAGAACCGGGACCTTTCCTCGAAGAGTCTGTTTTCGTTCCTCCTGGTGATGCTGACGCTTGCCGAACCGGGCGACAAGGCGCCGTCTCCCTTGCTGACGATTCAGACAAACTGAAGGAGGCAACGGACAAGGAGGGGCAACGTGAAAGTCGCATTGATCGGCGCCACGGGGTTCGTGGGGTCGGCGATTCTAACGGAAGCATTGGACCGGGGTCACCAAGTGACCGCCATCGCTCGGCACCCGGAGACGCTGCAGGCCCGTGCCGGACTACGTCCTCAGAAGGGCGACATCTACAACATCGACGACATGGCCAGCCTTATCGCTGGCCATGATGCGGTGATCAGCGCCTTCAGTCCCAGCAAGATCGATCCGGACATCCGACGGAAACAGGTGGAGGGCATCGAGACGCTGATCGCAGCGATGAAGCGGGTCGGTCTGAGACGTCTGTTGCTGGTGGGCGGCGCGGGAAGCCTCGAGGTCAAACCGGGCCTACGGGTCATCGATCAGCCGGATTTTCCGGAGCAATGGAAGGGAACTGCTCTCGCGACGGCCGACGTCCTCCAAGCGTTGCGGGCCGAACATGGTCTCGAATGGACGTTCCTCAGCCCGGCGGCGATGCTCGAAGCGGGTGCGCGAACCGGAAAATTTCGATTGGGAACCGATCGGTTGCTGGTCGGCGCAAACGGGCAGAGTCGGATTTCGACAGGCGATTATGCGATCGCGATGATCGACGAACTGGAACAGCCGACCCACGTCGGTCAACGGTTCACGGTTGGATACTGAGTTCGCAATCAATGCACCGAAAGCGGACTCGCTCGGCCTTGAACCATGCCGGTGACATTGATCAACGCATTTACGGTCCCGACCAGCAAGCAAGACGACTTCGTGAAGTGGTGGGAAGAGGTCAAGGCCGATATTACCAAGCAACCAGGGTTCATCAGCGGCAAGTTCCACCGAAGCATTAAGCCGGACAGCAGATTCAATTTCATCAATATTGCGATCTGGGAAAACGAGGAGATCTATTGGAAAGCCTATGAGAGAAGTGTGACCCCCATGAAGGCCAAGCTGGCGCAACTGGGCGTGGAAATGACCCCGGCGTTGTATCACGTCGCGTTCGAATACTGAGAGAAAGCGCCTCGATGCAGGAAATCAGTAAAGCCCGGGGTCGCTCGGCGGGCTCAGCAAGAATTGATCAAGCCTCTCCACTTCGTGATACTGGAGGAAGCGTCGGAGTTTCAACACAGCTTCGTCAGTATGCCGGGCGTCGTCCGGGGCTGATCCCGCGGGCGCGTAGCATGCGGACCATCGTGGCGGACCACGAGGGGAGGAGAGGAGCAATGACTCGCAACAGCCAAAGCACGGATCAGTCGGTGCTCGCGCACATCCAACAGCTCGTCCAGGAAGAGCATCGCTTGTACGAACAAAGGGCGAAAAAACTGCCCTGGCCGACGAGGACCGCCGGAAGCTCGAGAACGTTCAGGTCGAATTGGACCAGTGCTGGGATCTTTTGAGACAGCGCCGCGCGCTGAGGAATAGGGGGCAAGATCCCGACGATGCGACCCTGCGTCCGGCGCGGACCGTGGAGAATTACGAGCAGTAGTGCGGCAATGTCCCACCGAGCCTGATCGAAAGGAACAACGCCGATGAGAGCCCTGCGGATCAACCACTATGGCGGACCAGACGTGCTGAAATTGGACTCGAACGCCCCCCGGCCCGTTCCGGGAAAAGGCCAAGTCCTCATCGAGGTGCAGGCGGCAAGTATCAACCCGATCGATTGGAAAGTGCGGGCCGGCTATATGAAAGACATGGTACCGCTTACGATGCCTGCGACATTGGGAGGAGACGTCGCAGGCCGGGTGGTAGAAGTCGGCGAGGGCGTGTCCGGCGTGAAATCCGGTGATCGCCTCTACGGTATCCGAGTCTTCTGGCCGGAGGGTCTGGTTCTTTCGCCGAGTTTGTCGTGGCGCCGGCATCGGCCGTTGCTGCCGCCCCGCAAAAAACCGACGCCGCCGAGGCTGCCGCGTTGCCGCTGGTCGGCGCGAGTGCGGTGCAAGCGCTGGAAGGACACATGAAGCTCCGGCGGGGCCAAAAGATACTCATTCACGGCGGAGGCGGCGGTATCGGAAGTATCGCCATCCAGGTCGCAAAGGCGGTCGGCGCTCATGTGGCCACGACAGCCTCCGGCGACGACGTAGCCTACGTTCAATCGTTGGGGGCCGATCAAGTGATCGATTACAAAAAGGAGTCGTTCGAGCAGCGCTTGAAGGATTTCGACGCAGTATTCGACACCGTGGGCGGGGACACGACGAAGAAATCGTTCAACGTGTTCAAAAAGGGCGGGACGCTGGTGTCGATGCTCGGCCAGCCAGATGCGGCATTGGCCGAACAGCACGAGGTGACGGGGGTCGGACAATTCACCCAAGTCACGACCGAAATACTCCGACGCTTGGCGCAACTCGTGGACGAAGGAAAGGTGAAGATTCGTGTCGCCCAGGTCTTTCCCTTGGAAAAGGCGCAAGAGGCATTCCGACTGGTCGAAGAAGGTCATCCGCGCGGCAAAGTCGTCTTCAAGATGGACGGGCTTCACTAGACTTTCTGATCTGCGAGGGGTGGGAATGGACGAAAACAACGAGGCGATAAATAGACGCGCGTTTCTAAGACGAACGGCTTCCTTCACGGCAGCGGGGGCCGCCGCTCTGGTCTTGCCTGCTCATGCCGACGAGGAGGCGAAGCCCTCAGACGACCCGATGCGGACTCCCGGCTCGCTGCCCCGTCCCTACGGAGAGCGATCTTCGTTCGAGAAACTGAATCGATTGGGTGGAGCAGGACCCGGTGCCCCACACGGGTGGGGTGCCAATGCCCCCAACAACTTCAACTCGCTGACCCCGCTCCAGGATCTCCACGGGATCATCACGCCGTCGTCGCTGCATTTCGAACGGCACCACAACGGTGTCCCGACCATCGACCCGGCTAGGCACCGGCTGCTGATCCACGGGTTGGTCGAGCGGCCGTTGATGTTGACGATGTCGGATCTCGAACGCTTGCCTTCCAGTTCGCGCATCGCGTTCTTGGAATGCTCCGGCAACACGTGGGACGGTTGGCGCGACGCGCAGGACGTGACGGTCCAGGACACTCACGGCTTGACCAGTACCAGCGAGTGGACGGGAGTGAATTTGTCTGTGCTGCTCGAGGCAGTCGGCGTCAGGCGCGAGGCGACATGGATGCTGGCGGAAGGCAGCGATGCGACCGGTTTGGATCGAAGCGTTCCGCTCACCGACGAGGTCTTGAACGAGGCCATGCTCTGCTACGGCCAAAACGGCGAGGCGCTGCGCCCAGAGCAAGGATATCCCCTACGGCTCTTCTTGCCGGGCTTCGAAGGCAACATCAACGTCAAATGGCTGCGCCGGCTCAAGCTCGGGCCCGCGCCGTTCATGACTCGATGGGAAACCGCCAAATACACCGACCTCCTGCCCGACGGAAAGGCCTATCAGTTCACGCTCGTCATGGAGGCCAAGTCGGTCATCACCCATCCGTCAGGGCGCCAAGCGATCCAACCAGGCATCCATGAGATCAGTGGATTGGCTTGGAGCGGACGCGGTCGCGTGGCGCGGGTCGAGGTCAGCGTCGACGGCGGCCGGGCATGGCAGGCGGCCACTCTACAGGAACCGGTTCTGACGAAGTGCCACACGAGATTCCGGTTCCCATGGCGATGGAACGGGAAAGAGGCGATCCTACAAAGCCGCTGCGTCGATGAGACCGGCTATGTCCAACCGACTCGCCAGGATCTCGTGAAGGTGCGCGGACAGAACTCGGTCTATCATTACAACGCGATCCAAAGCTGGAAGGTGGAATCGGATGGACGAGTACGCAACATCTACGTCTAAGTTTCTCCTCGCCGCCGTCACGGTGATGGTCTTGGCTGTCGGGCCGGCGTCCCCCGGCCAATCGGCCGAGGAGAGGGACGGCTATGGAATCGGCCGGGCTGCGACCGAGGAGGAGATTCGAGCCTGGAACATCGACGTCGCTCCGAACGGGGCAGGATTACCGCCAGGGAAAGGGACCGTGAAGCAGGGCGCCCACGTGTTCGCTGCGAAATGTGCGGCTTGCCACGGCCCGACCGGCACTGAAGGTCCGAAGGATCGGCTGGTCGGCGGACAGAACACGCTCGCGACTGCGAAACCGATCAGGACGATCGGGAGCTACTGGCCCTATGCGACGACTTTGTACGACTACATCAATCGTGCCATGCCGTTCAACGCCCCGCAGTCCCTCAGCCCGGACGAGGTCTATTCGGTCATCGCCTGGCTGCTCTTTCAAAATCAGATCATCGCGGAAGAGGCGACCATCGACGCGGACAGGCTGCCGAAGATTCAGATGCCCAACCGCGACGGCTTCATTGGAGATCCACGGCCGGACGTGCGCTGACGGGCCGTTCCATCAGTCGACGGAGGACAGCGATGCGAGGAACGATGGCTTGGCTCAGCCGCGGAGCCTTCGTGCTCGCGGTTTCTTCAGCTTCGTTGGCAGTTTTCGCGGGATTCGGCAGCCGCGCCGGCTGGTGGCATTTCATGACGGGCTTTCAGTTGCTCGAGTGGGCTGCCTACGGCGGAGTGGCCGCTGTCGTCCTCGGTGCCCTGGGCGGGCTCGCATCATTCTCTCAGGCAACCCGGCGCGGATTGTGGTTCGGGCTCATCGCGATACTCATTGGTCTCCCGGTGGTCGGTATCCCATGGGACATGAAACGGACGGCGCAGCGGGTCCCGGCCATCCACGACATCACGACGGATGTCGAAGACCCACCACGCTTTGTGTCCGTGCTTCCGCTGAGGCGGACCTCGCAGAACAGCGCGGAGTACGGCGGTGCTGGCATCGCCGAGCAACAGCAGAGGGCGTACCCGGACCTACGATCGGTGCCGTTACCGGTTCCGGCACAGAAGGCATTCGCGTTGGCCTTGCAAGCGGCGCAATCGCTGGGATGGGACCTGGTGGCTGCCGATGAGGGAGAGGGCAGAATCGAAGCCACTGATACGACGTTTTGGTTCGGCTTCAAGGATGATGTGGTCGTTCGAATCAGAGCACGCGGTGATCAAAGCGTCGTCGACATCCGTTCCTTGTCTCGAGTCGGCAAGAGCGACGTCGGCGCCAATGCCAAGCGGATTCGAGACTATGTTCGAACGCTGAACGACGTTCTCGCCGGAGCATGACGGCCGGCCGGCGTAGCCGCCCGATACAGAAACAGCACGGACGAACCGGTTTTGTTCGAGGACGCCATGGTTTCGGGTCAAGGCCGGTGGGGACGATCAGCGGAAGGAACGCCTCGCCGGAAAAGGCCGCAATCGTGGATGCTGTCAGGCGGTGCGTGAAGCAACGATCCCGGCGTTTTTCAACGGCGGCCGCAGGTCTGACGGCCTCAGGGAAGCCCTCATTCTGTGCTCTGTGCTGCGCTTTCGGACGCGCGCACTATGGCGTTGTCCAGCGCCGGGGCAGGCGGGAGTCCCGTCACTTCGAGAATTTCCTGCTCGTTCAGCGTCTCGCGCGAGAGCAACGCTTCAGCCAGCGCATCGAGCTGCTTGCGATGCGCGGTCAGCAGCCGCTTC
>DASTLA010000058.1:0-15598 GCA_035715525.1 Nitrospiraceae bacterium
CCAGGGCCGCGACGATCTGCTCGGCGACGGTGATATTCTTCCGTTCGTTGCCACCGCCCACGTTATAGATCGTGCCCTCTTCCCCCTGTTCGAACACCTGTTGAATCCCGGCTGCATGGTCGTACACCGAAAGCCAATCGCGGCAATTCTTGCCGTCGCCGTAGAGGGGCAAGGGCTGATTCTCGATCGCATTGGTGATGAACAAGGGAATGAACTTCTCAGGATATTGATTGGGACCATACGTGTTGCTGCCCCGGGTGATGAGGACGGGAAACCGGAAGGTGGTCCAGTAGCTCAAGGCCAGCAAGTCCGCGCCCGCCTTGCTCGCAGAATAGGGACTTCTCGGCTCCAACCGATCCTCTTCCTTGGAAACGCCCTGCTCGACGCTGCCGTACACTTCGTCTGTGCTGACTTGCACATAGCGCTGGACTCCCTGCCGGCGTGCTTCCTCGAGCAGGATGCCGGTGCCGACCACGTCCGTTCGGGCAAAGGCGCCTGGGTCGAGAATGGATCGATCGACATGCGTCTCCGCGGCACAATTGATGATCCCTTCGATACGATGCGCCTGCACCACGTCGCGCACCGCAGGTTGGTCGCAAATATCGGCCTGCACGAAGGTATAGCCTGGATGGTCCTTGATGTCCGCGAGGTTGCCGAGATTGCCCGAATATTTCAGCGCATCCAGGTTGACGACGCTGTGCCGGCCGCTTTGGAGCAAGCGGCGCACGAGGTGCGAGCCGATAAAGCCGGCCCCGCCGGTCACGAGAATCCGCATCTAGAGATCCATCCGGTTGGCGCCGGTCCGGGCGACGAGTTGGTTGGCGTGCAAGAGCGATTCGATCGTGCCGGCGTCCGTCCACCAGCCGTCAAGTCCGCTCCATGTCAGCTGCCCTTTGGCGATGTAGGCGTTATTGACGTCCGTGATTTCCAATTCCCCACGCCCGGATGGCTTCAAGGTCCTGACGATATCGAACACCTGTCGATCATAAAAATAGATGCCGGTCACCGCATAGGCGGATTTGGGGTTGGCCGGCTTCTCCTCGATCCTGACCACACGGTCCCCCTCCAACAGGGGCACCCCGAATCGTTGGGGATCTTTCACCTCTTTGAGCAGAATCTTTGCGCCTTCGCGTTGCGCGCGGAAGGCCGCGGCGGCCTTAGCGATGTTTCCTTCGATGATGTTGTCGCCGAGGACGACACAGACCGAGCCTTGATCGGCAAAATGCTCGGCCAATCTCAGAGCATCGGCGATCCCGCCTTCTCCTTGCTGGTAGGTGTAGCTCAGATGCTTCAGTCCGAAATCTTTGCCGTTCCCGAGCAGCTTGAGAAAATCCCCTGCGCTGTTGCCGCCCGTGACGAGCATGACCTCCGCAATTCCGGCATTCACGAGCGTCTGGATCGGATAATAGATCATGGGTTTGTTGTAGACGGGGAGCAGGTGCTTATTCGTAACCTTGGTAAGCGGCAGCAAGCGACTGCCGAGTCCCCCTGCCAATACCACTCCTTTCATCCCTCCACTCATACCTGTACCTCCCCTCGCCTCCAAACCCAATCGGACCGTCGCGTGCCGTTCGATCGATATCGGGCGGCTCGAATCTTACCGTTTTGCGTCCGTCGCGCACCACTGAATTCGATCATGCCACCGAGTCGTGAGGACAAAAGAGCGCGCGGCCAGGCATGCCGCACTATCGGGACAGCCAGGCCTGAAACATCAGCACGTCCCACAGATGGTAATGCCAGTTCGACGTGCCGGACAGATGCTGCCGCCATTTTTCTCTGACCGGTTCGGGATGGAAATAGCCTTCGCGGCGCAACCTGGCTTCATCCAGCAGGTCCTCGGCCCACTCCCGCAGCGGTCCCCTCAGCCAAGAGTCGATCGGCACACCGAAGCCCATTTTCGGACGCTCGAACAGCGCCGGCGGCACGTACCGGCACAGCATGCGTCGCAGGAGGTATTTGCCCTGGTCGTCGGACCGGATCTTCCACGATTGCGGAAGACGCCAGGCGAACTGCACGAGCTCGTGATCGAGAAAGGGTATGCGCGCCTCGAGGCCGACCGCCATGGTGGCCCGATCGACCTTGACCAAGAGATCGTCAGGCAGATAGGACAGCGTATCGAGGTACATCATGCGCTGTGTGAAATCTCGCAACAGCGCCCAACGGGATCGTTCCGTCATCAAGGTGGCCGGCTCTTTCCCACCGATCACCACCTCCGCCGGAGCCATCCAATGCGACACAAATCCCAAGTACAGTTCATCGAGGTCGCCCACCTCCAGCATGTCGGCCAGCTTATAGAGCTTATCAGCGGGCAGGCGAATGGAGGGCAATAGGGCGCCGAAGAGACCGAACCAGCGATCCCATCCCTGAGGGGAAACGGTTCGGATGGCGCGGGCCATATATGGCCTGGCTGCCGGAGGTATCCATCCGATGCGGCGGCGGAGCGTACGGCCCCAGAAATAGCGATTGTATCCGCCGAACAGTTCGTCGCCGCCGTCGCCCGACAGGGCCACGGTCACGTGACGCCGGGCTAACTCCGCCACCAAGGCCGTGGGAATCTGCGACGCGTCGGCAAAGGGCTCGTCATAGAGCGACGGCAAGCGAGGAATCACCGCCATAGCCTCTTCCGGAGTCACATAGAGCTCGGTGTGGTCGGTTCGGAGATGACGCGCCACCTGTTGCGCGAAGGGCGCCTCATTGTAGGCGGATTCGGAATAGCCGATCGTGAACGTGCGAACCCGACTCGTGCTTTGGGCCTGCATCAGGGCCACGACGGCCGAGGAATCGATGCCCCCCGAGAGAAACGCCCCGACGGGAACGTCCGCCACCATCCGGTTCCTGATGGATCGCCTGAGTCGGCGGTCCAATTCTTGGATCGCTTCCTCCTCGTTTCCCTGAAACGGATCGCCCAGGCTCAGCTCAACCTGCTCCTTAAAGGACCAGTAGGGTCGTGAGCCGGGGATATGGCCCGGTCGGGCGCCGGCACGCGACAACGTGAGCCAATGCCCTGGGGGCAGCTTCGCAATACCGTCGTAAATCGAATAGGGTGCCGGAATGCAGTTATAGCGGAGCAGCAAGGTAAGGGCTCGGCGATCGATGGGGCGATCAAAGGAGGGAAAAGCGCGCAACGCCTTCAACTCGGATCCGAAGAGGAACTGGTTGCCCAGCCAGCCGTAGTAGAGCGGCTTTTCGCCGAGCCGGTCTCGCGCCAAGGTCAGCGCCTGACTGTCCCGATCCCACAAAGCGAAGGCGAACATCCCGTCGGCCCGCTGCAGCGCCACTTCCACCCCCCACTGCTCGATTGCGGCGAGCAACACCTCCGTATCGGAATGCCCCCTGAACCGGTGAGCAGCCGGCTCCAGCTCTGTCTTGAGCTCGGCGAAGTTATAGATCTCACCGTTGTAGGAGATCACATATCTTCCCGAGCCGGACTGCATCGGCTGATGCCCGTTCGCGGAAAGGTCGAGGATCGACAGACGAGCATGGCCGAGCGCGATGCCGGCGGCAGGATCGGCCCACGCACCGCGATCGTCCGGTCCGCGATAGCGGATCGCCTGGACCATCCGCTGCAGGCTCTCGATCGATTCGACCTGATCAAGACTCAAAAAGCCGGCGATGCCGCACATGCTGCGGGTATCCTAGATGGTAAGAGGAAAAAGGGGCACGACGGACTACCCCAGCTTCATCATGCCCACGACGTGCTCGGCAAAGGGCAGCGAAGAGGTGAACGCCGGAGACACCGCATTGAGGACGTGGGTGGATTGGGGGCCTGGCTCGATGACGAAGTCGCTCAGAAGGTCGGCCGTGCGGCGGTCGATGAGCTGCGCGCGGATCCCCGGCTCCTTGCCCGGCAGCAGGTCGGTCATGGCGAACCCCACGCCGAGATGCTCCGCTTCGCGGAAGAAACCGTTTCTGGTCAGCTTCACCATTTCCGTCCATGCAATGGACCGGAAGTGATCGCGGTTTCTGCCGAACAGACGTATGAGATAGGCCAGCATGGTCAGGCTGTCGCCGAGCGTCGCACCCTGCAAGCCGCGATACTGTTCCCGTCCCAACAACGGCAGCGCCGATGGCCCGATCGTGACCTCTCCTTCAGGGCGTCGCGTGAAATGGACGCCGAGAAACGGATTGCGGAGATCGGGCACGGGGTAGATATTGCCACGCACCTGCAACTTGGAGTCCGGGCGCAGCCGGAAAAATTGACCTCTGAAGGGTAGGATTCGGTAATGCCGGCCGACTCCGTAGGCATGGGCGATTCGATCGGCGAAGAGTCCCCCGCAATTGACAAAATGGCCGCAGGCCAGCGGGCCCGTCGAGGTCTTGACGGCTCCGTCCCGCTCCCGGCCCTGCCAGGTACAGCCGAAGCGAAAGCGCACGCCTTCAGCCTGCGCGTCGCGCACCATCGCTTCCATCACCCGCTGCGGGTTCACCACGGCGGTGTCCTTGACATACAGGGCTTGCTGCACCGTCTTCGCGCAAGGTTCGATCTCCTTGAGTCCTGCCTCGTCGACCAGCTCGACTCGAACGCCGTTGGCTTGTGAACGCGTATGCAGTTCTCGAAGCGCCGGAAGCTCCGATTCGGTCCGAGCCACGATGACTTTTCCGTAGGCGTTGAGCGGGATCGATTTCTCCTGGCAGTAGGCGCGCAGCCGCCGGTTTCCCTCGACGCACAGTTTCGCTTTCAGCGTGCCTGCCTTGTAATAGACGCCGGCATGCAGCACCCCGCTATTGCGCCCGCTGGCATGCAGGCCTGCGCTCGGCTCCTTTTCGATGACGGTCACGGAGGCGTTATGCCGGCGGCGCAGTTCTCGGGCGATCGCGACTCCGATGACGCCGGCCCCGGCGATCAAAAAATCACAATGTTCTCCGGCCATAGTTGCAGGTATCCCTTCGTCCATGCGTGGCGTGATGAGGCAAATCACAACATAGGGTGGAAAACCTGTCAAGAAACAACCGCGTCGGACCACGTCCGTCGTGGCGTCACCGTTCCGAGGCGCGTCGATACGCCGCCACCGTCTCGACCGCCGTGCGCTCCCAGGTAAACTCTTTCGCCCTTGCCAAGGCCTTGGTGGCCAATTCCTGCCGTCGGGCCGGCGATCTCAGCAGCTCTCCCAGCGCGGCGGCCAGTTGGTCAGCGTTGCGGGGATCGATCATCACCGCCGTCTCGCCGACCACCTCGGGAAGAGAAGACGTATTCGAGCAAATGACTGGGATGCCGCAGGCCATCGCCTCGAGCACCGGCAAGCCGAACCCTTCATAGAGCGATGGAAACACAAACAGCATGGCCTGCTGATAGAGCCTGATCAAATCTTGATCGGGAAGAATCCCGAGCAGCTTGCAGTGGGATTCCAAGCCAAGCTTTCTGACCGACTCCCGGATATCCGCCCGTTTGCAGACGTCGCCCGCCAGGACCAAATCGACTTCACGTCGCATGGCCGCCGGCATCCGTCCATAAGCATCCACGAGGCAACCGACGTTTTTCGTCGGATCGGATCCGGCCACGCAGAGGACGTAGGGCTTTCCCTCTGAAGGAACGGTTCCGGGCCTGAAGCGCGCGGCGTCGAACCCCATCGGCGTGACCGACACCTGATCAGGCCGCAGGGGAAACCGCGCCAGAATGTCCTTCCGCGAATGTTCCGAAATCGTGATGACCTGATCGATCTTCGCCCAACGGTCCCCAATCAACCAGGATTCCATGCGGCTCGTCAGGTTGGTTTTCGACCGGAGCTCGGGAAAGAGCAATGGCTTGATATCGTGAATGGTCACCACGAATCTGTCACGCTTCCACATGACGCAGGAATCGTAAGGGAAATGGAGCAAGTCGGAGCGACCGCCTATCAGGGGCGCCGCCTGTTCCCAGAAACGTCTGCGGAACAGCGGGAACTGCAGGAGGCGATAGTGGAAGTTCGGCTTGGGCTGGAACGGATGCGTCGATTCCGGAATGAGGATCTGGTATTCGTTGACTGGATCGACCCGCCCAAGCGCCTCAATCATTTCCCGGCAGTAGCGTCCGATGCCGACATTCTGATTCTTCAGGTGCCAGGCCGCGATCGTAATTTTCACAAGCTGTCCCGCATCCTCTCTTTTCTCCTGATCGCACCGCAACGAACTCGGTTCAAGTTCGAGAACTCGCGGATCCGGCGGGAAGGGAGATTTTTTCGACCAGTTGATGGCCGAACCGCCGCTGTTCTGAGCGCCGGATCCACTTGTTCTTCATGTCGGTCCAGCGCCGCTCGAACCAGTTTCCCCGGATCGTGCGTCCCCACTTCTGCCGGAAGTGAGCCATGTTATGGTTCCAATATTGGTCCGTTTCATGGCGCGTGACGGCATCCTGCGTCACCTTCGAATAATGGTGAATGAGGGCGGACCCCGTCATCGCGACGGAAAATCCCGCCGCCTTGGTCCGCCAGAGAAAGTCCGTATCCTCGCACCCGCCGTATTGGAATCCTTCATCGAATAGACCGACACGTTCGAAGACCGAGCGATGGATCAGCATGCAAGGCGCGTAGAGCTCGTACCGGACCGCATGCGCGCAGGCCTGCGTGAACTCCTTGGCATAGGCCGGCAAGTCGTAATCGAGCAGACCCTCCCGAGCCGACGGACAGACGATCCCCTGTCCTTCCCGATCCATGAAGGACAACAGTGCCTCGAGCCACCCAGGCGTCACGAGAATATCGTTGTTCAGAATGCCGATCACGTCGCCGTGGCTGGCCCTGATGCCTTGATTCCAGGCTTTCGCACAGCCGAGATTGCGAGGATTTAAGATCACTTTAGCCTCGACGGTCTTGAGGTAATCGGCCGTTCCATCCACCGATCCGTTGTCGACCAGGATCAGCTCAACGGAGTCCGGCGTATGGGCTTTGATGGACGCAAGACATTGCCTGGTGAACTCCAGTTGGTTGTACAAGGCGATGACGAGGCTGACCGGCTTCACCCGAACCTCACAAGAGTTTCCGACAGAGGTCGAGCAGATAAGAAGCCCGCCGGGCGGACGTATGGTAGGCCAACAGATGGGCGTAGGACGCGTCGGCCATCCGCCGGCGTTCGCCTTCATCCTCGCGCAACCGGCGTACCCACTCTACGAGATCGGTCAGGTCCGGCCGGCAAAAAATCGCGTGGATGCCGTGCTCGAAATTATGGGGAATCAGGATATCGGGCGACTCCGAGATGAGCGGCGTCTTCGCCGCCACGATCTCCCAGTAGCGCAGCGTATCGAACCCGCCCCCTCGAATCGATAACGCCGTCTTGGACCGCGCCAAGAGCGCCCGGTATTCGCTACGACTCATCTTGGCGATCGATCCTCGGGCGGGAGGATCGCCGCGCAACTTGGCCGCCATCATGCCGAACCATGAAGCCGCCACCTTGGACGCACGGTCGGAGGCCTCGGTATAGATGCCGCCCTCGAACCCAATATCTTGTGCCTGCGTCAGGAGCTTGACGGCTCGCACACGTTTTCGGTGGGACGCACGCCCGACAAATGACACATCCACGTCCTTGCTGTGCTCGGGAACCGGCTCGAGCTGTGCCGCAGTGACTGAGAAGGGAAGCGGATGGACTCGTCCCCTGGGCAGGACGGGTCCTTCCCCTGCCCCAGCCAAAAGCCAACGGTGGCTGGGCCGCTTGCTCTCCAGCGGAAACTCTCGCTTGAAATACAGACCGGCCCCGAGCGATCTATACAGCTCGCTTCTGATTCGCCGATCGTCTTCTCCATCCAACAACACCGTCGGAGGGAGCGTCGCCAGCTCCGCGACGGTCCGCCAGGCGTCCACGGACCCTTGACGAGGAGAGGACACGATGGTCAATTCGATCTGTCCTGCCTTGACCATGGCCACGACATCGTCCATCCCGTGCGACGGGAGGGACGCGCCACTGGTGCCTGGGCCTTCGGCCTGGACCGGCCGATAGGACGGTTTCCCCGGAAAGTCGACGACCCGCTCTCTTCCCAGCAGCGCGCAGAGTCCATCATGAATCTGATCTGCCAGATAATCTGGTTGCGGATCGGTCAGATACAGAATCTTCATCCGATGCTCATCGAGGGACCCGCGGGTCTCATATCGCCGGGCTGACTGCTCAGCAATCCGGCCTCATTGGATGCCTTTCCCGCCTTGGCGAGCAACGCGACACAGGCATCGAACACTTCGTTCACGGTGATGAGCCTCATGCAGTTGTCGTCGCCCCTCAAACAGACGGGATGATAGCAGGCACGACAGTCAAGCCCCTTATAGATGATGCGGCTCGGAGCACCCCGAGGGCCCCACCGCTGTGGGTAGGTGGGGCCGAAAAGCGCGACAACCGGGACCCCGATCGTCGCCGCCACGTGCATCGCCCCCCCGTCGTTCCCGACGAACAGGTCGCAAGACCTCAGCAACGCCGCAAACTGAAGCAGCGGAAACCGGCCCGCTATCACGAGTGGGTTACAGGTTGCCCTCCGTTGGACCTCCTCGGCCACCTCCCGTTCCCGCTGGTCACCGCCGAGCAGGATGCGGCAGCCAAGATCTTTGGACAGGCGGTCGGCCAACTCGGCATAGCGTTCCGCCGGCCATACCTTGAGCGAATACCGCGCTCCCGGCTGCATGGCGACGATGGGCGCGGGAGATCCGTTTCCCAATCCCAATTCGGACAAGGCTGCTCGGGCCGCTGCCGCGTCATCCTCCGAAATCCTCAGGATGGGCTGGTGCGTCGCGGGCGTCAATCCCATCGGCCGCAACGAGCCCAGGTCGTACTCAATACGGTGCTCGTCCCCCGGTAAGGCCCGCACCACATGCGAGTATAAGAGTCCGCGCCAGCGATGTTCGGCATTGAAGCCGATCCGCACCGCTGCACCCGTCGCAAGACTCAGGAAGGCTGATCGATCGCCGTCGGTCAGGTCCACGACGCAGTCGTAACCGGCCCGGCGGAGGGCTTGCATGAACCGCCATTGGCCGACCAGCGTGCTCTTTTCCGCAAATTTGATTTCATCAAGGTCCGAGTTGTTTCGAAGGACCGCTTCAGTACCCCGATTGACGAGCATGGTGAGCCTGGCATGGGGAAAGGCCTTCCGCAAGGAGCGCACCACCGGAGTCGACAGCAGCACGTCGCCGATGTGGCGCAGCTTGATCACCAGGATGTTGTTGCAAATCATGCGGGTCGCTCGCTAAGCGATTGGCGCCAGGCTTCGTTCCATCGTTACGCCGCGTGTTTCGGAGGCACGTCCATGAGATCCCGATAGATCGACTCGAGGCGCCGCGTCAGCATGGCCGCATCGAAAGAATCCCTCGCCTTTTCACGGCTGCGACGCCCGAACGCGCGCCTGAGCTCTTCGTTGCGGAGCAATTCGACGACCGCCCCGGCATATTGCCATTGCCAGCGACAGACATACCCCGTCACGTTATGCTCGACCAGCTCGGCTTGGGCGTTGGATTTCTTACGTCCCGGCGTGCTCAGTGTCACGACCGGAATTCCGTTGGCCATGGCTTCCGCAATGACACAGCCGAAGGTTTCGCCGATCCTTGCGCCATGTATAAAGACATCGAGCCGCCGGTAGAAGCTCCCCACGTGCAGGGATGGTTCCAGCAATTGCACGCGCCGATCAATGCCCAGCTCGTGTAGTTTCGCCCTCACGCGGTCGGTTGCCCCCTGGATGAGGCACTGCGTCTCCGGCACCCGACGGAAAATTCGTGGAAGGCTGTTGACGCAGACGTCGTGCCATTTCTGGTCGTCCGGGCGGCTGCAGCGGCCGATCGTCGCGCTGAACGGCTTGGGAGATGCATCGAATTCAGAAAAATCGACGGGGTTGTAGAGCACCTCGTATCGCACACCCGGTCTCGCACCATGCCGCTGGAGGTAGATGCGCTTGGAACTTTCCGATACGAAGCAATGACAGTCGATTCGATCACTCTCCTGCTCGTCATACATATGGAAGACGTTCGTTTCAACCACCCTGGTTCGGGCGCTGAGGCGTTGAGGCAGCGTGCCGGGCTCATGGGCTCCCGCACGATGGACGTGGCAAATGTCGATTTTCTCCTCCCGCACCAGATCGGTAAGGTCGGGCGGTTGGGTGATGACCCGGATACCGGCGCGTCGCAACTCATCGGCTCGCACGCCGCCTCCCAAACGTCCGCAGACGAGCACTTCGAATCGGGATTTGTCCAGATACTGACAAAATATCTGAAGCGTCTTTTCCGTGCCGCCGAGCTCGAGCCGGTTCGTCACGTGGAGCACCCGAATCTTCGTCACATCATCACCCTACCATGAGAGAAGCCATACAAACCGCAGATGCAGGCCATCGATGGCTGGGTCGCTCATGCACAGAGGCGCCGATAAAGCGCGGCAGTCTGGAGGGCGGCGCTTCGCCAGGTAAATTGCCGCGCCCGCTCGAAGCCGTCCGCCCGCAGTCGCGCCCGCAGATCCGGCTCGTCGAGCACACGCAGAATCGCTCGAGCCAGCGCGCTGGGATCGCTCGGATCGACCAACAGCGCTGCCTTCCCCGCCACCTCCGGCAAGGCCGAAGTGGAGGAGGTGATTGTGGGCGCGCCGCAAGCCATGGCTTCGAGAACCGGCATGCCGAAACCCTCGTAGAGCGAGGGAAACACGAAAGCGTCGGCCTGGGAATACAGCGCGCAGAGGTCCCGCCGTTGGAGCCGGCCCGGGCAACGGGTCGAAGCTTCGAGCCCGAACTCTGCCGCCGTCCGCCGATAACTTCCTTCGGGGTGCTCGGGATCACCGACCAGCACGAGGGCTCTCCCCCGCAAGCGCTCACGGATTTGCGCGATCGCTTCCAGGAACCCGCGGTGATTTTTCCTAGGGTCGGCTCCGCCGACGAACAGCAGAAAGCCCTCGGCGGGAAGATCGAGACGGTGGCGAATGTCCGCGTAGGTCCGCTCGTCGCGTACCGGAGCGAATGCTTCCGATACGCCGTTGTAAATGACCACGATGCGGTCACGCGGAATATCATAGAGCTGTTCGATCTCGGCGGCCGAAAACTCGGAGACCGTAATGATCGATCGCGCACGGCCTGCCCGTTCTCGTGCCCGCCTGGTGGAGCCCGCCTGTCCGAACAACTTCTTCGAATATTCCGGATGCCGGACGAGCCACAAATCATGAATCGTGACGACGGCCCCATACCGGCCGGCCGTATGGATTTTGAAATTGGGACCATGATACAGATCCAGGCGGTCCCACTGACCTCGCCATCGCATCTGCCAGCGAGGGACCTCCACCCATCGGATCCGCGCCGAGACATCCCACCCCTCGGGAGCAGCGCCGCGTAGCGTCCCCGAACGCAGGTAGCCCACATACTCCAGCTCATCCGGCTCCGCCAAGAGGCTGCGCAGCAGATGATAGGTATGCCATCCGACTCCGCCCTTGTCTCCGTCGATCGAGGAAGCGTCGATGCCGATCCGCATCACGCGGTCCATCGCGGCGGTTGAACGATTCCATCTTCCCGCACGCGCTTCACGCCTTTCCTCCCCGCTGCAGGTGGAGCCGTTCCCAAGCCTTCGCATACTTCACGAACGTATGCAGCCCGGCAAACAGCGCCACGATGACGCCGTGCACGCCGTCGCGGTAGCCGCCGCGGAGCACGAAGGTTTTGAAGATCGTGCCGAGGTGATGCGTCGCGATCATCCAGGGGGTGATCCTATCGCTGTGCTTGAGCTTTTCTTCAGCGCCCAGACTCGTATACCACATCATTTTTCGCACATGGTGACCGATCGTCGGCATGCTGTAGTGATCGAACGGCTCCTGCAGGCGCGCGATGTCGCCTCGGACGTTCAAGTGCTCGTGCAGCATGACGTCATCGTACCGGCCGGCACTTTTCCGAAACAATCGCAATTGATGGTCGGGATACAGGCCTCCGCCCTCGATCCATTTGCCGTAGAAAAAATTCCTTCGAGGCACCTCGTATCCGCCGACGTTGGCCGGAGGCGGACCGGCCAGCAGGGATAGAATTTCCCGACGCGACGCCGCGGTCACCCGCTCGTCGGCATCGACGATGATGATCCACTCGGCGACCGTTTGGTCCATGCCGAAGTTCTTCTGTGGGCCGTACCCGGGCCAGGCATGAACGAACACCCGGGCTCCGGCTGCTTCAGCAATGGCGGCCGTCCGATCGGTGCTTTCGGCGTCGACCACGATTCGCTCGTCTGTCCAGGCGACCGACTCCAGGCAGTCCTTGATGTTGCGCTCCTCGTTCTTGGTGATGATGACCGCCGCAATCGTCATGAATTCCGCTTTGTCCGCTCGGTCATGCAGTGCGACCGCGCGGGACTGGAAGGTTACGAGCTTGATTCATCCCGGCAGGAGTTCCGGCAGAGCTCCCAAAACTTGGCATATTTCAAGAAGGTGTAATAGGCATAGAGTCCCGACAGAATCAACCCGGGTACGCCATCCCGAAATCCTTGCCGTTGCACGTATGTCTTGGCGAACGCCCCGATGGGATGCGTGATCAATTGGTGCGTCGAAAAGCGTCGTCCCTGCTCCTTGAGGCGCCGGGACATGAGATCGGAATAGCGGTCCTGCTTTCTGAGGTAATGATCGATATCACGGAAGGGATATTGGAGCGCCGGCTGCGTAAGGTATCCCAGCGGTCCGTCGCAATCGAAGCTCTCGTGCACGAGTTCATGACGATATCGCAAGCGACTTTTTCGAAACAGTTGCGGCTGGCGGAAGTCCGGATACCACCCGCAATGCTTGATCCAACGTCCTAGAAAATAGTTCCTGCGAGGCACGAA
Source organism: Nitrospiraceae bacterium (assembly GCA_035715525.1). Classification (GTDB taxonomy): domain Bacteria; phylum Nitrospirota; class Nitrospiria; order Nitrospirales; family Nitrospiraceae; genus JAHBWI01. The sequence goes on from DASTLA010000058.1 coordinate 12,708, forward strand.
GTAAGCATCGGCTTTCGGCCCGTCGGCCAAAACCCGCCGGATCTCGTCCCGCAGTTCCGGAGTCGCGCGCTCATCGGTGTCCAGGCTGAAAATCCATTCATGGCTCGCATGGGCAATCGATTCGTTGCGTAGCCGGCCGAACCCATGGAAATCATGCTGGAAGATCTTGTCGGTGAATTCACGGCTGATGCTGGCAGTCTTATCGGTGCTGTGGGAATCGACCACGATCAACTCGTCTGCCCAGGTGATGGATTCCAGGCAGGCGCGCATGTTGGGTTCATCGTTGTAGGCGATGACCACCGCAGAGACTTTTGGCCCCGGCGGGCGCATCAACATCCTGCTACAGTTCCTTCTCGAACAGCTTCCACGACCAGATGCGATTCTTCTCGAGCAGCACATGAGCCGTGACGAGCAGTGCCTTACTGGTGCGCAAGCGCTCTGCGATCTCGGCATCGTCTGCGCGCCGATCCCTCGCCGGATCCCGAAGGTCCAACGGCACAGTCTGCACCAGATCGCGGACGATCGAGTAGAGCAACAAGCCGTCCGACTGGGCCAACCCGATTTGCTGGATGCCGCACAGCAGCGCAACGCTTTGCGGGGCGCACTCGCTCCACAGGAGGCAACTCAAATCCTGCCCGACAAACCCCGCTTCCTTCGGAGTCAACCCTGCCAATCCCAGCACAGTCGGCGCGATATCGACCTGACTGGCCACGGTGGAGACCACCCGTGGTCGATAGCCTGCTTCCGCCCGGAGAGAAGGATCGAGCCAGACGAACAACGGAATCGTATGGTGGCCGACGAACTGCGCCGCGCTGCCCCGTCCGATTCGTTCGTGGCGGCCGTGATCGCCCAAAATAAGGACGACGGTATTATCCAGCAAGCCCTCAGCAGTCAAAGTCGAGAAGAATCGCTCGAGCTCTGCATCCACGTAACGGAGCGTCGCGAGATAGGGGTCGGGATCGTTCCGCAAGGCTGCCACCTCGGGATGGCGGAGCGGGGCATCGTACGGATGATGCGTATTCAACGTCAACGTGGTCAGAAAATAGGGCCTCGCCCCCGCCTTCATCGCGCGCACGCGTTGGGCCATGAAATCGAACAGAGCCCCGTCCGTGACGCCGAGTCCCCTCCGCTCCGCATCGGCGGGAAAGCGGCTTTCGTCGAAGAAGCGTTTCACCCCGTTTCGTCCGACAAACAGTGCGGTATGGTCCTGATGATAATCGCGGTTATAGCCGAGCACCATCTCGGTCTCGTAACCCGCCCGCAGCAACAGCGACGGCAAGCAGAGATACTCATAGGTGTAACGTGACTTGATCGGAGACCGTCCGTAACCGGAATAAAACGAGCAGAGCGAGGAAAAAATGCCGTGATGCGTCTTGTCGCCGGGCGAGAAAAAATTCTCGAAGTAGACGCTGTCCGCCCCCAATCGATCCAAAAAGGGCGTCAAGCGGATGGTCTCCGGCATTCCGGCCGGCAATAATCGATCCAAGCCGTCCCGATACAATTCGGTCACGTCGCTGTCGGTAGGGGGTCTCAGGCCTCGAGCCGGACTGGGACGAACTGCTCGACCGAGGAAACGCCGATCGAGCCCTTCGATGAACAGGAGCATGACGTTGGGAGGTCGGCGGAGCGTACGGGCCTGTGACGGGCGGCTTCTCCGCACCAACGGATAGTCTTCTGAGAGGAACCGGGCGCCGGAGCCGATCGTGGCACGCGTCACGTCGATCGCTTCCGGGATCGCCATGAGCGCGGCCAGCCGATTCGCCGCGTTCCCCAGCTTGGTCGTATAGCTTCCATACCAGACATCTCCGGTGTACCAGAGTGGGTTCTGCGCGAGCAGGTAGTAGGCAGTACTGGGAATATCGGCACGAGCGATCGACCAGGGACCCATGGGATGGAAACCGGAGAATCCCAACAGCACCGCGGCAAAGGCACCGGTGACGGTACTGGCACGTTGTTGTATTTCTCGATGAGCGAGATAGGGAGCGATCGCTCGTTTGAACAATCCTCTCCAGCAGAGGAACACCCCGAGCTGCAGTGCGAGAAAGGCCAGGACCTTGGGAATCCATTTGGCAAGATCGCCTGCTTCAGCCTCAGTCTGTGTACCGGCCTGGCTCGACGTCGCCGCCGGCTGGGCGGCATGGTCGATCGAAGACGATGAAAACAGATCATCGAGATACTCGAAGAAGATCAGATCCGGATGCTGCCGATTGTAGGTGTAGTACCCCATATCGACGAGCAAAAACAGCAGGATACAACAGGTCAAGACGGCGAGCGTCCCGCCGAGCATTCGAACAAGCAGCCGATAGGGCGGCTGCCTGGCGGTCATCCGCGCCGCAAGGTATGGGGTGAGCCACAGGCCCACGGCTGCCACGCCGGCCACCAACACCGCCAAACTGGATACGGTCAGATCCGCGCGAAAGCCGGTGATCAACGTGTCGAGCAACAAGCCGGAATCCGCCGGCTCGACCCTGAGCGTTGGCGGAAGCAGGAGTAGACGATGGGCCTGCTGCACGACGGTCAGCAGCCCCCACCAAAAGACCGCAACGCGGGCGACAGACCATCCCGTCCGGCCGTCGCCGACGGATCCCCTATCGCTTTGCTGGTTCATTGAAGCGACTCCACCGGCAACATCGGCCGAGAGGCGATGTGCGTAAGGCCTTCATCCGTCATGGTTAGTCCGCTGGTCCGGAGATAGTCCTGCACGTCGGCATTGCGTTCGATGGCACGCGCCTGAGCCGGCGACAGAAACGACTTCCATCGAACATCGAAGTAGTGAGCGCGCTTGTCCTTGATCCATTCATAGTCTTGCTTTTGCGTCCCGTGGTGGTCCCGTCGCCAATATTCCAATTGTTCCGGCTGATAGTCCAATCCGACCCATTCCATGATCCGTC
>DASTLA010000059.1:0-9266 GCA_035715525.1 Nitrospiraceae bacterium
GAATCACCGCCAAGTGCTGCTCTTCCTCGGCAAAGGCCCGCCGGAATCGCACCGCCATATCGGACTGCCCGAAACCCGTCTTGGCGGCGCCTTTCATGCTGCCGGGAATGGGAACCGTCCCGATGGGCTCGGCCTCTTCCAGGTCCCGCCTGCGATAGGCCGCGAGCGCCTGCTCGTCGCCCGCCGAACTGGGCATCTCGCTTCCTGCGCCTTGCAACAGTTCCTTCATGTCCATCGGCGACATGTCGACCCCGGTCTTATTCATTCCACTGGTGCCTGGATGTTTCATATGGCGACCCCCATTTTCTCGGCAAGCTCGGTTCCCGGAACCCATTGGTAACCGGCTGCGATGGTTTGACTCGGTGATCCCTCCGCATTGATGTGCCGGCGATACGACAAAGGCCGTTCCGGCTCTTGATTCTTCGGGACGAATTGAGTGCCGTTGGCGCGAAGATCGACCTCATTGGCCAGCACGTTCCGGACGTATTCGCGCTGGCTCTAGTACGCGATCGGGTCGGGAAGCGTTTCCGGAAGCAATTCCGCCGGATCGCGCCGCTCGATCTTCTTGAACCATTCCATGGCGAATTGGAGCTGCCCCAGCTCGTAATCCAGGAACCGTTCCCAAATACCTTTGATCCGAGGATCGTCTTCCTGACTGGCACAACTGTAATAGTTGTAGACCTCGTTCGCTTCGTGGAGCAGCCATTTTTCCATCCAGGATTCGGTCGGGTCGATGATCGATTCATACTGGGTCACGTGCTGCTCCTCGATGGACGCGATCTCCGCGTACAACCAAGGTTTGTTGATGCTGCTCGATGCGACGGACCAAGGCCAGCGGCGCCTGTAACTCCTTATTCATCCGGGCGCAGGAATGGCTGAACCGGTTCGCTTCGGACTCGATGCCGTTCATCAGGATGATGCGCACCCTGGTGAAGGCATCGACGTTCAGCTTGCTGATCGGACGCTGCACCATGTCTTTCCAGGTGAAGCGCTGGCGCGCGACCGGCGTGCCTTTCTCTTGAAGTAACTGTAATACCATGCGTGCCTCCTTGTGAGCGGAAAGCCAATATCATCGCGAGCCTTCCGATTGGTGGTTGAAGCCTGTCCAGGATTTCGCGTGTCACTTGTCCGATGGAAAGTATTGCGCTCCCAGGCGGGGTTTAGAGGGGCTGATGTAGCAAGAGATGGACCGCGATGGCGGTTTTGCAAATTGCGGAATGTGGGTAGATCACGCGGCGGAGCATCTGACGAATGCGACAGCGTTTGACGCAGGTTGTCCCAGCGGAAGAGAGTTGTCCCCTTATCATGCCGGCACTTCGGCGGTGGCTCGGGTTGCGCAAGGCCGGGCGGTTCCGTAAGGTAATAATGACGGGGTCGCTACGGCGGATACTTCAGTGGGGGACGGTCATGTTGCGAATCCTCATCGGCGACGATCACGCGGTGTTTCGGCGCGGCACCAAAGATATCCTATGCGATCATTTCGCACCGATCGAGGTCGGGGAGGCGAAGACCGGCTCCGAAATGGTCGCGCTTGCCGCTCGCAGTCCGTGGGACGCCATGATCATGGACATTACCATGCCCGGCAAGTCCGGCACGGAGTTGCTCGAAGAACTGCGGCGAATACATCCCAACACTCCGATCCTCGTGTTCAGTATGCATCCGGAGGAATCGTATGCGGTGCGGATGATTCGAGCGGGCGCAAGCGGCTACGTGAACAAATCCACAACGCTCGATGGATTAATATCCGCAGTTCGAACGGTTCTACTGGGACAGGAATACGTCAGTCCGGCAGTCGCCAGGTGCCTGATGGAACGTGTAAGGGAGAAGCCGGTCGATCGCCTACACGAGACCCTCTCGAATCGTGAGTTTCAGGTGCTGCGGATGCTTGCCATGGGATGTTCGCTCAAAGAAATCGCGGCGGATCTCTCCTTGAGCGCGAATACCGTCAGCACCTATCGAACGCGCGTGCTCGACAAACTCAAGGTGAAGTCGAACGCCGAGCTTACCCGCTATGCCCTGACCCATTCCCTGATCTAAATCCACCGTTCTTGGATTTCGTCGCTTCTTGCGTCCGCCTGTCCCGGGCGCTTCGGACAGGTTGAAATTCAGCGACAGACTTGGTATTGGAGCTGGAACACTCTCGTGGAGTGAACGATGCAGGACGTTCTGCAGGCGATGTCGCACAACCGTATCCTGGCGGGCCTGCCCGCGCAGGAGCGGGAGTATCTTGAACCGTCTCTAGAACTCGTGGGGCTGCAGCTGGGAGACGTCCTTCATGAGCAAGGTGGCCGAATAGATTGTGTGTATTTCCCCGTGGAAGCGGCCATCAGCATGACGGACCTCGTCGACCGCAAACGTATCGTGGAAGTCACCGTCATCGGGAAGGAAGGCTGTAGTGGATCTTCGGTGGTACTCGGAAGCGACCGCTCGGCTTCGATGGCCATCGTGCAGATCGGAGGGAAGGCACTGCGGCTGAACGCCGCGCCGGTCGTGAATGACCAAGCCCGTCTACCGTATCTGACAGCAACGCTTCGCCGCTACAACTCCTTGCTGATGGAACACGCGGTGATTTCCGTGGGCTGCAGCCAATTTCACACCCCTAGTCAGCGAGTGGCCCGATGGCTCAAGGCCCATTGGCACCGCACCGGCCTCGAAACCTTTCCGTTCACCGCGGATTTCCTCGCTGTGCAGGTCGGGGTGGAGGCCGACACGGTGGCCGAGATTCTCGACAAGCTGCAAAAAGACGGCGTGATTACGCGGCGCCGTCATAGCATGACCATTACCGATCAAGAGGCACTCGGCCGCCTCGCCTGTGCCTGCTTCGAACAAGTCAAGGTCGCCACAGACGGCTACGTCGCCGCCCTTCGCAATATACACGAATCGAGCTAGCATTGCCCTGTTCCCGCCTCTCGGAAACTAGGTTTTTGACTCATTGACGAACAAGCCCGCGTAGGATCGTATGACGGTATGAAACGCGCCGGACCGTCCTCGATGGGGACCGCTGCTCATTTGGGCCCTGCTCCTTGGTGGGCGGATGTCGTCTTGCTCGCGGAGAAGACCTTTTGGAAATGGGCGGAAGACCCAACCAGCCGGTTTGCCGCCGCGCTGGCGTTCTACAGCTCCCTGGCGATCGTGCCGCTCGTGGTCTTGATCATGATGGTCGCGGCTCAGATCATGGGCGAAGCGGCTGCAAAGGGAGATCTGTATCATCAGATCCAGCAATTGGCGGGGGAGGCCGTCGCGCAACGCCTGCTTCAGCTGATCGAGCAATGGCGGACGGCAGGCTCGCCTTGGTTGAACGAAATGATCGCGTTCGGGATCTTCGTCATGGGGACGGTACGGGTGATGGATCAACTGCGGGACGCCTTGGATTGCCTGTGGGGATTGAAACCGAAACGGTCGGGCGACTGGTTCAGGCGACTGCAGCAGCGTTTTGCTTCCTCGTCGAGCCTTCTCGGAATCGGGTTCATCCTCGTGGTCTCGCTGATGGCCAGTATCGGGCTCAATATGGCGGCCCGTCCCTTTCTGCTACTGGCACCCGAGAACTCATGGGTCCATAAGGGACTTGAACAAGTCGTGTCGTTCGTCGTGATTACCACGGTATTCGCGTTCATCTACAAATGGGTGCCGCAAGCGGAAGTGACCTGGAGGAGCGTGTGGATCGGTGCGGCCTTCACGGGCCTGCTGTACGAGGTCGGCAACCTGTTGATCGTGCGAACCCTGGGTCACAGCGCGCTCGTCGGCCTGTATGGAGGAGCCGGGTCGCTCGTGCTGATCCTGTTATGGGCTTACTACACGTCGCATATCATGTTGTTCGGGGCGGCATTCATTGCGGTGCATGCAGAGAATCGGGGCTCGCCCGTGAAGCCGAATGCCGAGGCGGAAGAAGTCCGCTCTCCTTCGGCCGGCGAGGGGGAAGGCGCGTCGCGGTCTTCGCCTTAGACGGACGGACCGCTGTGGTGGTCGTCGGCGTCGGGTTTTCGAAAGACCTCATTGCCGCAGCGTGTGCAGACATAGCAGCCCGAAAGCCGTCCATCCCCCGCGCGAAGCCCTACGAGCACGCTATGTTGGCATGTGAGATTCTGACATTGATTCCAGAATTTCCGCAGGGTAAACAGTTCTTCCATCGTCATCTCGATGAACCCTCGTCCTTTCCTGCCATGCCAATCTGCTAGCTTTCTCTTATCTCCACATCCGTCTCACGAAGCGAAGGCGGCACAGGCACTGATCAACGCCGTCATAGCCATCCAGTAGTTCATGGACTTCCTTTCTCGAACAATGCATTGATTTTCGATGTGGTCACGTCTTTACCTGCGTAGCAGCCGCCCGATAGTAAGGAAGCTGCTCGGCGCCGCACAATCGCCGTTCATGCTACGTACTGCCGTCAAATCCGCTTCGCACTACCCGTTTTCGGCCTGAGTTGTCTTACCTGCTGCCAGCCAAAAAAATCTTGTGGCGACGAATCGGGGGACTTGACCGAACCATGTCAGGCATTACCTTTCTGCCCGAGCGGCACAGAGCCGCACCTATATCGACTGGAGGAAAACCATGGACTTGCTACGTGCCATGCTGACGCAGGACTCCCTACGCGACTTGGAGCGGGTGGCCAGTCAAATCAATCGGATCAAGGAGGGGCGGCCGATGGGCCAGGAGGCCATGGCGGAGGCGGATTGGGTGCCCAGAGTGGATGTCGCGGAATCCGACCAGGAATTCATGCTGATGGCGGAGTTGCCGGGCGTGGACAAAAGCGAGGTGAAGCTGACCGCGGAAAAGGGCGTCCTGACCCTGAGCGGGCAACGCCGGCAAGAAGAACGCAAGGACCTGCGCTACCATAGGGTGGAACGGTTGTCGGGGCGGTTTGTTCGGAGCTTCACGCTTCCCGATGTCGTGGATGAGGAAAAACTGACGGCAGAGTACCGCAACGGCATTTTGACGGTACACCTCCCCAAGTCGGAGAAGGCCAAGCCGCGATCCATCGAAGTCCAGGTTCGTTAAGGCAGGGCGGACGAGAGCCCGTGGGTCTGACTGGATGAGGTCCCCATGGATTCCACAAGAGATTACTACGCGGATCTAGAGATTGGCCGGACGGACAGCCAGGACGCCATCCAGCAAGCCTATCGCCGTCTGGCCAAGAAGCATCATCCTGATTGCGCGGGGTCGGAGGGAGCAGGACGCTTCCGACTCATCCAGGAAGCCTACGAAGTCCTTTCCGACCCCCGGCTCAGAGCTCAGTACGATGATGCGAGACCCGCAAGACGTGCGCGCCGGCCGAATCATCCCGAACCAATGGTGAAGGAAAGGCCCCGCGCCGCTCCCGAACCCTTCACCGCTCCACGATCTGATTCGTTCGGATCGCGCAAGCCGCAAGTCTTCGACAGCGTCAGGCCGGAGATCTATGAATTCGCCCGCCTTGCCGAGCATCTGCTGTCTCCCGTCCTCCTATCTCCCCGGCTGAGCGACGACGAAACATACCTGATACGCCTCTACCTGCACCAACTCCTTGACCGATTCGGAACGTGAGCGGCACTAGGAACCTTCCTCGTAGCCCGCTGCGTGCCCCTCTGCACAATGTCCTACAGCAGAACCATCTGCTGCCGCTGAAAGGAGGTTCCGATGAAGGCCGGATACATGGCGTCAGCGCTACTGTTCGGTGTCGCTATTCTGAATTCACCCGCGTTTGCCGGTCGGGACGGCCAATCGGCGTCGTCGACCATGCCGCATGTTTGGCTCGCACAGAGCGGCGGCAGCGGGGGCTCGGGCATGGGGAGTGGGTCCGGTGCCGGCAGTCCCGGGAGCGGGACGGGCACCAAGATCGGCAAGGAGTCGCAGGATACAAGGGGCAAGAAATCCGGGCCCGGCAACAGCACCCAATCGGGAAGCGGGTCCGGTTCGGGCACGAGTCCGGCAAGCGGAGGAACCGGCGGCAGCGGATCGAACTCCGCCGGCGGCACAAAGAATTCCGGTATCAAATGAGGCAGGCCCGGGGTATCTGACATTCAGCTCGGCTTCCGCTCCGTCCCGATTTGCCCTGCGGCCTGCGTCTTCCGTCTCCACAGGAATGCTTTCACGGCGGTATGACATTCCCAGCAGAACTCGCCGACCTTTGCTTCCCGCCCGCAGCGGCTGCAGGACCGAGCTCCCCACAGCATCTGCCGGATTGTGTGGATCAGAGCAAAAGGCATCATGTCACGGACAGTACCGCGATCGAAAGTGCAATGAGCAGCTCTCCCGTCCTTCGCTTCGGATCAGGCGGATTCGGGGAGATCGTACGTGCCTCGAACCAGCCGTCTGGTCGTGACGCTTCGACAAGCGGGGCACATCCACTCGGCGGCACGGCCGCTCGCCGTATGCCCCATGAAGACCATGATCGTTGAGCAGTAGCGACATTGCGTCTCGGGCAATTCGGTGCCTGGCGGGGAGTTGGTCTCAGTCGGCATTCTCATAGGCCCTCCTTCTATAATTGAGAATCCACTGTGTGAGAGATGTAGGTGATTGCCGTCCCGGCAGTCTGACGGTAACAAATCCTCTCGAGCAGGCCCAGTATGAAGATCGACAACGCCTCGCCAAGATATGACTACACCATATGCCTTCAAGAATTTGGAGAGGACTAGGGATGAACCTAGTGTGAGCAACTAGGGCCCTCAGTAAGATGCGCCGCGCTACAACCTCTTGTCCTCACCACGGAATGACGAGGAGAATACGATGCAACGGACAGCTGGGTTCCTCATAGGTCGCCTGCCGGCCATGCTGGGCGTCATTCTCTTGGCGATTCACTCCCCGGCATCGGCCCATACGCTGACGGATTTGACCGAGTTGTTCGAAGGAGAGCCGGTCCCGGATGAGTTGGTCGACCTCACCCACCAGCTCGATGCGACCGCCGGCATGAATTCATTCCGCGCACAAGCTCACGATCGCCAACATCAGCTGTTGGAAGACTATCTCCAGGCGAGGACAGCCAGACAATGTGCCGAATACTGGACGAGGCTGCCGCGACTCGATCAGGAGATCACGGCGAAGGTCGAAAGCGGCGCCAGGGAGGAAGAACGGAGCTTGCGAGAAGTCCGCGGTCGGGTGGAATTGTTTTTAAGCAGCCACTGCGATCAAAAGAGGTAACGCCACCGAGCAGCCACGTCACACCATCCGGCAACGCTTCCATCCCGCCGCGGACGGCAGGATGAGCTGATGATGGCTTTCCATGACGTTCAGCATGGCATCCGGATTCCAACAAGAGGCGGGGTATGCGCAGAGGCCGACCAGGCGGCCTTGCTCGATGTGACGCGAGACCAGGCGCTCGTATTCGACGAAGTTCCGGCGCTCCTCCGCTGTGCGCAGCCAACCGAAATCCCCCAACACCCGCAATCCCGCAAAACCGTCCTTGTGAGCCTCTTCGGCCTGACGATGAGCCGACTCCAGCGCATGGTCGCTGTCAAACCGGCCGCCGTACAGATACCAATCGTCGTAAGGAATCACCCGCAACTGGTCGGTGCGAAGCAATGTCTTGGCAGAAGGAAAACCGGACAAGGCGGATTCGACTTGTTTCTGCGTCAGGTGTTCGGCGCTGATCAAGATACAGCGTGCGCCGCTCTCGATGCCTGCGTCGAAATAGGTGGACATGAAACGGCGGAGCTGCTGAGGGCCGCTGTAAAACAGGCACACATGACTGCCCCAAGAAAACGCGAGGCTCTGCATCGGCTCGAGCGGGGCCATAACGTTACGCCGCGTTGACCAAGACCTCGTCATGCGTGCCGCAGGTCTCGAGAAACAGGTCCGCAGGACGATTGCGAAACAGCGAGAGTGGATAGCCGCATAATAGCTGAAACGGGTGGTAGGAGGCCAGCCGGTTCCAAAATTCTTCCAGCTCGAGCGCAGCCCCGGGAGCACCGGCGGCCCAGAGTTGCGCCACTATGTCCCCATAGATTCGAACCGGCCTGTCCTCGGCGGCCGCGGCGGCCAGCAGGGGAGCCAGACTCTTTCGGAAGGCCGGCCAATTCGGCGTCTGGCCCTTCATGACGCCTGGTAGGAATGCGCGGCTGTCCAACGCCGTATATCGCTTCACCCCGTCGGTGCCAGTAGCGGTCACCCCAAGCGTTTCGGCCAAGACGAGGCGGGCTCCGGTGGTACAGATGGCGAGGACCGAGGCTCCTGAAAGGATGCCTTCGTTGAGGTAGCTGCCTACGCGCCGCTGGAGTTCCCGGCCCGATTCGTAGAAATGAACGGAGTGCCCATGCGATTGCTCTCGCCGGCGACGCATGGTACCAGCGTAGGCGATCCTAAGGTCTTAATCAAGCAGGAAGGTGGGACGCCCTGGGGATCGTCACGCTGTCTCGAGGACGACGTCGGTGGCCTTGAAGAAGGCAGTCACGCTCTCGCCCTCTCGGAAGCCCAGCTCCTCGGCCGCATGCCGCGTGATGACCGCGGTCATCTGGAGATCATCGGCCGTGAGGGACAGGGCCGTCATCGCGCTGCCTTGGCGGATGTCGGTGATGCGTGCGGGAATTTTGTTTCGAGCACTGATCTTGAGGCCGGCGGCATCCGCTTTGGCCAACATCGTCTCGGTCGCCTTCACCAACGCCACCACCGAATCATCGGTCTTCAAGTTGAGGTCCTGGACCGATTGGGTGGTGACCGCGGCAATGACCGGATAGCCATGGGCGGTCAGCGTCACGAGGCTCATAGCGGGGCCGGACAAGACGTTCGAGACCTTCCCAGGAAAACGGTTTCGCGCCGTCGTCTTCGCGCCCTCAATCCCCGCCATTACTTGCGCCTCGTCCGGCGGTCGCCCCGATCGCCCTTTCCCTTTTTCGACGCATGCTTCGCGTTGCGCCGCCTGTCCTGCCCTAGGGATTTTCCGACATCGTCGTGCGAGGTGGTAAAGCGTCCTGTTTTCGTACGCCGGACATAGCGTTTGTCCTTCCGATGCGGTTGGATCAATTCGCGCTTGGATGTCTTTTCCGGCATAGGGTCCTCCTGCTTGGTTGAAATATGCTGCGGCAGAGTATGGCAGGTTCTGCAAACGATCGTACTAGGCTGTTCCCTTGGCGCGGCGATATGAGAGTGACTGCGAGCCGGGCGCTATGACAGGCCGGCTCGGCTGCGATGGTTCGCCAGACTGCGGCCCCATAAGGATGCCAGGAACATCGCCAGCATGGTGAAGCGGGCCCGTAGGCCATATCGATGCATGGTCGCACCTCCAACGACTTGATGATAAGGGCGGTTCGTTAGAGGAGAATTAAGCGGATCTTAGAAGCAGTTAAACAGGCTGGGGT
>DASTLA010000060.1:0-22623 GCA_035715525.1 Nitrospiraceae bacterium
AGGGAAAGGAGAACTATATGCAGGAGGCTTTCCAGGGGGCGAGACGTTTGATCGTCGCTTTGCTGATGGCGGGGGGCATCGGACTGGCAGGAGCTGCCGTCTTTGCGGCGGACGAAACGGCGCCGGCGGGCGGAACAACGGCTCCGGCTGAGTCGCCATCGGGGTCCGGAGGAGGCGGCGGGAAGGGAAGACATCCCGGGCGGAAGGCATGTCACCAGGACGTGAAGAAATTTTGCGGCGACGTTCAACCCGGCGAAGGGCGCATTATCCAATGCCTAAAGCAGCATACACAGGAATTGTCGCCGGCCTGTGCAGAACAGATGGAGCGTCGCGGTAAACGCAAGTAGGGGCACACTTCTTTCGGACGACGCCGGCGCGCTCGCCTGACTTCGGTACCGCTGTCGATCATCGCGGCGGTACCAGCAGGGCTGCAAGTTTTCAACATTCACTTCGGAAAAAACGACCTCTTGGTATACAGTGCTTCCATCAGGGAGGATGCCTATGGAAGCCGTTGAAAAGAAGGACTATTTTTCAGTCGACCTTCGACAACATCCGCGTTTGCGAATCCCCGCTCCATTTGCCTGTTCGTTGTCTCGCCTAGGACTGACAAAATGGTTCAGTCGAGAGCGCCGTGGAATCGGCGTGGTCTTCGATGTGTCGATGAAGGGCGCAAAGGTCATGAGTGAGACTGGTATCAGGCTCGGCGAGCGAGTGGCGGTCAGCCTGCGTTTGCCGAACCAGGCTACGCCTATGACGGTCGAAGAAGCGACCGTGCGCTGGGAAAGGGACCAGACTTACGGATTGGAATTCATCAACCTGTCCGCCATAGCGGAAATGCGGCTCCGCAAATTCATCTCCATCGCCAGCATGCCGGTTCGGTAAGGTCTCCATCGACGCCATCTCCGCCGCATCGTCGCTCCCCACGATGGGAGTTGCTCGCAATCACCGTTCCACGTCCGTCGGCGGTGACATGGGTGTCATTGCACCGGGCTCCGCCTTTTTTTTACAATGGCCGACTCGGTCGGCCATGCCCAGCACAACGCGACGCCGCAGGCGCAAACAACCCAAACATCTGGCGCATCCGTTCTACTGGCCGACATGGATCGGGCTGGGCGTCTTTCGCGCGATCGCGGCGCTTCCCTTTGCTTGGCAGCTGTCGGTCGGCCGGCGTGGCGGGCGGTGGCTGTACCACCTCCTGCCCAAGCGGCGGGCCGTCGTTCAGTCCAATCTTCACGCCTGTTTTCCGACCTGGACCCAGGCGGAACGAGACCAGGTGAATCTTGCCTGCTTTGAATCCATGGGGATGGGCGTCCTGGAGACGGCCCGCGCCTGGTGGGCGAAAGACCCGAGATCCCGGAGCACCTGTACGATTCACGGCCTTCAGCACATTCGTGCGGCGTTGGAGCTGGGGCGGGGAGTTCTATTGGTCGGAGCGCATCTCCATACGGCGGAATTGGCGGGCCGGTTCATGGTACTGCAGCAGCCGGTGGCGATCGTGTACCGGCCTCAGAATAATGCAGCGGCGGAATCCGTAGCCCATCGCTCCCGCAGCGCCTACTATGTCGAACTGATTCACCATCGGGATATGCGGGGCATTTTACGTGCGCTCGCCCGGAATCGTGTGGTTTGGTACGCTCCGGATATCGACGCCGGGACCAAGCGAAGCGTCTTTGCTCCGTTTTTTGGTGTGCCGGCCGCTTCATTGACCTCAACGGGGCGGCTCGCTCAACTCAGCGGTGCGGCGGTAGTGCCCTGTTTCTATTACCGATGCGAGCCGGCCGCCAGCTATGAGATCGTGGTCTATCCGGCCTTGGATAGATTTCCCACCGGAGATCCGTTCCAAGATGCCCTCCGAATCAACCGGATGATCGAAGGCGCGATCGAACGCGCACCTGCACAGTATTTCTGGCAGCATCGTCGATTCAAAAGCCGGCCCCCCGGCGCGCCATCCATCTACGCCTGATCGCCGGGTCCCGAACGGCTCGTGGCATTTCAGTGAAATCGCTCGGCGAAAGTCCCACCCCGCGTTACAATGGGGCTGCTGAGTCTTGTCAAGGGTGCTCGGGCGCGCGCCACGATGAATCATTCCGAACAATCGTCTCGGAAGAGAATCGAACTTCGACAACATGAGCGGCATGCCGTTCCGCCCACTTGTCTGCTCTCCTTCTCTCGCTTCGCGCTTTCCATCACCTTCAGCGGAGACGCCGAAGGAGAGGGTCTGGTTCTGAATCTCTCCTCCAAGGGTTGCAAGGTCGAAAGCGAAGCCGGAGTCAAGGTGGGCGACGCGATGTCGTTGATCATCCTCTTGCCGGGCCATCCGACGCCGGCTACCATCGATCTGGCGATGGTGCGCTGGGCCAAAGGCGAATGTTTTGGCGTTGAATTTATTTCCCTTACACCGGCGGATAGTAAACGCCTTCAGGCATTCCTTGGTCACGCAGGCTCGTCAGACACATGATCGTTCAAGGACCTTCGAGAGGCTCAGCATGGTAGGTGACGCAAAGGAACTCAGGAAATCGCGCCGGATTACCGTGGAATGCCGATTGTTTTTTTTCGGAGAGGATGATTTTGAAGGGGAGGCCGAAGTCTTGGACTTGTCCTTCACGGGTTGTATGGCCAAATCCGACACCATGGTGGCGCCCGGCCTGCAGGTCAAAGTGTCGATCTTCTTGCCCGATGGACACGAATGGCCGGTCCGCGTCGATGAAGCGATCGTCCGTTGGGCGAGAGGTGGTGAATTCGGCCTCCAATTCATCAAGCTTCGTCCGCCGCAACTTCAACGCATTCAGCAATATCTGATCAAGGCCAAGCCGCTCTAGCACTTCATTATTGGACGCCGCCTCATCCCGCCGGAGGCGTCTCCCGTCATTGCATTGCCCTGGGCATTTCCCTACAATTTCGCCGAATTGTGCCAGAGGGGTCTCCAAGGCCCGTGTCAGTCAGGCCATCGGCGCGTAGGCCGTACATGATCGGATGGGTGGGATCGAAAGCGATTGAGGCCTATGCCTATTTGGCGTCGCTGGCGACGCTCTGTGCCCAAGCCGTGGTTGACCTGGTCCGTCCCTCCAAACAGGGTCGGAGCGAAACGTCACGCGTTATCATCCGGCAAATTTTGTTTACCGGCGTCGATGCGCTGCCAGTCACGAGCGTCATCGCCCTGCTGGTCGGCATTCTCATCATTACGCAAGCCGGAACCCAGTTGCCGATGCTTGGAGCGGGCGGGCTCATCGGCAGCATCATCGTACTCACCGTCGTGCGCGAGCTCGGTCCATTACTCACCGCCTTTATCGTCGTGGGGCGCTCCGGAACCGCCATCGCAACCGAACTGGGAAACATGTCCGTCAACCGGGAAGTGGTGGCCTTACGGCTGATGGGCATTCCGGTGAGCCGGTTCATCATCATGCCGCGGATGGTCGGCATGGTCATTTCCATCATCTGTCTCACGTTGTATTTCGACGTCGTGGCGGTCCTCGGCGGATATCTCGTCGCGAAGGTAAAGTTGACGGTCCCGTTTCCTGCCTTCATTGACGGCGTGATGACGGCCTTATCATCGACCGATGTGACCATCACGGCCGCCAAAGGTTTGCTCTTCGGCACCGCGGTGGCTTCTATCTGCTGTCACCACGGGCTGTCGGTTCAGTCATCTTATACCGAGGTTCCCCAACAGACCACCAGAGCCATGATTAACTCCTTCGTGATTTGTTTCGCGGCCGACGTGCTGATCACAGTGTTGCTGTATCTATGAGCCGGCAAGCGGTGGTGCTGGAGCGTGTCCGTATGGATCTCGTGGGACGCTCCACTATATTCGCGGTTGATCTGCAGATCACGGATGGCGAATGGCTGCTGCTGGTAGGCCCCAGTGGCTCGGGCAAGAGTCTGATTCTGGAACTGGCGGCCGGCCTGGTGACGCCCGACGAGGGGCGGGTCTTATTGTTTGGGAAGAGCTGGGCTGACGGATCGGAGGATCAACGGACGGCTTTGCGACTCCAGGTCGGCACGGCGCTTCAGCGACCGGGGCTGCTCAGCAATATGACGCTGTTCAACAACGTGGCGCTGCCGCTCCGCTATCACAGATCGGCCCTGACGAACCGAGACATCGAAGAGACCGTGAACAATCATTTGGACCGTTTGGGCTTGCTGTCCGCCAAGGACCGATTTCCCGCCGAGGCCACCGCCGGTGAGCTGAGGCGCGCAGCGATAGCCAGGGCGATGGTGATGGACCCTCGCTTGTTGCTACTCGATGATCCGGCCGAGGGACTGGACGTCGACATGACGGGTAGGCTGTGCCGGTACCTGGAGGAGGTAAGAGCGGGGAGGCCGCTGGCCATTATGATGACCCTTCGTTGCTGGTCGCCGCTCGGCGAGGGCGCAGATCGGGTGGTGGCGCTGCGGGATGGGCACATCGTCATGGACGGATCGCCTTCAGCGCTGAGGGAAGCCGCGGATGCGGAGATCAAACGGTATTTGACGTGAGAGGCTGGAAACCCGACGTGCCCACATGAGGTAAGCGATGAAAATGCATTATTCGCATCAATTGACCAGTAGCCGATTGGCCCAAATCGTGGGGACCTTCGTGATGATCCCGCTGGTGATCCTGATTGTGGCTGGGGTCTTGATGTCTAAGGTCGAACATCTGTTCGAGCGAAAGTATTCGATCTATGCCAGTCTGAGCAAATCCTACGGGCTAGAGCCAGGCGCGCCGGTCGTGGTTTCAGGTATTCGTGTCGGGCGAGTCGAACAGGTAGATCTCAACGAGCGTGGCACGGTCGATATCCGCCTGCTGCTGCTGACTCGCTATCAACCCATGGTCAGGGAAAATTCGGAGCTTTCCGTGATCAAAAGCGGGGTAGTAGTCGGTCAAACTCAGGTCGACATCGCCATGGGTACGTCGAGCAGTTCGGTCCTGCAGGACGGCGCGACGATTCGAGCCGTCGAACCCAAAGACATCGGCGACCTGATCAACGAGGTGCAACCCGTCCTTGCAGCCGTCAAACAGACCCTACTTCGAGTCGAGACGATTACGCAAGATCTACAAGGGAGTCTCAAGGCGGGAGGACAGGCACTCGAGCAGGTCGCGGCGGCCACTCAGGAACTGCCGACGCTGATGGCATCGGTCCAGCGAACCGTCACCGCCGTGGAGCAGGCGTCCACGGTGCTTCCTACGATGACCGGCTCCATCCAACGGACCCTAGGGGTGGTCGATCGTCTGACGTCGGACGTCCGGCAGAGCACGAACAAGCTTCCGATCATTCTGGAAAGCGCGGAGGACACACTCGCGAGCGTCAGGCGGCTTTCCGATTCGGTACGGGACCTGACTCAGGAAATGACGCCGGTCGTACATACGGCACAGACAACGTTGCTCGATGTCTCGACGTTGGTCCGTGGGGCGAAGCAGACGTTTCCATTCAGTCGCTTCGCGCAGAACGCGGGGCCGCCGCCGGCGATCCCGGCGGGGCCCTCTAACGGCGCAATGAAGAGTCTGAGGGGGGATCAATTGCACCGATGAGCCTTCGAAGCAAAGGTGCTGCTTCCTGGAGATCCGGCATCTTCGCATTGATGCTGGTCGGTTGCTCAAGCCCACCACCGCCGGACCCTCCTCCGGAACCACCGATGCGGCCGCTCGCGGCACAGATCCAGGCGTGGCGTGCGGAAGCCGGCCGGTGGGTCGCAAGAGGCGAGCTGTCGCGGGCAGAGGAGGCCTACCAAGCGGCGCGACGTACGGCGGAACGCCTCGACGACGGAGCGCTGTTGATCCAGACGCTGAACGATCTCGGAAGCTTGGCAATGGAGCGTGGTCTGGCCTCTCAGGCCGTGCAGTGGCATGGTCGAGCGGTGGCGCTCTCGGAGCAACTCGGCGATGCGAAGTTGAGGCTGCACAGTCTGACGGCTTTGGGAGCTGCCGAACATCTGGATGGCCGGTTGAACGAGGCGGAACGTCGATACCGGGAAGCATTGGCTCTGGCGCAAGGTGCAGGGGATCGGTCGGCTGCAGCAGTGTTACAGAACAATATCGGGTTGCTGCACCAGGCGAACGGCGACGCCGGTCAGGCAGAAGCTTACTTTCGACGCGCGTTGGAGTTGAACCGTTCGCTGGGAGAGACCGATGCCGAGGCCAGCAACCATGTCAATTTAGGGCTGCTGGCGGAAGCGCAGCAACAATTTCAACAGGCAGAGCAGGAATATGAACGTGCGCTGGAATTGGACAAGGCCAACGAACGGAGTGGCGCGATTGCCGAAGATCTGCTGCGCCTGGGGCGGATCGCTGCCCTGCGCGGATCTCCCGATCGAGGGACAGGCTATGCGGAGCGTGCCTTCTACGCCTATCAGGCATTGCACGATACACCCCGGGCCGAAGGGGCACTGCAACAGGCCATCGACTATGCAAACAAAGCCGGCCGGACGGAAGAGGTGCAGCGGTTGGAAGCCCAGCGGGCGGGGAGAATACGGACAGGATCGGCACCCTGATGTCGGCCGCCTTACTTGATGGCGACGGCTTTCACTTCTTTGTAGGTGGTATGACCTTGCAGGACCTTCTGAATGCCGTCCTGGACCAGCGTCGTCATACCCTCTTCCATCGCGAGCTTCAACATTTCTTCCGTTTTGGCCTTGTTCTGGATGAGTCGCTTCATCTGGTCCGTGCCCATCAACAGCTCGTGCAATGCCACCCGCCCTTTGAGACCGGAACGGTTGCAGGCGTCGCAACCTTTGCCGCGATGGAGGCGGAAATTCGCATCATAAGTGAGCCCGAGTTTATCCCAGTACTCGGGACCATACCCCTGTCGTAACTCATCGAATTCTTCTTTCGTCGGATGATAGGGTTCCCGGCAATCTTTGCAGATCCGGCGCGCCAATCGTTGCGCCAGCACACCCAACATGGCATCCGCGAAGCTGAATGAGTCGCACCCCATGTCGAGCAGGCGGGTAATCGTCTCGACCGCGCTGTTGGTATGCAGGGTGCTCAGGACCAAGTGGCCCGTCAGCGATGCCTCGATCCCCGTGTCGGCCGTTTCCTTATCCCGCATTTCTCCCACCATGATGACGTCCGGGTCGGCCCGGAGAAAGGCGCGCATGGCGGCCGCAAAGGTGAAGCCGATCTTGGCATGGACCTGCACCTGCCGCAGGCCGTATTGGGTGATTTCGACGGGGTCTTCCGCCGTCCAGATCTTGATATCGGGCGTATTGATATGTCCGAGGACGGAGTGCAGCGTCGTGGTCTTTCCGGAGCCGGTGGGCCCGACGCAGAGGATGATTCCGTAAGGCTTCTCGGCGATGTTTTTGATTTCCCGTAAATTGCGGTCCGAAAATCCCATTTTATCGAGCGGCAACGGTTCGCTTGCCGCCAGAATACGCATGACCACGTCCTCGTTGTAGCCGGCTGTGGGGATGGTGGCGACCCGAAGCTCGATCTCCTTATTCTCGCCGATTTTGAACTTGATTTTGCCGTCCTGAGGCTTACGGCGTTCGGCGATATCGAGGCTGGCCATGATTTTGAGGCGCGACACGATGGCCCGGCGGTAGCTGGGCGGAATTTTCATGTACTCGAAGCATTCGCCGTCGACGCGGAAGCGGACCAGGGTATCCCGCTTCTCGCCGTATGGCTCGATGTGAATATCGGACGTATTCTGCCGAAAAGCGTCGGCGATAATTTGATTGGCGAGGCGAACGATGGCGCTGTCGTTTTCGTCCATGCCCGCCGAGGAGGCATCCTCCGCCGCCTCCAGCTGCGATTCGCTCACCAGTTCACCCAGGATGTCCGATACGTTTTCGTTCAGTTTGGTGGACGTTTCGGGAGATCCGGTGGAGGTCGAGAGGAACTGAGTAATGTCGCGTCGCAGGCTGACGGCGAAACGGATGTTGAGGCCCGGGAAGGTACGCTTGATGTCCTGGACACGATCCAGATCGCCCGGGTCATCGGTCAGAATCTCAATGGCGGCCCGATCGCGCTTCAGCGGCATCCAATGGTTCTTCTTGAGGTAATCGACGTTCAGGTTCTTCAGCAGCTCGACATCGACGATGGTCCGTTCGCTGTATTCGATGTAGGGGCACTTGTGAAACTGCGCCAGCGACTTGCCGAGGTCGGCTTTCGGGACTTTGAACTTTTCGATCAGGATCGATTCCAAGTCGCTGGTTCCCTTGCGTGACTCGGCCATCGCTTGGTCCAAATCGGCTTGCGAGATCTTGTTGCTCGACAACAGATAGTCGAATTTGGAAGGGGCCTTTTTCGAGATCTTGCGCAGAGCGTAGAAGGCTGTCCCCAAGGCCTTGGCGATTTCAGCAGCAGACTCCTCGTCTTTTCGGGTGAAACGCCCTCCGCTTTTCTTGTTGAGAAGTTGGATCACGCCCATCAGATACTTATTTTCGGCGACGATGGGATAGGTAAGAACCTGCTTGGTCTTGAATCCCGTTTTCTTGTCGTAGCTGGTGTCGTGCGCCAGGGACGGATGGACGGTTGCCAGCTCCGCCTGACTATAGGCATCCGCCACGTTCACCGGACGCAGGTATTTGGCGCAAAATCCGGCTAGGCTTTGTTCGGTGATCGGTGTGCGGACTTCCTGTACCGTATCGAGGTGGGGAATCTTGGAGAAAATTTCCTTCTTTTCCGCATCGACCACGAACAACGTCAGGTCTTCGGCATCGAAACAGCTCAGGATCTCGTGGTGGAGATCCAGGATGATCTGGTCGATGTCGGAGGCGGATTGAATTTGCGTGCTGAGGCGTTTGACGTTCTCGGCAAACCCGCTTTTCAGGGTGGAATCGCTCAATCCGGAAAGCGGCTTGGTCTGCATCAACGGGTCTCCCGGAATCTGAAGAGCCGGCGCCTGTGTTAGGGTACGAGAGCTTGTTGAGCGGGGGTTCCCTTTTCAGGTTCAGTGTAACCGAACGCAGGGTCAAGGCAAGGAAAACGCAATTTCCGGGAGTCCGTCGCAGAGGGTGAGTGAGGATGTCGGACGATGCTGTCAGCGGGAGAAGAAGATGCCGGTAAGCGTTATGTCACCGACTTCACGAGAGAGACGAGATGCTGGACGACCCGATCCGGGGCCAGCTTCAACGTCTCACCGGTCTTGCGGACCTTTATTTCGATTTGGCCTTGAGCGAGTCCCTTATCACCGAGCACAAGATGATAGGGAGCTCCGATCAGATCCGCATCGTTGAACTTGACGCCAGCCCGCTCGTCGCGGTCATCCCAGAGGACTTCCACACCGGCCTCCTGCAACGACCGGTATAGCGTCTCAGCGAGCTGCAAGACCGGTTGTGATTGGCCGAGCGGCAATAGGGTCACGTGATAAGGGGCGATCGGTACCGGCCAGATGATTCCCTTCGCATCGTGATTCTGTTCGATGGCGGCTGCAGCGGTGCGGCTGATGCCGATGCCATAGCAGCCCATCACCGCCAGTTGCTCCTGCCCCTGGGCATCCAGAAAGGTTGCCTTCATGGACTGACTGTATTTCGTTCCCAACATGAAGACGTGTCCGACTTCGATGCCCTTGGCGGTTTCCAGGGTGCCGTCGTGCCTGGGTGAAGGGTCGCCTGATCGGGCATTTCGGAGGTCGGCGAACTGATCGACTTGGAAATCACGTCCCACATTCGCATCGACGAAATGGGTGTCCGCTTTGTTGGCGCCGACGACGAAGTTTGCCATGACCTTGACGGCCTGGTCTGCCACGATGCGCAGCTTGAGCCCAACCGGCCCCGCAAAACCGACCGGTGCACCGGTCAATGAGGCGACTAACTCCGGTCGAGCCAATTCAATATCCGTTGCACCGAGCAGGCGCTTCACCTTGATCTCGTTGACTTCATGGTCTCCGCGAACCAACAGCGCCACGGTTTCCTTTCCGGCGCTGTACAGGAGGGTTTTGACCAGCTGCTGCGGCGTGATCTTTAAGAAGGCGGTGACCTCTTCAACCGTACGCCGGTTGGGTGTGGCGATCTCCGTCATCGAGCGCAATGCCAGGGGCTGGCCGGAAGGCGGTGGGGGAATCTCTGCCCGCTCGACGTTCGCGGCATAGGAGCCTTGCGGACTGTAGACGATGGTTTCCTCTCCTGTGTCGGCTAGCACCATGAACTCGTGCGACGAGGTGCCGCCGATCAACCCCGTATCTGCCTCCACGGGACGGAACGTCAAGCCGCAACGGGTGAAAATCCGATTGTAGGCGTCGTACATTTTTTGGTAACTGACGCGGGCGCCCCCCTCGTCGCGGTCAAAGCTGTACGCGTCCTTCATGATGAACTCCCGCCCCCGCATCAGCCCGAACCGTGGCCGGATCTCATCGCGGAATTTCGTTTGGATTTGATAGAAGTTGAGCGGCATTTGCCGGTAAGAACGAACTTCCCGCCGAAACAGGTCGGTGATGACCTCCTCATGGGTGGGGCCAAGGCAGAAGTCACGTTCGTGGCGATCTTTGAAGCGTAACAACTCTTTCCCGTAATAGTCCCAGCGCCCCGTTTCGCGCCACAGTTCGGCAGGCGAGGCGATAGGCATTAGCAGCTCCTGTGCACCGGCCCGGTTCATTTCTTCGCGCACGATCTGCTCGATCTTGCGAAAGACCCGCAATCCGAGGGGCAAATAGGTGTAGATGCCCGCCGCGACCTTCCGGATCATGCCGGCGCGCAGCATCAAGCGGTGGCTGACGGTTTCAGCCTCACCCGGATCGTCACGGAGGGTTGGAATGAGGGTTTCAGTGACGCGCATGGAACGTTAGGGCGAGATCAGACGTTCGATATCATTCCAAAAAGCAAAGATCATGATGCCCACCAACAGCACCAGCCCGACTTGCTGCGCGAGCTCCCGTTGCCGTTCGCCCAGCGGTTTCCGGCGGATGGCTTCGATGAAGAAGAACATCAGATGGCCGCCGTCCAGAATCGGAATGGGCAGCAGATTCAGCACTCCCAGGTTGATGCTCAACATCGCCATGAGGAAGACGAGATTCGAGGTGCCTTGCTCGGCTGCGTCTCCCGCGGTCTTGGCGATGGTCAGCGGTCCGCCGATATTCTTGCGGGAAATTTCGCCTGTGATGATTTTATAAATCCCGACGACGGTCAGTTCCGTCCATCCCCACGTCGCCTGGGCTCCGAGCAGCGGCGCTTTCAATGGGTCGCTGGTTTGGAGGAGCGTCTGGTTCTGTGCGGAAATGCCGATCTTCCCGATCTCCACCTGTTTGCCGTCAATCGTCGTCTTTTCGCCCATCGGGGTGACGGTCAACGCAACCGGAGCTCCGGATCGCTGAATCTCAAACTGCAGCGGTTTGTTCGGATTCTCCCGGACGAGGGACGTCATCTGAGACCAGGTGAAGATGTCATGTCCATCGATCCGGACCACGCGGTCACCGGCCGCGAGCCCGGCGGCCTGAGCGCGGGACCCCGGAATGACAGCCGTGATGAGGGGAGCCCGCTCTTCGATTCCCAACTGGTAGATCGTGACGGGTTTCCCGCCTTCCTGAACCGTCGTCTTGGTCGGAGTGACCAGGACGGTCTTGATTTGCTCACCTCTGGTCAGGTCCAGCGTCAACTGTTTGCCGTTGCTGACGGAGATCGCTTTCATCAATTCCGCGCTGGTGGAGATGTCCTTCTCGTTGACGCGGAGGATTTTATCGCCCGGTTTCAAGCCTGCCTGATCGGCAGCGGACCCAGGAAGCACCGCTTCGATTTCCGGAATGATGTCTTTGAAGCTCGGTACGGGCAGGGAGTAGCCCAAGCCGATATACACTGTATAGATCAAATAGGCGAGGATGAAATTGAAGATCGGACCGGCGGCCACGATCAGCGTTTTGCCCCACAACGACTGATGGGCGAAGGCGCGTTTCTTTTCCTCGGGGGAGACCGTTTCGTTCTCGTCTTCCCCGAACAATTTGACGTAGCCGCCCAACGGCACGGCCGACAACAGATACTCCGTCTCTCCGACCTGCCTGCCTAGAATCTTCGGGCCGAATCCCAGGGAAAACTTGAGCACCTTCACTCCGACCCAGCGGGCGGCGAGGAAATGTCCCATCTCATGGAAGGCGACGAGGACGCCGAGAACGACGAGGAAAGGAAGGGCCCAGTGGCTGAGGAACGACACCACATCAGGCGACCAGGCAAACGCTGTTCCCACAACAGGACTCCTTGGTGTGCGGGGTATTACCGCGTCAACGTATGGACCAGTGACTCGGCCTTTTCGCGAGCCCACCGGTCGGCTTCTAGGGCGTGAGCCACACTCTCGATCGACTTGGGAGCATGCGCTTCCATTGTACTCCGAATGATGTCCGGAATATCGAGAAAACGAATCCCGCCCTGCAGAAACGCCTCGACGGCGATTTCGTTCGCGGCGTTCATCGTGGCGGGCATCGTGCCGCCGATGCGGAGCGATTCATAGCCGAGTCGTAAGCATGGGAATCGCTCGTGATCCGGATTAAAGAAGGTGAGTTTGCCGATTTCCGCCAGTTCCAACGAAGGCAGCTCCAACGGCATACGTTCAGGATAATGCATCGCGTAGGAAATCGGGGTGCGCATATCGGGCAATCCAAGCTGCGCGATCATCGATCTATCGGCATATTCTACCAAAGAATGGATGATGCTCTCGCGATGGACCAACACTTCGATGCGGGATTCGGGGATATCGAACAGCCAACGCGCCTCGACCACTTCCAGCCCCTTGTTCATCAGCGTGGCTGAATCGATGGTGATCTTGGAGCCCATCTTCCAGTTGGGATGCTGCAATGCGCGCTCGGGGGTCACGTGCTGCAATTGCTCGCGTGAACAGTCCCACAAAGGGCCGCCGGAGGCTGTGAGGATGAGGCGCTTCACGTCTTCGTGCCGATGCCCCTCGAGCGATTGAAAAATGGCACTGTGTTCGCTGTCCACGGGAAGGATCCGGACGTCATGTTTGCGCGCCTCTTCTTGCATCAATTTGCCGGCCATCACCATCGGTTCCTTGTTGGCCAACGCAATATGCTTGCCGGTGCGGATGGCGGCCAGGGTCGGCACCAACCCCGCGCCGCCGACGATCGCCGAGATCACGAGCTCCGCCTCGGGAGTCTGTGCGACCTCCTGGATCCCTTCTTGCCCGGCGAGGATTCGAACGGGAAGATCGGCACAGAGGTCGCGTAACCTGGCTGCCGCCGCTTCATTCGCCAAGGCCGCTACCGAAGGGCGGAATCGCCGGATCTGTTCTTCCAGTTTCTCAACGTTGGAACCGGCAGTAATTCCGGCGACGCGGAATTCATTAGGGAACCGCGCGACGATGTCGAGCGTATTAGTGCCGATCGAGCCGGTGGCGCCAAGAATCACAATGGTCTTCATGAGCAGTCCTCAATCAAGGGCTTCTTACGGCGCCGAAAATCCGCCGAGGAGCACATAGTAGTAGAACGTGGGGCCGGTGAACAAGAGACTATCGACGCGGTCGAGCATGCCACCGTGACCAGGCAGCAGTCCACCGGAATCCTTCACCCCGGCCGCCCGTTTGACGGCCGACTCTGCGAGATCACCCGCCAGGCCGGCGGCCGTCAGAATGGTGCCGAGCAGGACGGAGTCGAGCACGGTTAATGAGAACGGAAACCAGGGCCTCGCGGCGAAGACCGCTCCAATGGCCAGTGCAAGGCCGCCGAGTAAACCTTCGATCGTTTTCTTCGGGCTGAGCCTCGGAGCGAGCGGATGCCGGCCGAAACTCTTGCCGACGTAGTACGCTCCCGTGTCGGCAGCCCAGGTGACAAAGAGCACGAACAGGATGAGATGTTCTCCGCTCGGGTATGCGCGGACTCGCACCAGGTACGTCATTGCGCCGCCGACATACAGAACGCCGAAGATCATGGCCGCGCTGTTTGAGAGCCGCTGTCCGCTTTGCTCCCGAGACACCAAAGGAAGCAACAGCGTGAGAATGACGCCGAGAAAAAGGTATTCGACGCCGAGTCCTCCGATGTGGAAGCTCGCAAACCACAGTGCCATGGTCACGAGGCCGATCGCCGTCAGCGGCCGAGTAGATCCTTCCCGGAAACAGAGCCGGTAGAACTCGCCCAGAGCCAAGGCGCCGACCATAAAGGCCAGAAGCGTGAAGGCAATCGGTGGAAGGTAGCGGATGATGACATAGAGTCCTGGGATCAATAGAACCGCCGTATAGACGCGGCGAGGATCGAACGCGGATTTGGAGACCGGGACCGCTTCGGACGAGGTGGCAGGACCGGCTGTGCTCACGAGGTTCTCTGGCTCAACGATGGCGGTTAGGAGGAGACGCTGCTCAGGACGCGGCCGAATCGACGTTCTCGCCTCTGATATTCCAGCAAGGCCACCAAGGTCTCGCGTCGGCGAAAATCCGGCCACAGGGTCGGGGTAAAATACAACTCCGTGTAGGCCAATTGCCAGAGTAGGAAGTTACTGATGCGGGTCTCGCCGCTGGTACGAATCAACAGGTCGGGGTCCGGAAGGTCCTGCGTGTAAAGTCGTTGCTGAAGAGAGGCCTCGTCGATCTGCTCGACCGTCAGTCGGCCTTTTTGTACTTCCTGGGCCAACTCCTTCGCGGCGTCCACGATCTCTGCTCTGCCGCCGTAACTCAGCGCGACGTTGAGGATCAGCTTGTTCAAATGGGCCGTCTCGCGCTCGGTGGTGCGGACCCAGTGCAACGCATTGGCTGGAA
Organism: Nitrospiraceae bacterium; assembly: GCA_035715525.1. Lineage (GTDB taxonomy): Bacteria > Nitrospirota > Nitrospiria > Nitrospirales > Nitrospiraceae > JAHBWI01. The sequence continues at coordinate 14,603 of DASTLA010000060.1, forward strand.
GGGAAGAGACTCGTCCGATCGTTCGGAAACGCACGCCTTGCTCGATCAGGCTGGACCGTTCGGTAGACAAATAGTGCTCGAGCAGCCCCATCAGGGCGCTGATTTCCTGAACCGGTCGATTCCAGTTTTCCTGCGAGAAGGCATAGATGGTGAGAATCTTGATGCCGAGCTCCAGCGACAGGGAAATCAGCTCTCGGACCGATTTGATGCCTTCCTGGTGTCCGGCGATTCGGGGCAGCCCGCGCAATTCGGCCCAACGCCCGTTCCCGTCCATAATCACGGCCAGATGCTTGGGGAGCAGATCGGGTTCGAGTTTACTGAGCAGGTCAGAATCTGAAGGAGGCTCGATATCCTGCGAACGAGAATGGTTCATAGACCGGCGTGTTTACCCTTTCTTTGAGCCGCATGCGGAGGGTAAAGTGAGTCTAGACCGGGGGTGGTCAAAAGTCAAACGATATTTCCGGATTTCGCTGTATTTGCACATGGTTCGAGCGCATTCGCATTGCGGCTCTTCGAACAGTTGGGCTATACTCGCGCACCGCTGAAGGGAAAGGAACTGCAGAGATGGCGACAGAGCAATCCGTGCCGCTAGCGCGCTTCGGGGTCAGCGATAGAGAGGTCGAACAAGCATTGGGTCGCGTGAAGGTGTCCAATATCGACTATGCCGACCTGTATTTCGAGCATTGCCAGGCCGAATCCGTGTCCATGGAAGAAGGGATCGTCAAACGGGCGACGAAAAATATTGGACAAGGGGTCGGCGTGAGGGCGACGGCCGAGGAGAAGACCGGTTTCGCATACTCGGATGAGTTGACCAAGAAAGATCTCGAAATTGCGGCCGACACGGCACGCTACATCGCCCAATCGACGCAGGGCGCCACCCCGGTGTCGGTTACCCATCGTCCGGCATTGGCCCGAGACCTCTATCCTCACGACCGTGCCAACATCGAAGTCGCGACCAAAGACCGCGTTGAACTTCTGAACGCCATCGACGCCGAAGCCCGCCGCTACGATTCCCGCATCAAGAACGTGATGGCGTCGTTCAATACCGAATACAAGATCGTGGTCATCGCGACGTCGGACGGTATGATGGTCGGCGACATGCAACCGCTGTCCCGACTCCAGGTCACCTGCATCGCCGAAGACAACGGGAACCGGCAAGTCGGGACATTCGGCGGAGGCGGGCGTGTAGGGCTGGACTACTTCCAAGACGGGCAACGATATCTCCAATTCGCGCGAGAAGCCGCTCGGGAAGCTATCTTGAACTTAAGCGCCGTCGATGCTCCAGCAGGCATCATGCCCGTCGTCTTGGGAGGCGGATGGCCTGGGATTTTGCTGCACGAGGCGATCGGGCACGGGTTGGAGGCGGACTTCAACCGTAAAAAGACATCGGCCTTCTCGAACCTCGTCGGAAAAAAGGTGGCCTCGGAGGTGTGCACGATTGTGGATGACGGCACATTGCCGTTCCGGCGTGGCTCGTTGAATATCGACGATGAGGGCACGCCCACTAGCCGCACGGTGTTGATCGAGCGGGGGATCCTGCGCGGCTATATCACGGATAAACTGAACGCGCGTCTGATGCGTATTCCGCTCACGGGCAATGGCCGGAGGGAAAGCTATCAAAGCGTGGTTCTGCCGCGGATGACCAATACGTTCATGCTGGCCGGCGAGTCCGATCCGAACGATATCATCCGGTCCGTGAAGCGAGGCTTGTACGCGGTTTCTTTCGGCGGCGGGCAGGTAGACATTACAAACGGAAAATTCGTTTTTTCCGCCAGCGAAGCCTACCTGATCGAGGATGGGCAGGTGACGAAACCGGTCAAAGGCGCAACGCTGATCGGCAATGGCCCTGAGATCTTGACGAAGGTCTCCATGGTGGGCCACGACCTCAAGCTCGATGAGGGGATCGGTACCTGCGGCAAGGACGGACAATCTGTGCCGGTCGGAGTCGGATTGCCGACTATCAAAATCGACGAAATCACTGTGGGGGGGACGCAGGCGTAACGATGACACAACTCGCGACACAACGAGACTACCAGGGCATCGCGCAGGATCTACTGATACGAGCCAAGCGGTGCGGTGCGACGGCTGCGGACGTCATGGTCGCGGACGGGAACACGCTCTCGGTGCAAGTTCGTATGGGTAAAGTCGACCGGCTCACCAAAGCGCACGAGAAGCGTTTGGGGCTTCGAGTATTTTTCGGACACCGGTCGGCGAGCGCTTCAACATCTGATTTCTCCAGAGACGCATTGGATCGCTTCGTGGGCGAGACCTGCGCGCTGGCGCAGGCCATCGTCGAAGACCCCATCTCTGGATTGCCCGAGCCGGGACAGTTTGCCGGCGAGTGCAGCGACCTACAAATTTATGACCCGACGACATTACAGACAGACCAGCAAATCGATCTGGCCTTACGTGCAGAACAGGCCGCCTTTGCTGCGGACCAGCGGATCACTAACAGCGAAGGGGCCGACTGCGATTCCTCATCCGGGCGGATCATTCTGGCGAACAGCCATGGATTCGTGGGGCACTATCAGAACAGCAGCTTTTCCCTGTCTGTCACCCCGGTCGCATCCGATGAGGCAGGTATGCAGCGCGACTACTGGTATGGGGTCAACCGGACCTTCGCCAAGTTGGAAAGCCCCGACGCGATCGGCAAAGAAGCTGCACGGCGTACGCTGAGACGTCTGGGTGCCAAAAAAGTGACGACGTGCAACGCGCCGGTAATCTTCGAACAGGAGGTCGCAGGGAGCCTGCTGGGGCATTTGTGCAGCGCCCTGTCCGGCTATGCCCTGTACAAAGGAGCGTCGTTCCTGGTCGGGCAGCTGGGGAAGACCATCGCGCCGGATTTTGTGACCGTTTATGATGACGGCCGTCTCCCGGGCGGCCTCGGCACGCGTCCCTTCGACGGAGAGGGGCTGCCCACTAGAAAGCAGGCGGTGGTCGAACGCGGCCGGCTTAGCAGCTATCTGTTGGACACATATTCCGGTAAAAAGTTGGGACTGCCTTCCACTGGAAGCGCCTCCCGTAGCATCGGCGAAAGCCCCTCGGCCGGGCCGACGAATTTTTTTATGGTACCGGGTACGCAGTCGCCGGAACAAATCATTGCTTCCGTCAAGCGAGGCCTTTACGTGACCGATTTGATTGGGTTCGGCATCAATATGGTGACCGGCGATTATTCGAGAGGAGCCAGCGGCTTCTGGATCGAAAACGGCGAATTGGCTTATCCTGTCGAAGAAATCACGATCGCCGGCAATTTGAAGCGGATGTACGCCAATATTGAAACGATCGGTTCGGACCTGGTATTCCGCGGGCGCATCGCCAGCCCCACGATCAAGCTTGCCGAAATGACGATCGCGGGGAGCTAAGCGCACGAGGAACGAAAGGTAGAGGCTCGCGAGGAGGGTCTATGCGGATCACGTCCACCGCGTTCACCAATCAGGGTGCCATCCCGGTGCTGTACACCTGCGAAGGAAAAGACGTTTCGCCGCCGCTTGCATGGGCGGACGTCCCGGCCGACGCTAAGAGCTTGGCCCTGATCGTCGATGACCCGGATGCGCCGGATCCAGCCGCACCGAAAATGACGTGGGTCCATTGGGTGCTGTACAACCTGCCGCCAGCAGTCATAGGGTTACCGGAAGGCATCAAGGCCTTGCCTGCGGGCACGAAAGAAGGGATGAATGACTGGAAGCGAACCGGCTACGGTGGGCCTTGCCCGCCCGTCGGCCGCCACCGCTACTTCCATAAACTTTATGCGCTGGATGCGATGCTGCCTGATCTGAACCGGCCGACCAAAGCCAAATTGGAGCAGGCCATGAAAGGTCACATCATCGGCGAGGCACAGCTGGTGGGCACCTATCAAAAAGCAGCGAAGTAAGCGCCCGAAGGGTTGGCTAGCAAAGGAGATGACCTGATGCGATATGCATGGAGCTTGATTCTACTGGCGCTCGTGGCCGCGCCTGACGCCACCAATGCGGCGGACTTTCGTCTCAGCAGCCCCACCATCAAGCACAAGGCGCCCATCGGCAAGGAGCACGTATTCAACGGATTCGGCTGTACGGGCGACAACGTCTCTCCCGAGTTGCAGTGGTCTCATGTTCCCAAGGATACGAAGAGTTTCGCCGTGACCGTGTACGATCCGGATGCGCCGACCGGCAGCGGCTGGTGGCATTGGGTGATCTTCAATATCCCTCCGAGTGTGACGTCGTTGCCTGCGGGAGCGGGGAAGGCGGATGGCAGCGGCGCCCCTCAAGGCGCGGTCCAGAGCGCGACGGATTTCGGCCAGCCGGGCTACGGCGGGCCTTGTCCTCCGCAAGGGCATAAACCGCATCGTTACATCTTTACGGTGTTTGCGTTGAAAGCGGATCAGCTTCCCTTGAAGCCGGACGCCTCAGGTGCGATGGTGGGTTATTATTTGAACCAAAATGCGATTGCGAAGGCCTCATTCACTGGGTTATACGGTCGTAAGTAAACAAGTCTATCCACGAAACAAGGAACACACTATGCCGCTTGATGCCGAACTGGGGAAGAAAATGTTGGAACTGATCACCTCGCGCTACGACGATCGGCATTGGAGAAAGAAGATTGAAAAGACGCTCAGCCTCCCGCACAGCGGAATCAGTGATGAGCGGCAGCGGCAGATCTTCATGTATCTGAAGCTGGGCTTGAAAGCTTACAAGTCCCGTCGAGCCGATCCGGACTCTTGGATCCTGGGCGGCTACGCGACCAAGGAAGTGATCGACCGCGCCAAATTTCAGCCGCACCTGGTCGGGCAGGACATCACGAAGGACGATGTGGCTTTTTTGGGGACTGATCCCGGTGCCGACGTCGACGAGACCTGGTGGGATGAAATGTTGGTGGCCTGGTTTGAAGAGCCGGAAGAGGAGAAGCCGGCTGAAGGAGAGGGCGGGGAGGGCGCCGCGTCGGACTCTTCGGAAGAGATGCAGTCCAAAGCCTAAGAGCTACTCGCCTATGCGCGACCTGATGTCCAGATACGGAAAGCGAGGGACGGGCGACGTTCGCTAGCTATAGAGGTCCATCTGCTGAGGGGGCGCGGTCGGCGGTTCGATTTGGAGCGTACGGTCGGGTGGAGTGGCTGGTGAGGCGGTGGCCGGGGCGGGATGAGCATGCTTGTCCAAAAATTCTTTCAGTTTCCTGAAATCCTCCTTCAGAACGGGAAGTAGATTGCCCTGGTGCAGCGCGGCGGCCGGGTGCAGCAATGGGAAGATCACAAAATCTTTCAGGTAGAAGGCCTGCGCTTTCACCTTCGTGATACCCACTTTCCGTTCGAGCAGTGTCTGCGTCGCCCAGTTGCCCAATGTACAGACCAGCTTCGGGCGAATCATCTGGATTTGCTGCAGCAGGAATGGCTTGCAGGTGTCCACTTCGTCCGGCTCAGGATCGCGATTGTTGGGCGGCCGGCATTTGACGACGTTGGCAATGTAGATTTCATCCCGCGAGAGACCTGCCGATTGCAAGAGATCGTTGAGCAACTTCCCCGCTGATCCCACGAACGGCTCTCCCTTTTGATCTTCGTTGAACCCAGGGCCTTCTCCCACGAACATGATCGCGGCGCGCGGATTGCCGACGCCGAAGACGACCTGCGTTCGGCCGAGTGTTGACAGTTTGCAACGCTGACAATCCTTAAGCGACGCGGCAAGTTGTTGAAGTGGTGTCAGGGAAGCCGGCATGGATACGGCCACGAGAAGAATGCGGCATCTTAGGCAGGCTTGCCGGTGATGTCAATGGCCGGTACGTCACCCGGGGATAGCGTCGGCACAGCGTTGTCCGCTGAGCACGGCTGATTCCAGAAGAGAAGGCCAGCCCGTATCGGTCCAATCTCCCGCCACCAAGAAATTCGAAAAGGGACTTTGTTGCAATGGGCGATACTGTTGCGTGCCAGGCTTTACGTCGAGGATGGCGCGAGGTTCTCGATGACATCTGCTGCTGATCACCGGTGGCGGCGCGGCAAGCGATAGCGCAGCCTGTGCATCCTCCACCGCCGCGCGGATCACTTCCTCTTGCCTGTCGATCAGCCGATCGTCTCCGACCGCCACGGCCCAGATATTCGACGTGCCTTCCTTCATCGTCTCGTCCGATTGATGAATCAACCAGTGAAAGGTTCGCCGCTCCAACAGCACCACGCGGGTACCGGTGCTGGGTTGTTCCGCATGGAGCTGTACGACGAGGTAGGGAGATTCCTTCAATCTCCCCAGTTGCTGGAAGTAGCCGTAGTGCGTAAGAAGGCGTTCGGGTATCAGATGTGTCAACTCGTGCCGTGGAAGAGCCGCTACGTACCAGTCGGCCGTCATGATATGTCGGTCGGCCAGCTCGATGCCGGAGACACGATTAGAGTCGAACCTGATTCGGTGCACCGGGGCCGACAATTTGAACTCCACACCTGAGCGATCCAATCGTGCTTTGAGCGGAGCGATGAGCCAGACGCCGGCCCCCTGAGGGGGGACGATCATCTTCGCCGGCCGCACTCCGGTGAAAAAACTTCGTCGCAGGGTGCGCATGAACAGCGCGGCGGAGACCTCCTTTAACGGAGCCCCCAACAGAAATCGGGACAGGCTGCTCCATACGCCTTGCCGGGCGGCTTCGGATTGGCCGATACTCGCGAACCATTCGTCGGCGATCCGCAACTCGAGATCGTCGGGCAACGGCGGATCTTGTTCCCAGGTTCGCTCTAAAAAAGACAGGAGCTGCCAACGGTCTCGCATCGAGAGTCCTTGAAAGAGGCTCGTGCCCAGCAAGGTATTTAGCGGAGAGGGGAGCGGAAAATGGAGGAACTGCACATGCCGCCCGTCGCCTTGAAGGAATTCGATCGGTGTATGTCGCATGCGGCGAAGGGCGGTCTCGAGATCGAGCTGCTTGCAGAGGCGCCAGGTCGCGGCATGGGCTCCCAGCAAGCAGGGTGGCGGAGCATGGATCAAGCGGCCGCCGACTTCGGCCGCCTGTTCGAGGATGGTGATGTGAAAGCCGCGTTCCCGGAGGAAGAGGGCCGCCGTAAGCCCCGCGATCCCGCCGCCCAGAATGAGAACCTGTTTGCTCATGCAGGCGCGCGACGGAAGCGCGAGCGCAGCCAAACCGCAGCGGCTACCGCCAACCGATGGCTGGGCTTCAACGTCACGCGAGGTCCGAAGACGCGATAATCCGACTGCTCGATGCGCTCCAGAATGCGACTATACACGCCACGCATGATCTCTGCCACCGTCAAGGCACGCCGTTCGTCAGGTGGTAGCGATTCCAACGCACGTCTCGCCTTCGCATAGTACTCCTTCGCGCGCGCGACTTCGAACTGCATGAGTTCGGTGAATCCCCCGCTGTATTGCCGGCGAAGCAGATCTTCTTCCGGGTACTTAAACCGCCTCAGCTCCTCCTGAGGAAGATAAATCCGTCCAGATTCCGCATCCGTTCCGATGTCCCGAAGAATGTTGGTGAGCTGGAACGCCATGCCCAGGTTCACGGCATAGTCCTGAGCGCGCGGAGACCTGACACCGAAGACGTGGAGACAAATGAGCCCCACGACCGAGGCTACCCGATAGCAATACAATGACAGTTCGTCGAACGTGGGATAGCGGAAGCGGGAAAGATCCATCTCCACGCCCTTGATGAGCTCTTCAAAATAGGTCTGAGGGATGGACAATTCCTTGGCATGCCGGGCGAGACTCACAGTGACCGGCAAAGTCGGTGTGCCGTGGTAGGCCGCAGCTAATTCCTTGCGCCATCGCTCGAGCTCCTGCTGGGGGTTGCTTCCGGGCGGCGGCTCGTCGACCGCGCTATCGACTTCCTTACAGAAGGCGTAGACCGTATACATCGCCTCCCGTCGCGGTTTCCGAAGGAAAAGGAAGGAATAGTAGAAGTTGCTGCCGCTGTTCTTCGTCAGCGTGGTGCAATAGGCTTGGGCTTGTGCTGGAGTCATCACGAGTTGGAGGAGTGCGGCATGACAGGTTCGAGGCGGACGGCGGTGCCTGCGGACCGCGAACTCATAGATTCTGGTCGTAGAATGTTCGCCAGGATTTCGA
>DASTLA010000061.1:0-5998 GCA_035715525.1 Nitrospiraceae bacterium
CGGAAACCGCCGACAGAGTGGTAGCCCCGAGATGAGAACAGGCAGGCAGGTTCTCCTCCTGTTCAGCTGACGAGCGCCTAGGGGGCCATCCGCGGAAGGAGGCAGGATGATCTTGCTTTTGACACCGACCGACGACCTCCAAGAACAGATCACCACGTTTCTCAAGGACAGGGGCTACGAAGTATGTGTTACCTGTAGCCCAGCCGACGTGAAGAGCCACATCGAGGCCTCTCATACGGACCTTGTCATTCTTGATATGCACGTCGATCAACCCCGCGGGAATCTCATGCTGCATAATCTTCGCGAGGGCGGATATACGGGCCGACTGATTATGCTGTTCGGTCCCTCGCAGGTGCACAGCAGGGACACTTCCAGTCCACGGTCAGTCAATGCAGTCCTCAAGGCCCCCCTGGACAAGCTATGGCCTTACGACCTAGGGCCACTGGAAACGGCGTTGAGCACTTCCCTTGGCGCGCTTTGATAAGATCAGGTCGGCGGCCAGCCGGCTTAATGCGCACGGCTTCTAAAGTCAAGCACAGGATGGCACCCCCGTCCGAAGAAATAGTCCGGCCACCAGTATGAGTGAAGATAAGCAGACGATCCCTAGTTCCCGCCCCGGAATATCTTAGGTGCTCCCCCAGTTCTCACGTCCTTTTGAACGCGCCAAATAGAACATGCGGTGAAGTCGCGAACAAACAGACACCCCTTTCACGGAGGTTTCCCATGTCCGTTGCAAAGATCATCGAAATCAGCTGCGAGTCGCCGAAGAGCTTCGAGGATGCCGTCCAAAACGGCATCGCACGAGCATCAAAAACCGTGCATAACATCAAGAGTGCGTGGGTAAAGGAACAGCAGGTGGTCGTCGAGAATGGGAAAGTGACGATGTATCGCGTCGACCTGAAAGTGACGTTCATTCTGGACTGACGATCGTGGCGCGGCATTCAGTCGGCGGCTGGATGCAGATCGATCGGGTTTGTCGCATTAACGATGAATCTGTTCCATCGTACATTGGCGCGGTGACTTGTCCGGCCGAAATCGGATCAACTTTGTGCCGTGACGGAAGCGATCGTCGCTGACATGGTCGAAGGTGACTTCGACGACCAGCTTGGGTAAGAGGGGCTCCCACTGCACCGACCGATCGGTGGACCAGCGGCTCGGTCCTCCAGGCGCATTGCCGTCGAACCCCGGCTCATGGATCAGTTTTTGCAGCTGTTTCGTCAGGGCCGGCTTGTCGGCCTTCGCGATGCTGGAAGTGAATCCGACGTGGTTTAAATGGCCCTGTTCATCGTAAAGCCCAAGGAGGAGAGAGCCCACTTGTCGTGAATCTTTGCCGTAACGAAAGCCGCCCACGACGCAATCCGCGGTACGGATCGGCTTATATTTTTGCATGATCCTCTCGCCCGGCGCATAGCTGTCCCGAGCGTTCTTTGCCACAAGGCCGTCGATATACCAACCGGAAGAAGAGAACCATTTCTTCGCCTCGGAAACGGAATCGGACTGCGGGGACAGTTTGATGGCCCGTTCCTTGGAGCAGAACCGCTCATAAAATCGTTCCAGAGCGAGGCGGCGGTCGGAGAGGGGCGCTAACATTAGGTCCTTGCCTTGTTCCGTCTGGAGTATGTCGAAGATCACCAGCGTGGCGGGCTGCTTTTCCGCCAGCATGTGTACGCGGCTCGCCGCCGGATGCAGGCGCTGCTGCAAATCCGAAAACGAATAGCCGCTCTCCCCCTCCACCAGCAGCTCGCCGTCGAGGATGAAGCGCCTGGCTTCCAGTTGCCTGAGGACAGTGACGATGTCAGGGAAATATCTCTCCAGCGGCTTTCCCGATTTGGATCGCAACCTCACGGTCTTGTCTTGCTTATGGGCGAGGCAGCGAAATCCGTCCCACTTAGGCTCATATCGCCAGTCCTCGCCTTCAGGCAAGGCGCTGACGAGCAGCGCTTCCATCGGCAAGAGCGCTCGCTTTACGGCGGCCATGCTTTTCATTCCCTTCTTTCTTCCACAGGGGCAATCGCTGGTCGGGCAGCGGCTTCGCGACTTGGCGACGCGCCGTTCTTTTGAGCACCTCCTCCATGCGAAACTGATCGGCGCTCAGCAGGTCTTCCAATTCACGCCATTCCAACGGCATGGCCACGGGCGCTCCGGGTCGTGCGCGCAATGAATAACTCGCAATAGTGGTTGCCGTATAGTCGTTGCGGAAGAAATCGATCAGGATCTTTCCTCGTCGCTTCGACTTGGTGATGGTGGCGACATAGGTGTCCGGAGCCGCCTCCACCATGCCGTGGGCAAATTGTCTGGCCCAGCCTTTGACTTCGTCCCAGCTGTGACTGGGCTCCAAGGGCACGACGATATGCAGGCCCTTGCCGCCGGTACACTTCAAGTAGCCTTCGAGCCCCGCCTGTTGCAGCCGCCGTCTGATCTCAACCGCGGCATTCTTCACCTCGGAAAACGGAAGGCTCAAATCAGGGTCGAGATCGAAGATCATCCGATCCGGCGTATGCACGCGATCGACCGTCGCGCCCCACGGATGGATCTCGATGACCCCCATCTGGATCATTTCCATGATTCCTTTGGCGTTGCTCACGTAGATGTATTTGTAACTCCTGCCCTTATAATTCCAAGCAAATGGTCTGACAGCCGCGCCCAAACCAGAGCCCACGTTCCGCTGATAAAAACAATGTGCCTTCAGGCCGCCCGGACATCTCAGCAAGCTGATCGGGCGGTTGCGTATGTCTTCTAAAAGGAACGGCGCGACCGCGGCATAGTATCGGGCCACATGGCCTTTTGTGATCGGTCCTTCTTCGAACAGGACTCGATCAGGATGCGTGATCCTTACGCCATGCAGAAGAAGCGGTTCTTGACCAAGTCCGCCAGCCTTGAAGTCGTCGACTGTGCTTCGCATCAGTTCCCCTTTTCATACGAGCGGGCCGGCCGATGTCCTTGTCGGCCGCCACGGGGGCGCCGGTCGAGGTTGGTTATTCCACGGCCGCGGGGACCGGCGCGCGATACCTTGGGGACTCTACGGATGTCCCATCCGCTTGCCTCTCTTTCGCCACGCGCGCACGATCCACGCGCCCACGATAGCACCGACCACGGTCAGACCAAGGTACATCACTCCGTCTCCTTCAACTGTTGAACGTTGCTCCTCACCCTATCCTCCCTTCCACCTGTTTGCGCCACTAGGCAGGGCCCTATGCCCACCCCGATAACACGAGGTGTGAAAGGGAACAGGCTGCCGATTTGCACAAGGCCGGCCGCATTGGTGCCCGCGTAATTTTGATGTTCGGCGACGTTCTGATCGATCCGCCGGTGCTAGGGTATTTCCCAGGAGCGGCATCGCCCCTCCTCGGTATACAAACCCGCATCTGTTGAGCGAAAATTCAACGGGAGGAAAAGGCTCTGTCATGGCTCGTGACGACGGGCAACCGATTTCGACTATAGACCAACGCTGCCCAAGCGGTATCGAGGGATTGGACAGCATACTGGGAGGCGGTTTGCCTTCGAACTGCTTTTATCTCGTTCAGGGTGATCCCGGTTCCGGGAAGACGACGCTGGCCCTGCAATTTTTGCTGGAAGGGTTACGACACGGTGAGAAGACGCTTTACATCACGCTGTCCGAAACGAAGGAGGAGTTACTGAAGGTCGCCCGCTCGCATGGATGGTCTCTGGACGGCATTTCATTGCTGGAGTTGTCGGCGATCGAACCATTCCTGCGGCCAGAAGCGCAGACCACGGTGTTTCATCCTTCGGAAGCCGAGTTGACGAAGATTACGACGCTATTACTTGACAACATCCGTCACGCGCAGCCCGATCGGGTGGTATTCGACTCACTGTCCGAGTTTCGGCTGATGGCCGAAACTCCCCTGCGGTATCGACGAAAGCTGTTGGGCATGAAGCAAGAGTTCGCCAAATATCGCAGCACCGTCCTCTTGCTCGACGACCAGATGGACCAACACCGGAGCGGCGCCGATCCGCATGTTCTGAGCTTGGCGCATGGAGTGCTCGAGCTGGAGCAACTGTCGCCCGACTATGGCCGGTCTCGACGTCGTTTGCGCGTACTGAAGCTCCGAGGCGTACGCTACCTCGAGGGCTATCACGATTATGTCATTGAAACCGGCGGGCTGGAGATTTTCCCTCGCGTCGTTGCGGCGGAACACCGGAGCGAGTTCCAGCGCGAACCCGTTTCGAGCGGTTCCAAGGAACTGGACGACCTGCTCGGCGGGGGCCTAGACCGAGGAACGACCACCTTGATTATCGGACCGGCGGGCACAGGGAAATCCACGCTCGCGATGCAATACGCCGCCCAAATGGCGCAGCAAGGTGAGCGCTCCGTCATGTTCACCTTCGATGAAGTGCGGGACATTGTCCTGGCCCGCGCAGATGCGTTGGGACTGAATTTTTCAGCGCACATCCCGAGCGGTCTCATTGCCGTCAACCAGCTGGACCCGGCGGAAATCTCTCCGGGGGAGTTCGGCACGCGGGTGCTTCGCTGCGTGGCAGGCGGATGCAAGCTGGTCATCATCGATAGTCTCAACGGATACATCAATGCGATGCCGGGCGACAAATATCTCAACAATCAGCTACACGAGTTATCTGCTTATTTGAATCAACAGGGCGTCCTCACTATTTTCATCGTGGCACAGCACGGATTGATCGGGGCATTCGAGGCGCCTGTTGATCTCAGCTATCTGGCCGATACCGTCGTGAACGTCCGTTTCTTCGAATCCGAGGGCGCGGTCAAGCAGGCGCTGTCGGTCATTAAAAAGCGTAGCGGTCATCATGAGCGCACCATCCGCGAACTCCAGTTGCAAGGGGGGCAGGGGCTACGCATTGGTCCACCACTGACGCAATTTCACGGGATCCTCACCGGGGCACCTGTCTTCCATGGCACCCCCGCACAGATGATGAAACGGCCTGCCGATGATCGAACCTCTTGACGAGCGCATCCTGATTCTCGCTCCCATAGGGCACGATGCCGCTGTCATGGCCAAGCTCCTTGCCACGCACGGAATCGGGGCGATGATTTGTGAGGAAGCGATCGAGGCTGCCCGATATCTCGACTACGGGGCGGGCGCGTTGCTCATGACGGAGGAAGCTCTTGAATTATTCAAAATCCCTGTTTTGCTCGACGCACTCGCCGCCCAGGAACCGTGGTCCGAACTGCCGCTGATCGTCCTGACGCGCGGAGGTGAGTCTCGCTTAGCTCAGCTGCTGGATACGATGGTGGAGGCCGCAGGCAGCATGACCGTCCTGGAGCGGCCGATCGGCGAGGCCACACTGCTCCGTTCCGTCGAAGTGGCCTTACGCTCCCGCCGGCGACAGTACCAGGTTCGCGACTTGCTCGAGCAACAGCGGTTCGATCAAGCACAGCTCCATCAGAGCGAACAACGGCTTCGTCTGGCCATGGCCGGAGCCAAGATGGGCGCCTGGGATATCGACCTGCAGACAGGAGCAGTCGTGTGGAACGCTCGGCAACATGAGCTTTTTGCTCGAGCGCCGGATGCGACGCCCACGGATATGGAAGAGTTCTATGCGCTGATCCACCCCGAGGACCGGGAGCGCATCAAACAGGCGGCAGCTGCCACGGAGCGCAGGGGGCAATTCTCTGAGGAATTCCGCATCGTGCGGCAAGACGGCACGGTGCGCTGGATCGCCGGGCATGGGGCGACGGTCAGCGATCCCGCCGGCCAGCCTGTCCGCTTGGTGGGCGTCAGTTACGACGTTACGGAGCGAAAGGCCTCCCAGCGGCGATTGGAACAGTTTGCCGAAGAACTCGAGCATCAGGTTTCGGAACGGACCGAGGAGCTCCTCGCGTCTCAACATCGGCTTCGAGCGTTGGCCACGGAGCTGAACCTCACGGAACAGCGGGAGCGAAAACGTCTGGCGGCCGAACTGCACGACCATTTGGCCCAAATGCTGGTGTTGGTCCGCATGAAATTGGGACAGGCCAAGCAAGGACCTGTTTACCGCTCGCTGGAGATGATCCAACAGGCGGAAG
>DASTLA010000062.1:0-8107 GCA_035715525.1 Nitrospiraceae bacterium
GCCCCGGATCCAGTGTCCACTCGAGTTCGCCGGCCACCTCGGAAGGCTCGCTTCGGGTCTGTGTCCTGGCCTTGGGGGGCGAGCTCTTTGCGGTCGATTTGCGTCACATCAGCGAAGTGTTCGAAGTGGAGTCCATCACCACGGTCCCCGGCATGCCCAGCATGCTGACCGGGGTGACGAACCTGCGCGGCACGGTCATTCCCTTGCTCGATCTCCGACCCAGCCTTGCCGTGACCGGCCTGGAAGGACCACTGCCGTTCGCGGTCGTCCTTCGACAGGGCGCGCGCCACATCGGCATGCTGGTCGATCACGTCCCTGAAATCCGAACGGTGTCCCGAGAGGATCTGCTGCCGGCCATGCAGGCCGGTCCCGCCGGGGCCAGACCCTTTGTGGCCTCGGTGCTCCGCCTGGATGAGCGCCTGGGGGGTGTCCTGGAAGTGTCACAAATTTTTGCTCAAGCCGATGGGGGCGGTGCGCTCGGAACCAGTTAGGAAACCAAGACTCGAAGCTTCGCGGGCGGGCGAGCCCGGACGGTGTATCCGGCCGCCGAACCCAATGGATGCCTAGAACAAGGAGGAGTGCTCATGGTCGCGCAAGGCGTAATGACTCGCTTTCAGGATATGAAGACCCAGTCGAAGCTGCTGGTCAGCTTCGGCGTGGTCAGCCTCATCATCTTGATCATGGCCAGCGTCGGTGTGTTGACGCTGCGCCAGCTCAGCAGCCAGTCGCAAACGGTGTACAACGACTACACGGTTCCGCTCGCGGATTTCGCGCAGATGGGAACCGCGTTGACGAAACACCACCAGATTTTGCTCGACTTGGCCTCCGCGACCAAACAGGCGGACTTCGCACAGGACGTGGCGAAGCTGGCGCCATTGAAGGCCGAAATCGAGAAGGCCGTTCAAGACTATAAGTCGACGAATTTGCGCGCCTCCCGGGCCGGTCGGGACGAAGCCAAGGACCTGGCGCTGTTCGAGCCGGCTCTCAAGAAGTATTTTCAAGACGCCGAGGGCGCGCTCAGCGCGATGGCCGACAGCTTCGACAGGAAGAATCTGAGTTCCGGACAGGCCGAACAAATGCGAGCCCTCGGTGTGTTGGCCCTCACCGTGAACCTGACCCCCTCATTCGAAAACGCCGTGAAGCGGCACAATGAGCAGGTGACCAGCATCCAGGACGTGGCCAAAGACCTCAACGATGACGCGCAGTCGCTGGCGACCAACGGTACGGTCATTCTGGCGATCGGCGGTCTGATCGCGGTAGGCCTAGGTATTTTCGTCGGGTACTTGTTGGCTTCGTTCCTGTCCCGAGGAATCACGCATATCGCGAACGTCGCGACCCAAGCCGCCAGCGGAAACCTCCAAGCCCGCGCCAAAATCCAGTCGCAGGACGAGTTGGGCCAGATGGCCAAAGCGTTCAACTCGATGCTTGACCGTATTACGGCCCTCGTCTCCACGGAGGAAGAACGGGACCTGATGCAAAAACGCCTCATGCAGTTCCTGGTCCTTGTGTCGGACGTCGGGAAAGGAGACCTGACCAAACGAGGTGAAGTGACCGCGGACATGTTCGGCAACCTGGCCGACGGTTTCAACCTCATGATCGCCCGGTTCGGACAATTGCTCAAGCAGGTGCGTGAAGCGGCCGACCGCGTCAACAAGTCGGCCGGTACGCTCCGCGATTCAGCCGGACAAATGTCCACCACGGCACGCAGCCAGGCAGAGGAATCGGTGCGTACGTTGGGCGCAGTCGAACAGCTTGCCGCCGGTATGCGTCAGGTGGCCGCGACGGCCGGCGCCTCCTCCGATTCGGCCAAGCAAGTGTTGTCCGCCACGGAGCGCGGGAACGTCGCGGTGCAGGAAACGGTGCGGGACATGCAAAGCATCCGTTCCGCCGTGCAACGCATGTCGAAGCAGGTCAAGGGTCTGGGCGACCGGTCACTCGAAATTTCCCAGATTGTGTCCACGATTCGCGACATCGCGAACCAAACCAACCTGCTCGCGCTGAACGCCGCCATCGAGGCAGCGGGCGCCGGTGAGGCCGGGGCCCGATTCGCGGTCGTCGCCGATCAGGTGCGAAAACTGGCCGAAAGTTCCACGCAGGCGACGCGCGAAATCGCCGATCTGGTGAAAGTGATTCAGACGGAGACTCAAGACGCGGTGGTCGCGATGGAGCACGAAACGCAGGCCGTGGAAGCGGGTTCCGCATCGGCCCTCCGTACCGGCGACGTGTTCGCCGAAATTTCGGACATCGCCAAGCGCTCCGCCGAGCTGGCGCAGAATATCGCCGGCGCCGCCGCCGATCAGACGGCATCGACGGAAAAGGTGGGTCGCGCCATTAAGGAGTTTACCGGCGGCGCCGTTGCGACGCAGAAGCAGACCGACTCCACACGACTCACGATCGAGGACATGGCGAAACTCGCCGAAGGCCTCAACTCTTCAGTCGCTCAGTTCAAGCTGGCGTAGAAGACTCTAAGAGAGCGGGGAGTCTCATCCGCTCGGAGGTCGAGTGGCGCAATGAGCTCTGATTTCGATCGTGACCAGCTGGTCAATATCTTCGTCGCCGAAGCGAGCGACGACATGGCTCGGTTCTGGACGGTCCTGCATCCCACCGACCGTCCGGTTCCGGAACCAGGCGCCCTAGCCGACTACCACACGGTCGGCCATAAACTGAAGGGCGCGGCCCTCCTGTACGGGTACGCCGGGCTGGGACAGCTCGGCGCGCTGCTCGAAGACACGCTGGAAGCCGTTCATACCATCCCAACCGAGCGTTGGGACGACATGGTGGCACTGCTGCGGGATATCGCGGCATCCTTTCGGCAGCAAGTCAATGCCATCTCCAAAGGAGGAAGCGACGACCCTCCCGCCGCAGAGGTGTTTGCGGGACGTTGTGCCGCGCTGCTGGCTGGCGCTGCTCCTACAGACGGCGCCACGATGCCGGCCGATGCGCCGGCGGACGATTATCTTATCCCTGCTTTGGATTCGGAAGTCCTGTCCTACTTTGCGCCGGAAGCCGCAGAATATCTCGATACGATCCAGACTCTCCTGCGGAGGTTGGAGGAGAAGCCGCGGGATCCCGAGACCCTCCATCAGCTCTACCGTGTCTCACATACCCTCAAGGGCTCGGCCTACACAGTGGGCTTCCAAGTCGTGGGCGACGTCGCGCATCCGATCGAAACCTGCATGATCGCCGTGCGCGAGGGACGTGCGACGATCGGGTCACCGTGGTTTCCCTGCATGCAACGGGCGGTGCAAGTCCTGCGTCACCTGATGCGCCTCGATCGAGCCATGCTGCCAGAATTGCGCCTGGAAGTCCCGAAGGTCAAAGCCTCTCTGCATGCGCTCGAAGCGGGATTGATGCAGGAAGTGGTGTCGGAGCCGAAGGAAGCGCCGGCGATTTCACAGTCGGTGGAAACATCGATGCCGCCCGCTGTGTCGTCTGTTGAGGTTCAATCCGCCAGCAGCGTGATTCCCTCCGCCGGGGCCCTGCCCGAAGCCTTGACCGAAACGTACCTCATCCCCAGCTTGGATGCCGAGGTCATTTCTTACTTCGCTCCTGAGGCCCAGGAGTATCTCGAGCAATTGGAAGCCCATCTGCTGCGGTTGGAAAAGGAAGCCACGAATCACGACATCATTCATCAAGTCTTTCGGACTGCGCATACCCTCAAGGGATCCGCCTACACGGTCGGATTCCAATCAATCGGCGATCTCACGCATCACATCGAAGATTTCATGGGGGCGGTCCGAGACGGACAGATGACCGTGCGCCCCGGACACACGGATTTGCTGCTTCGGGCCATCGACGTCATTCGGACTCTGATGCGTCGCGATCCATCGATGCTGGCGCGAACCCGGCAACGCTTTGCCGCTGCCATGCAAGAGTTGAAACAGCTCGGACAGGCGACGGCGGTGGGTCTCGCCGATATGCCGGTGATGCCGGTGACGACGGAGGGAGCGCCCGTCGAAGGAGAGCCGGAGCCGGTCGGCGCCAGTTCAGCCAAATCAGCCGAAGCCAAGACGGGTGAAGAGCGGGAAGTCATCCGCGTCAGCCGCGATCGATTAGAGCGCCTCCTCAATCTCGTCGGCGAGTTGGTCATTGATCGTGGACGACTCGAGCAGCGGCTGCGTACGCTCGAACAACTGGCGTCGCAGGTTTTGGCGAACAAGAACCGCTTGATCGACGCCGTCAGAACGTTCGAGGACAAGCATACGTTTTCGTTCCAGCCGTCACCCCAGGCGTCCGGTGAGCCGGTCCAACAGGGAGTACCGGGGCTCAGCGATTTCGGCAGCCTGGAATTCGATAAGTACGACGACTTTAACATCTTGGCCCGCCGCATCAGCGAAGTCACGGCCGACATCACGGAATCCATGTCCCAGCTCAGCGGCTCGATCCGTCGGGCACAGGACGACATGGGCCAATTGCAGCAACTGACGCTCGGCATGCGGGATGAGATCGCCCGAGCACGGATGGTCCCGATCGGCACCCCGTTCACCAGATTCCGGCGCGCCGCGCGCGAGATGGCTCGGACGACCGGGAAGGAAGTGAACCTCGTCACGTCGGGCGAGCATACCGAAATCGACACCGGCGTGGTGGAGCGTTTGGTGGACCCCTTGGTCCATCTCGTCCGCAATGCCGTATTCCACGGAATCGAACCGGCCGCTGTCCGCGTCGCGCAAGGCAAGCCTGCGGCGGGGACCGTGTACCTCCATGCCGCGCATCGGGGTAATTCCGTGCTCATCGAGGTCGAGGACGACGGCGCCGGGCTTGATCTCTCCCGCATCAAAGCGAAAGCTGTCAAGCTGGGCTTGATCCGACAGGAGACGGCCGACAGCTTGCCCGATAACGAAGTCATCAAGTTCATCTTCCTGCCGGGGTTCTCGACGGCCGAATCGGTCGGGGACCAAGCGGGGCGGGGCGTCGGCATGGACGTCGTCAAGCGCGTCATCGAAACGATGAACGGCCATATCGAAGTGGAATCGGTGCGAGGGCAGGGAACCAAGTTCACGATGCACCTGCCGCTGACGCTGTTGATCGCCACGGCGCTGTTGGTACGGGTGAACAATGAGCGCTATGCCATTCCGCTTCCCAGCGTCCGCGAAGTGACCATGCCGACAGGGTCGACACTGCAACGGATGGGAGATCGCTCCATCGTCCAAATCGGCGACGAAGCGATTGAAGTCTATCCGCTGGCTCATCTCATCAGACGGGAGGTCGGCGGCGTGGAGGGCCATTCCCCCATCGTCATCGTCCGTACCTCGACCGGTCCGCTCGGCTGTGCCGTGGACGAACTCCTGGGCCGGCAGGAAATTGTGATCAAGTCCTTGGGCTCGCTGAAGCCCTTTGAACGATCGGTGTTTGGCGGAGCGACCATCGATCCGGAAGGTCGTGTCGTCCTCGTCCTCGATGTGAGTCGTCTCAGTACCCGCGAGTACCGGGACGCCTTACCCGTGGGTGGCGGTGAACTCCCGCAGTTGACCGCCGAGGAGCCCGTTCAGCCCATCGCCGAGGCAGCTCCCGTCAGACAAATGCCGCTGTTATTGATCGACGATTCACTCAGCATCCGAAAGTTCGTGGGGCGCATGCTCGAGTCCGCGGGCTACGTGGTGGATACGGCGGTGGACGGCGAGGAAGGATGCCGCAAAGCGGCGACCCAATCGTACCAACTGATCATTACCGATCTGGAAATGCCCAAACTCAACGGCTATGAAGTCATTCAGGCCCTCCGGGCCAGACCGCAAACGAGCAGCACGCCGATTCTGGTCATGACCACCAGGGCCGGAGAAAAACATCGACAGATGGCGATCAACGTCGGCGCCTCGGGCTACATCGCGAAGCCGGTCGAAGAACGCGCATTGATTCAAGAGGTTCAAAAATGGATCGGTCGTGAGACCGGGGTCAGAAAGTAACGATTTCATTTGCGATACCGGCCGGCGCTGGCACAATAAGACCGAATCATGGCACTTCGCACCCATAAAACAACCGGCTCGACGCTGCCGCACGCCGTTCGCTTGCTCGTGGCGAAGATCGGACCGTCCTGCTTCGCGTTCCCGGCCGATTGGGTGCGCGGCATTGTGACCCCCACCGAGGCCGGGACCGACCTGGTCGTGACGTGGGCAGGGGCCACCTATGAACGGACGGATCTCGGCGCACGATTAGGTTGCGGCAGGCATCCCAACGATACCGATTCCCGGATGATCCTCTACGGCAACAACGACCGGACACGAGCCTTTTCGGTAGATTCCGTCGTGGGGCTCGTGGATGTGTTGCGGCATGACATCCGTCCCTTGCCGCCGCATTTTCGGGGTAGCGAGCGACAGCGCCTCATTGGTTTGTCACTGCACGATTCCTACATTGCGCTGATCACCAATCCATTTTGGGTCCTAGGCTTGCCGTCCGGAAAAGACGATCTAGCTGCGTTGGCGCAACCGGTTTCCCAATATCGGTCTCCGGAGACGGCGGTATTACAATTGACGGCATCCGAGCCCGAATCCGCATTGTCGACTGGGGGAAAGGCCCGATAGGGCGGAGACGAAACGATGCTACGCTCGCAATTGCGAAGCCAGTCTCGGGCGCAGGCGCAACAGTCTGCGGCCTCTCGATTTCAAGGAGTCATCGTGTTTTCCGTCGCGGGAGTCCGTTTCGCGGCCCGAGCCGACGAGGTCGGCGGCGTCATGCCCTGGCCGGGCTCCACTGCCGTACCCAGCGACACGCCCTATGTTGCGGCGCTGGTACGTCATCAAAAGGACTGCCTGCCGGTCTTCGACTTGGCGGAGAAACTGAGAAGTCAGGTGAGCGACCCCGGGCCCCTGTGCTTGGTGGCAAAACATGTCGACGGCCCCATGGCTCTCTGTATCGATAGTCAGGTGCCCTCGCTGCATCTCGTCGAGCGGTCGGCTATTCGCTATCAGTCAGGCGACGATCCGGATATAGCCGGAATTTGTGTGGCGGGGAATGAGGAATTCCCCCTTCTCAATTTGACCACCTTGGGGATTGCTCCGGCCCGCACCAATTAACGACATGAGGAGTCAGATTACGTGAGAGGAACGACATGCCGAAAATTCTAATCGCCGACGACAGTATCGCGGTGCGCAAGGTCGCCGAACGCCTGTTGACCGAGGCGGGGATGGGGGTGACGTTGGCCGCGAACGGATCCGAAGCCTTGGCGATTCTGAGCAAGGACCGACCCGATCTGATCGTCTCCGACGTCATCATGCCGGATAAGAGCGGCTATGAGGTCTGTTCCTATGTGCGGGCCCAACCGAACTTGTCGGAGATCCCGGTCCTTCTGATTTCAGGCATCGTCAACGATGAAGTCTCTCGACAGGCCGAAACTTGTAAAGCCGATGGCGTGCTCAAGAAGCCCTTTCAGGGAACATCCCTTAAAGACCGGGTGCTCGATTTGCTGGCGAAGCGGCAAACGAAACCCTCTCCGCAGACGGCGACGACTCCCGCAAAAGCGGCGGACCCAGCGGTCGACCAGCCGGCCTCGGCGCTTGCGCAATCCCCTCAATATTCCGAGGCCCAGGCCCCGCAAGCGGAGACCGCCTGGGGCAATGGGGATCGTCAGCCGGAGATGCAACTGGGCGAGCCCATACGCCTCATGCCTGCCGACGAAGACTCGATGCCGCCTCCGCCGCTTCCGTCCGCGCCGGCTCCGGCGGCGCCGATTGCCGAGGTTGATACGAGACACGAAGAGGTGCTCGCCGAGCGCGCCGCTCGAATCGCCGAATTGGAGCAGCAGCTCGAACGAGAGCGACATGAAAGCACGCAGCGCATTCAAGAGATCCAAACGGCGCTTGAAGAACAACGACAGCAAGCAGCCGATACGAGCGCTCGTACGAAAGAGTTGGAATCGGCGCTGGCCGAAGAGCGCGCACAACGCCAGAAGATCTCCGACGACTTGAGCGAGGTCTCCGATCGGGCACAGCGCGTGCCCGAGCTGGAGTCTGCCTTGGCCGACGAACGGCGACGGACTCAAGAGTTAGTCCAGCAGGTGGAAGACAGCGTCCGACAGGCCGCACGCATTCACGAATTGGAAGCCACCCTTACCGCTGAGCGAGACGCGGCGACACAACTGGTGCAGCAAATTTCGCACCTGGAGCGGATGGAGGCG
>DASTLA010000063.1:0-3165 GCA_035715525.1 Nitrospiraceae bacterium
AACGCAATGTCGGCTTGCTGCAGGGCGGCTACGGGTTTCGAGAACGGCGAACCGGTCGCCCCTTGCGATATCAGGGCCTCGACAAGTCGGGCGAGCCTGCAGTCGACGAGAATGGGAACGCGCTTGTCACGGTCGAGGGAGACGGGATTCCCGTGGTCATCCACTATGCAGGGACGGCGTTCCTCATCGACGAATCCGGAACCGTGGTCACCAACCGGCATCTAGTGCGGATGTGGGAGACGTTCGAGCCCGCCCGGCAGGCCGTCGAGGCCGGATTCGAGCCGGATGTGGCGCTGCTCCGGCTCTTTCTGCCCGGGCAGGCGCAGGCTCATCCTCTCAGTCTCGTCGCTCTCTCCGAGTCGCACGATCTGGCGGTCTTGAAAGCGGAGGCACTGACCGGTACCGAAGTTGCGCCGCTCCTCCTCCACGAGGGAGCCGTACAAATCGGCGAGCCGATCGTGATGCTGAGCTATCCGGGCAGCGTCGATGTGCTGTTGGCTCGTGCGCCGGCGCTCACGACGAAGGAAGTGATGGCCGCCGCCGGCCGCAGTCCGGTGACACTCGTGGAGGAATTGGCTCGGCAGGGATTGATTCGGCCCCTCATGACTCAGGGGCACGTCTCCGATCTCTCATCTCATGTCTTGACCTACGAGGCGGTTTCCAGTCTCGGGAGCAGCGGGGCGCCGATCTTCAATCAATCCGGCGCGGTGATCGGCGTCAACCATGCCACGCTGTCGCGGGTCGGGGGGATTCATCTCGGTCTGCCGGTTCGCCTGGTGAAGGAATTGTTGGACCAGGGGAAAGGTCGATGAAAATCCTGCTGGCCGTGGATGCCTCGCCCGATTCCAAAAACGCTGCGCAGATCGTGCGGCAGTTTGCCGAACCGGCGAGCGTGGACGTGCTCAACGTGGTCGATGAGGATGCGCTCAAGCATGCCTATATCTCGCCGGAAATGCCTGCGAGCTACGTGGAGTCGTATCGCAGGGAAGTATCGGAGGCGGCGGAACGCACGCTGCACGAGGTCAAACAAGAACTTGCCGGCGTCTGTCCGCACATTCGGCTCATCGCCGATACCGGAGATGCGGCGGAGAGCATCGTGGAAACGGCCGAGGAGGCAAGGAGCGATCTCATCGTCGTTGGCCAGCGTGGAATGACGGCGACACCCTCATTTCTCCTAGGCGGCGTGTCTCAAAAGGTCGCGACCTATGCGCCTTGCTCGGTGCTGGTGGTGAAAGCCGCAGTCGAAAAGCTGGAACGGTTGGTGGTGGCCGTCGATGGATCGCCTAATGCTCAGAAGACCATCAAATTCCTGGCGCGGAATCCATTCAAACCCCCGTTGGACGTCACGATTGTCACGGTGTGGCCGCAGCCGCATCTCGAGGAATCAGAGATTGTTCAGCGGAAAGGGGAAGAGCTGCTCGGGCGAATGGCCAAGGAACTGATGCCGGGGATCTACCGGGTGCAGACTGAGATGCTGACGGGAGACCCCGCTTTCATGATTCTGGAGGCGGCAGTCCGTCGATCCGCCCAACTGATTATCGTCGGCTCACGGGGCATGAAGGCGATCAAGCGATTTTTCTTGGGGAGCGTGTCCGAGAAGATCCTCGTGCACGCGACCTGCTCCGTCTTGATTATACGGTAAGGAGCGAAGGGGGAACCATGCCGATGCCGGAAGAACTGCTGGCAAAGGCCGCGAAACCCGCGGCTGAGGCCTTGCGATTGCACGCCTACTACAAGGGCAAAATCCAAACCTTTCCGAAATGCGCCGTTCGCGGTCTCGAAGATTTTTCCGTTTGGTACACACCCGGCGTGGCCGCCCCCTGCAAGGCGATTCAGGCGGACCCGTCGTCCGTCTATGAATATTCGAACAAAGGCAACCTTGTCGCGGTGGTGTCGGATGGCACGAGGGTCCTGGGCTTGGGCGACATCGGGCCGGAGGCGGGGCTTCCGGTGATGGAGGGCAAGGCGCTGCTCTTCAAGTATCTGGGCGGCGTCGACGCGGTGCCGCTGTGTCTGGATACCAAGGATCCGGAGATCCTCGTCCGGACCGTCCGGCTGTTGGCCCCTTCGTTCGGCGCCATCAATCTCGAAGATATCGCCATGCCAAAATGCTTTCGCGTACTTCGTGAGCTGCGACAGCAATGCAAAATCCCCGTGTGGCACGACGATCAACAGGGAACCGGCACCGTGCTGCTCGCGGCCCTCATCAACGCGCTCAAGGTGGTGGGTAAGGACATCGGGCAGATCCGCATCGCGATGATCGGGATGGGCGCCGCCAACGTGCCCACCTATCGATTCCTCAAGGCGAGCGGCGCGGACCCCGCCAAGGTCCTGGCCTGTGACCTGGGAGGGTTGCTCGGCCGCCATCGTCGTGAATATGAGGAGCGAAGCGAGTACGAGGAGCAGTGGCGAATCTGTCTCGAAACCAACCCGGCCGGCTTGCGCGGGGGGATTGCCGAGGCTCTGCGGGGAGCCGACGTCTGCGTGGCCTTCTCAGCCGGGGGCATCATAAAGGCGGGATGGGTGGCTCAGATGGCGAAGGACGCGATCTTGTTCGCTTGTGCGAATCCGGTCCCTGAAATCTGGCCCTGGGAGGCGAAGGAGGCCGGGGCTCGCATCGTTGCGACGGGGCGCAGCGACTTTCCCAATCAGGTGAACAACTCGTTGGTCTTCCCCGGCATCTTTCGCGGCGTGCTGGATGTCCGCGCGCAGACGATCACCGACGAGATGGCGATGGCGGCGGCGCAGGAGCTGGCGCTGTGTGCCCAGGCACGGGGCTTGCGCGAGGATTCCATTCTTCCCACGATGGAGGAGTGGCAGGTTCCGGTACGATTAGCCGTCGCGACCGCCTTGAAAGCGCAGGAGCTGGGTCTGGCCCAACTGACCCGAAGCAGGGAAGAACTTCAAAAGAGCGCCGAAGCAAGCGTCCGGCAAGCGCGCGATGCGATGCGGCTTCTGATGAAGGAGGGACTCATCGCGCAGCCTCCCGACACCGCATCAATGGTTGAAGCGCCGTCCTAATCACGACAGGATCAGCCGTGAGCTAGAATTCGAGCCCCCACAGCAGCCGCAGTTTATGAGTGCCATCCGGCATGGCTCTCATGCCGACGAACCCGCCTAGAATTTCCCAGGAGGTCCCCACCCCTTCGACGGTTTCCCGTTTAT
>DASTLA010000064.1:0-10443 GCA_035715525.1 Nitrospiraceae bacterium
TCCGTTTCCGTCACGCAAGACCGGAACTCGATCATGACCCGCCAGGATCGGACCGTATTCAACCCCCTTTGGGTGAACCATGAGGATTTCCCGCAAGGTCATGACCGTGTCCATCCCGAGAGGTGTAAACCGCACTTCATCGGGGTGCACGAGACCATATGTCACGGGAAAAACGATCTTAGGTAGACGATAGAGGCCGATTGAGACCGAGCGACGTTTGCGCCCATAGATATCCGCGAGCTTCTCTTGCGTCTGAATCAACTGCGTGAGCCCATTCTTCACGACTCGATACCCCTTCGCCGTACAGGCCGCGACGAAAGGGCGGATTTTGTCCAGGCCGGAGCCAACGATCAACTTCCCGGCTGCGGTCGTTCCCCTCTTGAAGAAAGGATATTCGACCGGGCCTTCCTGTCGCTTGATCCGGATCTGACGCGCAATTCCCTCGCAGCACCAGAGATCCGGCCGGTTGCTGTCCTGCAGCTCAATGCGAAGCTCGCCGCTCTCGGGATTTTGCCCCTTCAGCTCTCCTTTGACCAGCATCAGCCACTGCTCTAGTTGTTCGATCGAAACGCGCTGTGGAGCAGCCGGTGGACCGGCTATCAGCGCCTCAAGATCTTCTCTCTGGACCGTTATCGTAGGCATTCTCGGCTCGCTGGTTTCGTCGAAGTCATCAGGCGGTTGCTAGAAGCTGCCTCGCATGCCGCGGATGAAGTCCAAATCTGCAGAAAACAAATCACGGATATCGTGGATGCCGAGCGCCACCATCGCCATTCGATCCAAACCCAAACCCCAGGCAATCACCGGCACGGAAACGCCCAATGGGGTCGTGACCTCAGGACGGAATAGTCCGGCCCCGCCAAGTTCCATCCACCCTAGGCGGGGATGGCGGACGTGTAACTCCACGGAGGGCTCCGTGAAGGGGAAATACGCCGGAAGAAACTTTACTTCTTTGGCCTGCGCGACCTCACGGGCAAAGAGGTTCAGCAATCCAAGCAAGGTCCGGAAATTGATGCCCTCGCCGAGCACGATGCCCTCGACTTGAAAAAAATCCGTCGCGTGCGTGGCGTCCACTTGATCATAGCGGAAACAGCGTGCGATCGAGAAATACTTGCCGGGAGCAGCGGGGCTTGATGCCAGCCGATGAGCCGACACGGCGGTTCCCTGGCTCCTCAGCACAAGGCGCTTAGCCCGCTCGATGTCGAAGTCGTACCCCCATCCCGTAGACCCCGTACCCGTCCCCCGCTCGTGGGCTTCGGCGACGCGGCGAGCATATGGGTCGGCGATTGATCGTGCATGGGTCGGCGTCTTCACGAAGTACACGTCGTGAATATCGCGAGCGGGGTGGAACTGCGGCATGAACAATGCGTCCATGTTCCAAAACTCGGTCTCGACCAGAGGGCCCCGCATTTCTTGAAACCCCATGCTGACCAGTTTGCTTTTTACTAGATCGAGAAATTCCCGGTAGGCATGCCGTTTCCCGGCCGCGATCCGCGGCGCCCGCAAGTTGATGGTGTACTTCCGGAAGCGCACATTGCGCCAGGCGCCGTCCTTTAGCAGTTCCGGTGTCAGCTGCGAAACCTCCTCTGCTACACCGTCGCGGGTCAATCGCACAGTGCAGGCCTGGCCTTCAGGAGTCAGCGAAAATGCTCGTGTTACTCGTTCATCGATCCGGAACGGCTCATGGGCATTGCCGCGTTTGACCGCATGCTGGTGGAGGATCGAGCGAAGCGGCTCCGCGAAAGAGAGAAGCTCACAGGGTCCGCCTCGCAAATCCTGCAAGAGCCTGCGTACGGACTCGGCGGTATGGCTCGGCCTGCCCGTTGATTCAATACATCCGCCTTGAACGATGAGGATGGCGCCTTCTTTCTTCAGCGTACCGACCGCCTTGCTGATCTCCGACGCCTCAAGACCTTCTAGGCCCTGGACGTCTTGGACGGTCAGACGCTTTCCAGTTTGTTCGGCTTCACGTGCCGCCGATAAGACGCGCTCGATCGGAGCAGACTTGTCCAAATACGCCTCTCCGATCTTGGTCAACGAGGCGATCTGTGTAACGGTTTCCTTGTGAACGAGGATCAGCGACTTGGCTAGCAACCATTCGACAGCCATGCTGAGCTGGGACGGCTCGAGGCCGGTCGAGTCGGCTAGCTCCTCAAGGGTACGCGCGGCTCCGCCGGCCGAGCCTAACGCCAGAAGCACTTTGCTTTCGAGGGGATGAAAGTTATCCATGTACCACGGGCAACGTCGCGATCCTGCTTATCGACGGGCATCCATTGCGGCCGACATCCCCGCCGCGGTCGTATTGCCACCCCGTAGAGCCGCGATGGTCGCCTGGTAGTCCGAACTACAAAAAATGGCCGATCCCGCCACCAAGACATCAGCTCCCGCGTCGATGATGGCTGCCGCATTGTCCGGTTTCACTCCCCCATCGACCTCCAGCAAGGCGTGACTGCCGGTGCGATGGATCAGATCTCGGACGTCCCGGATTTTTTCAAGTACCGAAGGGATAAATTGCTGGCCGCCGAATCCGGGATTGACCGACATGACGAGAATTAAATCGGCATCGCGCACGATCTCCGACAACGAACCGGTCGGTGTCGCCGGGTTGAGGGTCACACCGGCTTTCACATTGCGTTCTTTGATCGACTGAACCGTGCGATGAAGGTGCGGACAGGTTTCCACATGAACCGTGATGTAATTGGCCCCTGCCTGGGCAAACTCTTCGATAAAGGCGTCGGGATTTGTCATCATCAAATGGAGGTCCAGCGGCAACTTCGTCACCCGACGCACCGCATCGACGATCGGCGGCCCGAGGGTCAGGTTCGGCACGAAATGACCGTCCATTACGTCGATATGAAGCCAGTCTGCCCCTCCCTGCTCCACCTTTGCGACTTCCTCGGCCAGCCGAGCAAAATCAGCGGAGAGAATGGAGGGCGCGATTCGGACCTGACGGCCGCTCATCAACAGGTTCTCCTCAACCGCACGGCATAGAACGTGTCCATGTTGTACGGGTTGTTCATCGTGGAAAGATTCCCTCGGGGAGTTACGAGCGGTGCGGCAGCGTCAGGCAACCACGGCGCGAGTTCATCGCGCTGAACATCGCGATAATCTTGACAAAATCTACCGATGACCCCTTCGGTCTCTTCGGGTTCGATCGAGCAAGTACTATAGACTAACACACCACCGGGTCGCAATAGACGGTAGGTTGCGGTCAACAGCTCGAGCTGCAGAGCGGCATGTTTTGCAATGGTCTCCTCTGCCTTGTACCACTTCCCTTCCGGATGTCGGCGCAAGACGCCTAACCCGCTACAGGGAGCATCAAGTAGGATCCTGTCAAACAGATGCTCCAACAGCGGGTTCGTGCCGGACTGCGCCGTCGCAAGTCGGCGTATGTCTCCAGTGACGGGTGTGACGATCGACACTCCCAGGCGACGACAATTTTCCATCACCAGATCCATACGAGGCCCAGCCCGATCTACCGCCACGATGGTTCCGCGGTTTTCCATCAACGCCGCAAGATGCGTACTCTTTCCCCCTGGCGCCGCACAGGCATCCAGCACCCGTTGCCCCGGCTGCACATCGAGCAGCAAGGGAATCAGTTGCGCTGCCTCATCCTCCACGTAGAACCATCCCTCCGAATAACCGGGCAAGTCCGAAACGGAACGTGGACGAGCGAGTTGCACACCGACCGGGCTGATGATCGCCGGAACCCCGTCTAGGCTGCCTGCTGACAATCGATCGAGGAGTAATGGCCTAGTGGTGCGTAGAAGATTCGCGCGCAACGTCATCGGGGGATTTTCGATGCTCGTTCGACATAATTGCTGGGCCGACTCCGGTCCCCAATCACGATACCATCGATCCACCAACCAGAGCGGGCATGAGTAACGCACGGACCAAGCCGCGACGCCGTCGGATTCAAAGGATGGCCACTCAGGTGTGGCGGCCCGGAGCAATGATCGCAACACCGCGTTCACAAAGCCGCTCCAGTCCCGTCCGATCCGTTTGGCCTGAGCCTTCACCATCCGAACCGACTCGTTGACGGCGGCCGATTCGGGGATCCTGTCTAAGAACAACAGTTGGTAGGCACCAAGGCGAAGGACCATTTGCACGACGATCGGTAGTTTCCGGAAAGGACGATCGGCGACCAATCCCAGTCGCCAATCCAGGATCCCGCGATTGCGCAGCACGCCGCGAACGAGTTCCACCATCAAGCTCCGCTCTCGTGTATCGAACTCTTCGTGACGTGCGGCCTCGTCGAAGAGTCCTTCTTCGATCGTACCGGCCTTGTCGATGGCAAGAAGCAACGCAAGAGCAGATTGTCGAGCAGAAGGCGTTTTGCGAGACAATTCAGAGCGAGCTTTGTCGGTAGGCATAGGCTGGAAAAGACTTGCGACGTTCCCAAAACGCGATTTGGCAAGAATGCCGGCGCGTTCAGGACGCTGGCGTTTTCCCTTGTGAAGCTGATCCAAGGATTGTACCGGCGGGGAGCCGATGGCCGGCCAGGTACTGTGCCATTGTCATCCGACGGCTGTTGGCGGGCTGAATCTCCAACAAACGTATTGTCCCCTTTCCCGTCGCCACGTCGGCAGCATCTTTGGTGATGGTCCTGATCGTACCTGGCACCTCGTCGGCATGCTCGTCTCGAGGAAGCACGCGCCAAAGAGTCCAACGCTCACCGCCGCAATCCGTATAGGCTCCTGGCCAAGGAGAAAGGCCGCGGACTCGATTCGCAATCTCCGTCGCGGCCATGGTCCAATCGATCAAACCGTCTTCCTTTTTGAGAATCGGAGCCAGAGTGGCCTGAGCATGGTCCTGTTGTATGGGGAACAGCGTGCCTTCCTCGAGCCTGCGAAGAGTCTCTACCAAAAGCGTTCCACCGATCTGTGCTAAACGAGCAGCCAGGGTTTCGGCCGTATCATCCGGCGTGATCGAGATGCGTTCCTGCAGCAACATGGCACCGGTGTCCATTCCTTCGTCCATCAGCATGGTCGTGATGCCGGTCTCTTGTTCGCCACGGATAATGGCCCACTGAATCGGGCCGGCTCCACGATATTTCGGGAGCAAGGAACCGTGTACATTAATACAGCCGCGTGGAGGCAACCTCAGAATCGCGGGGGGTAAAATGCGTCCAAAGGCCGCCACCGCAATGACGTCGGGTTGCCATGCTTGGAGCGCATCGAGAAAAGTCGGATCCTTCATCTTTGTCGGTTGTAGAATCGGAATGCCTTCTCGCACACAGATCCGCTTGATCGGAGAGAATACGACTTCCTGCCCCCGCCCCTTCGGCCGATCAGGCTGAGTCACTACCCCGACCACCAGGTGTTTCGATCCCAACAGTGCCTCCAATGAAGGGACTGAAAATTCCGGCGTGCCCATGAACACGATGCGCATGCGGTGGCTTTAGCATTCCGCTCATCCGAATTCAATGGGGAAGCGCACTTCCTTGACTCTCGTTTCTCACGCCTGCTAGTATCATCCCGCGGGGTGGAGCAGCCTGGTAGCTCGTTGGGCTCATAACCCAAAGGTCGAAGGTTCAAATCCTTCCCCCGCAACCAACTCTTCTTCCTTCTCCCTCAACAACTTAGAGCAGATTCACTCGCAGGTTGTGCGGTCGCGTGAGAAGGCGATTGTGCTAAAACTGTGCTAACTCCTGCGGGAGCGCGATCCAACACCTCCACACCAGCACGCAAACTCTCGGGATGATGGTGGGCGTACCGCATCACCATCGAGATCGTCTTCCACCGTCCGAGTTTTTGTACCGTGTAGATGTCGACACCCGCTTGCACAAGTCTTGTCGCGAAGGTATGGCGCAGGTCGTGAAATCGAAAGTTCTTCACCTCCGCCTTCCGCATCACGGGATAGAACACCCGAAGCAGATCCCGCGCGTCCATTCGATGGCCGGCTCCGTTGTAGAAGACGTAATCACTCTTAAGCGTCCGCACTTTGGCTCTGGCCTTCAGGACCTCTAGAGCCCTCGCGTTCACCGGCAAGGTGTCCTTGGCACCGTTTTTCTGCTCCAGCAAGGTGATCGTTCTCCTAAAGAGATCGACCTTCGACCATTGCAGGTTGAGAATTTCTCCCTGCCGGAGTCCGGTGTTCACCGCAAAGATAATGATCTCCTGCAGCCAGATGGGCGAGGCGGCCAACAATCGCCGCTCTTCCTCTACCGTGAGCCATCGCTCAATCTGATTCCGTACCTTCTCCTTCGACACCCGCAGCACGGGATTCTCTGCCACCCATTCCCATTCCCTCACCGCAAGTTGAAAGGCATGGCTCAAGATGCCAAGTTCAATATTGATCGTCTTGGCCGCCGCGCCTTCCACCCGCCGCTTGGCTTTGTACTCAGCCAGCAGAGAGGGTCGCACTTCTTTTAAGGTCAGGTCCCCTAAAGCCCGATTCAGATGCAATGCGACTGACTTATCACTTCGATGCGACGACGGTGATTTATTCGGAGCTGAATGATCTCTAAGGTATCGCTCCATCAATTCCTTCACCGTCTTGTCGACCCCTCGTTCGGGCACGAACCATTTGCCCTCGGCGATCTGGGTCATCACCTTGTGATAAATCTTTTCCGCCAACTTTCTATCCGTGGCCTCAGTGGATCGTCTGACCTGCTTCCCGCCGTACGAAAAGCTCATCCACCAGACTCGGCCTCGCCGAAACAGTGCCATCATTGACCTCCTTGTTTGGCCCTGTCTTGGTCTGGTTTCTCGCGGGAAGGAGTATAGACGCCGCGCTTGGCGCCTTCAATGAGACGGTCGACACCGAGAACATCGCCCCGTTTCAATGAGGGAAGTGGCGGAACGGAAGGCCCAGAGAGACCATTTAGCCATACCTGTATTTCGTCAGGATCGAACCGGATGAGGCCATGAATCCGTCGGCAGGGGATCTTACCCTGAGCAGCCCACAGATACAGCGTGGAAGGTTTGATATTGAGCCAGCCGGACAAGTCCTTGATCGTGAGGAGCATTAGGCACCCGAACCGGGGGAGTCTCGCGACACCCCCGTACCCCCGGTGTCGCCGCCCGCGTGACCGCCGGCGGTTTCCAAGACTGCTGGTTTCGGTTTTCGTTTCAGCAGGTTCCGATGGCGATCCTTCCAGCGGGAGACCCCTTCTACGATCTCATGCTTGAGCCATTGTTCGCCTTCGGGACTGGCGCAGATCACGGCCAACATCGGTGCGACAGAGGCACTGACCCACCGTTTCACGCCGGCCAGCGTCTGTTCGTCCTTCTCCGTCACGAGCCGACCCTTCTTGAAACCTTCAGTGAGCTCCGCATACCAGTCGAGCAGGGGAGCCCGATACCGCTCGTCCTCACTGGCATCGTGGCTGGTGTCGCGGAAATCCACATACGAGCGAAGGAGCCCCACCAGGAACTCTCGCCAATCGCTCTCCTCGAGATTGCACAGACACCGGGCACAGATTTTGGCCCGAGCCTTCTTGATCTCCAGTTCCCACCGGATGCCGTAGTCCTGCCAGTTCTCCCGGTCCTTCGCCTTCATCTCCAATCGCTTGTCGTAGACCCGAAGGA
The DNA here is from genome assembly GCA_035715525.1 of Nitrospiraceae bacterium. Lineage (GTDB taxonomy): Bacteria > Nitrospirota > Nitrospiria > Nitrospirales > Nitrospiraceae > JAHBWI01. Next base: position 7,530 of record DASTLA010000064.1, read on the forward strand.
TGGTCTGGCTATACGGGCTTCCGAAATAGACCGTCTCACCCGTGATCGCATATGGGCTATGCACATTGCCGGAGGTAATGGTTTGGATGCGTTCCGCACGGCTCACACATTGCCCGGCGGCAAGTGCCGCTCGGACGACAGACAGGGGCACACGCCCGAGACGATCATCAAGGGCGCAATCAATACGGGTCACTTGTCCTTGCTGTGTATAAATCCATTTCAGGATGGATCGGACTCGATCCATCGTCCAGGCGGAGACAATGCCGGCGGAAAGGTCCACATGGACTTCCCAAGGTTTCCGAGGAGCACCGGTCCCAAGTTTGCCCACGCCGCGAGCTCCATCCGCTCTGATCCACGAGACCGGATACCCTCGAAAGCCTGTCTTATTCAGGCTCCAATCGCCACCGACGAGCGTCATGATCTCCTTGGCCTGGCCGGCTGGGATCGTAAAGGCGAGCCAATCGATCGTGAGGGTGAATGGGGAATCAGAGATAGAACCTATCGACTCCATGGAACTCCTGTAACGATCTCCGTGGGTAGCGCCCCCGTGTTACCACAACGGGGGCGCCGAAGCCTGCGCGCCCCCGGCTGTCGCCGTGCGGCGCGCACGCATAGCCGCCCATCCCATGGTCACTCGGCCACCAGATCACGGCTCAATCGTTTCTTGAGCGCATCCACGGCTTTCATGCCGATTGTCCGACCAATGATCCTCAAGGCTGCCACTTCGCCATCTATCACCATCTCCATCAACATGCAGGCCCGAATGTACTCGGAGACTGTCATGCCGGCCTTCTTGGCGCATTTCTCGATCAGCGCCTTCTCCTCGTCGTTCACCCGGAACTGCATCATTTGAGTTTTCATGGCTCCTCCATGTTGTGCAGACTACTGCACATAATGTACTTCGTATCGCATGACATTGCAATAAGGCAAAGTCTGTGTCCACAGAAAAATATGATGAAAAAGGGTGATGAGATGCGTGCAGACTACACTGAGTGCGGCTTATCGGATTGGATAAACCGAGCGTATCTCAGGTGATTGCGAGTTGCGTTAATAAGCGCCAAGGCACGGACTAAAGAAACTCGCAGGCAATCCAAAGATCCAACCAGTCACTGAAGATAAGCAAGCGCACGCCTGCCGTCGGCTGAGGTTCAGCCCTGGGAAAATAGCAAACCAATCCCGAAGAGATAGCTAATGATTAATAAGTAACTGTCCGGCTCAACAAAGATAAAGCGCTTCTCAGCTCGGTAGACAATCCCCATTGCCGCGACACTCATGAGCAATACTACCAGCAGCGCGGTTATGACATGGCTTGTTCTGACGCCTGCCAGGAGTGCGCCTTTACTGTATGCCAGGTCGGCGACAAAGAGCGCCGCCATATTGAAGGCATTGCTTCCAAAGAGATTCCCCACTGCCAAATCGAACGCACCAATTCGCACGGCTGCAAGAGATGTCACGAGTTCAGGCAGCGACGTCGCAATCGCAACCAGCGTCGTGCCCACGAAGCTCGTGCTCAAACCGGTGATCTCGGCGATATTCTTCGCGGAATAGGCCAACACTGGCGCCGCAAGGAGGATCGCCAAACTCATGACCGTAAAACCGATCACGGCACTCTGTAGCCCGCCTGCCACACCCGGTGTAGCCACTCGTTCGCTCGCAACGACATGTCCGAGCTGGGTGTTTCGTCGCCTCATATCCTCCTGTCGGAACACGACTCGCATGCCAAGCACATAGATGACGGCAATGGCACAGGTACCGAGCCCCGTATGCCAGACGGCAATCGAAGGCTGGATGATCATGAAGAGTGCTGCGAGGGCCGTCAGGATTAGTGCCAAGCTCGCGAGAAGCAATTGTTCCATCGCGGCCTGCTGCCAGACCCGTTTCCCTCGATAGATGAGGTCGACAATGGCTAAGATGAGCATGTTGTTCAACCCGGCGCCGAGAAGGTCGCCGACGGCAATATCCGGCTCATTCATCAGGGTTGCACTCGCTGCAGTAAAGACTTCCGGTAAAGATGTGGCCGCTGCAAGCAGCACGGCCCCGATCCAAAGCCGTCCCAGTCCGGAACATTCGGCAATGCGATCTCCATGCTGGGATAACTTTGTGCCGGCTACCACGATCGCCAAGGAACTAATTAGAAAAAGTATCCAGGACATTTTACCCCACTGAATTCTCTCCGCTTCGCACGGCCTGTCCGTTCGCATTCTAGATCCGTTAAGACCAGCCGAGAAAGCGCTATGTCCAAGATCAGCAATTAATGTTGCAGCGGAGATTCTTCCGATTGTATTGGAGCGCTATTGCACCCGTGACATCCAATATTTCAAACATGGGGTGTCTCCCGAGGACCTCTATTGGGATCGCTACGAATGCATTGTGCCACCGGGATCGAGACTGGACCAGCCCATTCCTGGTTCAAAGCAGCTTGATACGTGTCTCGCACGAAAGGGAGGGCGCAGAATTAACTAGAAGAGTTTAGCGACCATGTTCAGCCGCGATAGGGGCTAAGAGAGATGTCTCGCGCTTGAGCAATGCCATACCTATAGACAGCTCGAGTTTGGAAGTCGTACATCCGTAAAGATGTTCGACGACCTAGAATTTACCTAGAGCGCTTGTTCAGAATTCCACAATTGGGGCCACGCGATGTTTCAGGCTCCCGACGAGATACCCGACCTGGGAGCCGAGTCGATACATGGCCAATCCTCGGCCTTCCGGAGTGGCCAGAAGCTCCGGTGTTCGCTTCATCAACGTATACCAAATGTTGAAATGAGCTCGCCAGCGCCACCGCGCGCGAGTCTCCGGACCGCCATATCGGGCAAAGACCGCCTGGTCGCATTCCGCCCAATTCCTGGCTTGCCGGTAGATACCGCCGAGGGTCTCGCGATGCCGGTAATGCACGACCGCCTCACGAACGAAGTGA
>DASTLA010000065.1:0-6478 GCA_035715525.1 Nitrospiraceae bacterium
TGCGACTGCGACGCCGGTGAGTGCGGCTCCCAATCAGCCCGCTCCGGTGTCCCGCGCACAACTCCAAACGGCACTCGATGACGTCCTGCGTGGCGACACGGTCTCCTTCGAAAGCAACAGCGCCACGCTCACCCCGCGCGGCCGTGCGGTAGTCGATAAGGTCGGAAGCGTGCTGAAGCGCGCGCCGGAGGCGTCGATTGAAATCGCCGGGCATACAGACCTCTACGGCGATCCCGATTACAACTTGCAACTCAGTCAGAGACGCGCCGACGCCGTGCGCCAATATTTGACCGCCCACGGCAGCACGAACCGGTTCACCGTCGCCGGATACGGTTCGACCCGACCGCTGATCAACGATCGCACGCGCGCCGCCTCACAAAAGAACCGGCGCATCGAATTTCGAGTCAAAGAGGAACGGTGACCTATGGGAGCTTTGATCGCGCAGATGGTGGGATGCCTGCTGGTGGCCGCGGCCATCGGAATGATGGTGGGGTGGCTGCTGCGAAGCTTCGCGACATCGGAAAAGCGCCAGCAACTCTCTGAGATCGCCTCGAGGCTGCGCGGTCGGGAGCATGAGCTCGACACGCTCAATCACGAACTCAAGGTCCGCACCTCGGCCGTGCAAATGCTGGAAGGAAAAATCATGACCTCGGAGGCGGCCCTCAAGGATTTGCAGGCGGAATTGGCCGGCAAGCTGACGCAGGAAGCTGCGCTTCAGATGCAGATGAATGAGCAGAGCGTACGGCTCCATGCGGCGGAGCGCGAGCGGGACACCTTGCGGGCGGAAGTGGAATCGGCCGAGGCCGCGCTGCGGGAACGCCAGGCCGGGTATGCCGACATGCAAGCTCAGCTGGAGGCGGCGCAGGACCTTCTCATCAGCCGGGATCAGGAAATTGCGACGCTGAAAAGTTGGGTGGAGCAGCTGGCGCCGAAAGATGCGGAAATTGCCCGCCTGCGCGCCCGCATTCAGGAAGTAGATCCCTTCGTCGAACGCTCTCGCGAGCTGGAGCGGACGCTGGATCAGGCGCGTGCCGGGGCCGCCGACGCGCTCCACGGTAAGGATCGTGACATCGAGCAACTCGCCTCGAGTCTCCGACATCAAGACGAACTCCTCGCACAATTGCGGCAAGAGCGCGAAGAGATGCGACAGCGGTTCGAACGCGACCTGCACAGCAAGGGTCAAGAAATGGCACGGCTCCAGACCGCCGTGCAGGAACGCGATACGCTGCGCGCGCAGCTAGAGAAGCAGGAGCTTGCCCTCCGGGAAGCCGAAGAGCGCCGCGTCATGGATGTCAGCGAACGGGAGGAAGAGATCTCCGCGCTCCGCAAGCGGCTCGTTGAATACCGCGTGGCTCAAAAATTTGGCCGGCCGTCGCAAGGGGCGGATGCCGCGGCGGACGCGAAGACAAGCGCGCTTCCCAAGGCGGGTCAACCGCAGACGCCGGCTCAGAAGGACGATCTCAAAAAGATTCACGGGATCGGGCCGGTGATGGAGCGCGTACTGAATCGCATGGGTATGTTTACGTTCCGCCAGATCGCCGAATGGGATCAGCATGACATCGAACAGGTCGCCTCGGAGCTGAATACTTTCCCCGACCGCATCCACCGCGACAAATGGGTGGACGGGGCGAAGCAGCAACACTTCCTGAAGTACGGCGAAGAACTCTAGGCCGACCCAGCGCCCGCGTTTATCGAATCCTGCGGTGGATGTGCTGGTTGCGGAGCTCCTTCTCGCGAGACAGGAAACAAACGGTTCACGGCCAATAGTCAGACGGGACTTTTACATAGCCGGACAAAATATCATGAGGGCGTCCCACGATCCCCCGGCCACAATCCCCTCCCGCACCACCGGCACGCGAATCGGGTGCCGGTCCTGCAACAGGTGAATCAGCTCCATACTAAGCAGGCACCCTGACCACGTTTCCGGCCATCGTGTCCGACCTTGGTCGTGTGAGCGGGTGCCGGCAGAAGAATCTGCGCTTCACGGGCGCCGCAAGCACTATTGGCCAACGCGCCAGAGTGGTGGCCGACAATACGGGGATTCCGCCTCGGCCGCACGATACTTGTGATGCGTCGGCGATGAGCCTAGGATCATGGGTCAAAGGAGGTGCGCTATGCAAACCTACGTGAGTCTCGTCAAGTTCACTCAGCAGGGGCTCCAAACCATGAAGGAGAAGGGTATCGAACGAGCCGAGATGGTCAAGAAGAACGCCCAGGCGCTGGGGGGGAAGCTCGTCCAAGCCTATTACTGTCTCGGAGAATACGACGTGGTTGCGGTATGGCAATTCCCGGACAACAAGACCGCCATGAAGGCCGCCGTCCTCAACGCTTCGCTCGGCCACATTCAACTCACCACCATGCCGGCGGTGGCCCGCGACGAATGGAAAGGCTTATTGCAGGAGACGATCGGAAAGAAAAAGAGTTAGGAACGTTGACGAGCGTCGCCATCGGAGCCCGACCCGAAGGTCGGGCTCTCGGCCCGTGGCCGGTGCTTACGGGAGCGTGTTCACGGTCGTGATGGAGGGCGTCCGTGGCGCGCCGGGCGGTTGATCTTGGGTCGTCGATCCGGCAGGCGCGCCTCCACTGCACCCGATACGTGTGCCATCGGTAATCACGAGATCGTCGAACCAGATGTCGCCGATCCCGCGCTCTTGATAAAAGGCGATGTTGTTGAAGTGGCCGACGGCGGTGCTGGGCCTCATGGACTGGCCCGTCACCTCGCCGATCAAGACGTCGTTTTTCCAGAGCCGCATCAATCCATTGCTCGCGCCGAGATCGCCGAGGTCTATTTCATATTCATAGCAGACCCAGACGCCGCGCTGTTGCGCCGGAGCGGTCGAATAGCCGCCGCTGTAATTGTACGGTGTGGCAATAAACGACTCCGGGGGCCGCATAGCCGTGCCTTGGCACCCAAGATACGGGTTGGGCCCGCCCACCGTCACCAGCAGGCAGCCAGGGCCGGCCGGGCCGCCGTTATACAACTGGGAGTCTTCCGAACGCGGGCCATACAGCCACTTGGTCGAAATGTTGGACGTCTGAAAGTCGGCCGACAGCATGATCCAATAGCGAATGTTGATGTGATACGTATCGGGGAAGTGCCGATCGGTCGCGGCTCCTTCACCACGCGTCATTGCATCGGCGGTGTTGGCGTAGTGAAGTTGGACCGCGCAGCCGCTCCGCGCATTCGTGGTGGTGTGAAAGATGCTTTTCGGATCGAGCCATACGGTCGACCAGTTCGAGTCAAACGCGCAAGAGTTGAAATCGTTCGCGTACAGCACGGCGGCAGAGGCGGAGCCCGCCGCGACGACGACGCCGACGCAGATCGCGAGAGCTAGAGTAACCCGATACATCTTCATTGCTCGCTCCTCACGCAGCCCGCAAAACGGCTGCGAATGTGTTGATGCCGACGGTCGCACCTGTTGCCCGGCATGTGAGGCGAAGGATTTCGCCAGAATCCAAAAGAAGGCCCGTGCCCGAGCCTGTTCCTGTCTGCTCCAGCCGTGCAACTTTCACACCTCACATGGGCTGCAGGCAAGTCGAGATTTTGTTGTGTGACGGCCGATTTTCGCGACGGATTCATCTCGGCAGAGTTTGCCGCTGTAGGCAGGAACCTCCATGGACCGCCAGATTTGTTCGCCCTAGGACCTTCACGTAAGAAGACATTATTTGGGACAAGGAGCGGGGGGAGCAGATCTGTTATGAGGGGAAAACGCTGGTGACGGCGTCGTCCCACCCTGCGAAGACGAGGAGTGGCACGAGAACGGACTCGCAGTTCGGCATCAGGATTTGCCGCCAAGGGAGGGACCGCCCAGGAAAGCCGTCTGGAGCAGGAGACGTGCGAACCGCCGGCTGTGCCGAGGGACCACTCGATGGGACCACGCGACCGCACCTCCTGCTCCCAACCCTCCAACTATTTTACCTCCACTGCAATCCCTTGCACTTGGGTACAGGCTCGGCTGAAGAGAATGAAATATTGCCAGTAGCCGTCCACGGTCACTTCGACGAGCGCCTCCGCCAGCGGACGTTTCCGTAAGGCATCGGCGATCGCATCCTTGAGCTCATTTCCATTGGTCAAAGGAATGAGTCCGAACAAATGGTACACGCAGTCTTCTCCGTCAACCTTCCCGAGCTCGGTATAGCCGCCGGGCATCAGCGGCTTCGTGGACGGAGCCACGCCGCCAGGATGGTGGATGCACCCCCCGAGGAACAGACTCAACGTGATCAGGCTGGCAATAGTGATGAAACGAACCATGACACCTCCCTCCAAATGTTTCATCGGACTATGAAGAATCGGGATCGCTGGAATCAACCCGAAAGCTCATTTCTTTCCGATTGTTTCAGGTTGAATCAGGTGCCGGTTTGGGCAAAGATGGGACTGGGGCTTTCCCTCGTTGTGTGCTATGCAAAGAGAACCTTAGCATCAAAGCTCGTCGAAGGCCCAGGCGGATGAAGCCTTCGTCGCTGGCCCTCATCGACGGACTGAACAGCAATGTTCTGAAAAAAGGATTGCTCTGTGACCGGGCAAAAGGTTCACTTTCCCAAGCTGGCTCTTTTCACGATCTCGGCGCAGCGGGGGCGTGCGCTCCTGCATGCCATGCGGCCGCTCGATTGGATCAAGAATCTCATCGTGTTTGCGGCGCTGTTTTTTTCCGGCCACGCCAATGAGTTCACCCTGTTTACGGCTGTGCTGCTGGTCTTTGCGGCATTCTGCGCCATGTCGAGTGCCGTGTACCTCTTCAACGACATCATGGACCGGCACCGCGATCGGGTGCACCCCGACAAACGAAACCGTCCCATTGCCGCCGGCACCTTGCCGGTCTCCACAGCTGGAGTAGCCGCCGGAATATTGGTGCTGACGGCCCTGGCCCTGGTCTCCTTCTCCACATCGGCCTGGATCATGCTGTTGCTGTACGGACTCATGAATGTGCTCTATACGCTGCGCCTGAAGAACATCGTCATCCTGGACCTCTTCACGATCGCCCTCGGATTCGTACTGCGCGTCTACGCCGGCAGTGTGGTCATCAACGTGCAGCCATCCTCTTGGCTGATCAGCGCGACGTTCCTGCTTTCGTTGGTGCTTGGGCTCGGCAAGCGACGCCACGAACTCCTCCTGATGGAGGAGCGCGCCGAATCACATCGCCCCGTCTTGGAGATGTATTCGGTCCAATTAGTCGACCAGCTGATGGCGTTGGTAGCGCCGGTCACGCTGGTGACCTATCTGTTGTATACCCTCGACCCCAAGACCATCGCACACTTCAATTCGCATGGCCTCTACTGGACCGGTGCGTTCGTCGCATTCGGCATCTTCCGATATCTGTTTCTCGTCCATCGACGGGATCTCGGCAGCTCCCCGACCCTGCTGCTGTTTCAGGATGCACCGCTCCGGTGGAACCTCGTCGCGTGGGTCGTAGCATTCTGGTTCATCGTTTATTTCGAACAATGACGCAGCCTTGTCTTGTCGTTTTTGACCTGGACCGCACCCTTACGCACCACGATAGTTACCTTCCCTACCTGCTGGGCTTCCTCCTGGCGACTCCGTCGCGTGTGGTTCGACTTTGGTCGCTGCCTCTCACAGTCTTGTCCTATGTCCTCAAGCGGATCGACAACACGCAGCTGAAGCAGCGGTTCCTCGCCTCGTTTTTGGAAGGCACCGACCGAGTCGCAGTGCAACGTTGGACGGATCGATTCCTTGAACAGTTCCTGGCGTCCGGGCTGCGCCGGGAAGCGCTGCGGGTCTTGGACGCTCACCGGCAGCGGGGTGATGTGTTGGTATTGCTCACGGCAAGTCTGGATCTCTATGTGCGCGACCTTGGAACGCGACTCGGTTTCGAGCATGTCATCTGTACGTTGACCGCCTGGCAGGGAGATCGGCTGACGGGTCTACTCGCCGGCCCGAACCGCTATGGTGCGGAAAAAGTGCGCTGCCTGAAGGAGCTGAAAGCGTCGTATCCGGAACATCGAGTCGTCGTCTATGCCGACCATCATTCAGACATCCCGCTGCTGCTGGAAGCGGATCAGGGCATATTGGTCAACGGCTCGTCGAAGGCTCGTCGGCTCGCGGCGCAAGCCGGGCTAGAGCAAGTGATCTGGAGCACGTGACATGCCTGCATGGCGGGATGTGGCGACAGCCCTGCTGTTGTCCGTGAGCGTGGGACTGCTGTCCTACTATGGATCAACGCTGGTGCCGAACGCCGTTCTCGACATCTACGATGTATGGTTCACTGCGGATTCTCCTCGGGTCTATGCCAACCTGACCAATCAGTACAGCGAACAGAGTCGGACGAAAGTGCATCCGCTTTATTCCCTGCTCGTGGGCGTGCCGACGTTGGCGCTGAGAAAACTCACAAAGGTCCCCTCCCCGGTGGCGGTCCAGTCCGTCATGTCGATCGTCGCCGCTCTCTGGACGCTGACCCTTTTCGTGATTCTGAAACAACTGGGCTGCCGCCTGATCGATGCGGCGCTCTTCACCATGCTCGGC
>DASTLA010000066.1:0-4221 GCA_035715525.1 Nitrospiraceae bacterium
CTTTTTTGCTGGTCCCGCCGGTGCAAGCGGTGGAATCATCGGACGTAGAAATGTGGGAATGTCCCCTCCCCGACGGCACGATGCTGTACACCAACAAAGAACGGCCCGGATGCCAATCGAAGCAGCTCAAGGCACTCTCCACCGTTCCTGCACTGTCCGACATGCCGATCATTCCTCCCTCGAGCGGTATGCAGGTTCCACCGGTCGTTCGGCCCGACTGGTACTCCTATGACACGCCGATCGGCGCACTGCGCAACCTGCGCCAAGTTCCCGATTGGAGCCGGGACTGGTACGCGAGCAACGCGCAGGGAGGCCCGGTTCTCATGGAAGTCTGCAGCATGTATATCGAATGGCTGAACCTCAATCAGAAGAGTCGGGGAGGATTCTTCTACGGAACCGATCCTTCGTATGGCGGGGATCCTACGGCGAGAAACTGGCGGTCGCCTAGCAACTCCTTCTACGACAATGCGCGTTATCAGGCGCTGTCCCGAATCTTTGGAGCGGGTTTCATTCCCATCGGCTGTCAGTGACGACGACCCGGACCGGAAATCTCCGGAAGCTGCCGGACCGCGCACCTTCCGGAGATGGAACCGTCAACCTTCCTCGCCCACCTCGGCAACCATCAGATCGGTCTCGTCCTGCATGGTAGATTGTTCTTGATCGGGTGAAGCGATTATGGAGGGCTCGGCCGAGGCTTCGGTGGCACCTTCATCGGGAATGGCATTCTCCACCATCGCGGACTCGTCGATCGGCAACATAGCCTGCTCGGATTCGCCCAATTCCTTGAATTCTCGAAGCGGCGGCAATTGCGACAAATCTCGCAGCCCGAAGTGTTCGAGAAAGAACTTCGTGGTTCCGTACATGATCGGGCGTCCCGGTTCCTCCTTGCGACCCACTATTCGAACAAGCTTTCGTTCGAGCAACGTCCGCAGCACACCCGACGTTTCCACCCCACGAATCTGCTCCAGTTCTCCGCGAACGATCGGCTGTTTGTAGGCGATAATGGCCAACGATTCTAGCGCTGATCGCGACAGCTTTGCCGGTGCTTTGGCTTTTTCCATTCGCTTCAACCAGGGCGCGAATTCCGCCTTGGTCACCAACTTGTATCCGCCGGCCACCTCGACGAGTTGTAAGCCTCGCCCCTCCTGCTCGCACTCGTGTCGCAAAGCAGTCAGCGCCTGTTCGACTTGTTGTTTGGTCACGGCACCCAGCAACGATACGATCCGGGTCATGGGAATCGGATCAGTCGCAACAAAGAGAACCGCCTCCAGGATGCCTCGCAGCGCGCGCAGATCCGACAACGCCGAGTCGGTCGCCTCGGAACCGGACCCATTCCCATTGGAATGGACCCCATTGGTCTCCGCACAGGACTCAGATGTGATCGATGAATTCGGCTGGGACGATGCAGTGATTTCAGGTTGCCCGCCTATCGCCTCTTCGATCACCTGGGCGATACTCGAACTCATAAGTTCCTCCATTCGGAGTCTTCGGCTGGGTCGGCCTCGGTGACCGCAGAAAACGCCCGAGACACAAGAATGGCACCGAAGGTTTCGCCTTGATAGACCCTCACCACCCGAATTCGAATCAATTCCAGCAGTGCCAGGAACGTCACGATCACGACGATTCGATGGCACGTACCATCGAACAAGGTGGTGAACGCAACCGCATCCTGACTCTCCAACGCGTCGATAATGGCATTCATTCGATCGCGCACTGTCAGATTGTCCGGGATGATTTCAACCAGTTTCTTTCCCGGATGCCTTGCCAGAACGCCTTGCAGGGCATCGACGAGATCGAACAACGATACCTCGTCCAGCAGAGATTCATCCGGCAGGACATCCGGTGGAGGGCCCCCTTCGCGTGTAAAGACATCTCGCCAGAGCCGCTCCTTGTAATCCAATTGAGATGCCGCCTCCTTGAACTGCTTGTATTCAAGAAGCCGCCGAACCAATTCCTCCCGAGGGTCGGGACCTTCTTCCTCTTCGCCCTCGGTCTCTTCAGCCGGCAACAACATGCGGGACTTGATATGCAGAAGTGTCGCTGCCATGACCAAAAACTCCCCCGCGACCGCCAAATTCAGCTCCTTCATCACCGAGAGATAGTCCAGATATTGCTGGGCAATCAGGGCAACGGGAATATCGTAGATGTTGATTTCGTTTTTCTTGATAAGGTGAAGCAGAAGATCGAGAGGGCCTTCGAAGTTCTCGATTTTGACTTGATAGGGGAGTTCGGTCTGGTCCATCAGTTATCAGACAGGCCTGATAAATTTCATGACTTATACCAGCTTATGGGGGTACGAGCAAGCCTAAAAGCTATATGTAGGGGTCTACCTACAGTTCATCTGGATCTTATGACGTATAACAGCAAGGCAGAAGCGGCCAGCAGGAGACCTATCGTCACGACCTGGGAAAAGGGTGCCGCCACGCGACCCGGAACCGTGGTCGTCAGCCGCTTCGCCCTAGTCAACATCGGAGGTTGAGCGTAGGATGCCTGGGCCAGGTCATCCTCAATTTTAAATTCGCTGTCGGTAAAATCCGCCGCCGCGTGAAAATGCGCTGACGCAAAGCGGCCAGGGCCCTCAAACCGCGTGAATAGGAAAAAGGCCTCTCGCTGAAATTGCGCTTCTGAAAAGTCGCACGTGTCCAGACATTTGGTCCCGGAAAAACCTGTTCCCATGTGAAAAGTGACTCTAGAAAAGTCGGCCTTTTGCCGAAACACGACCTCCAAAAACTCACTGAGCCCGGAGAACGAAGCACCTCGAAAGTCCGCCGGGCCATTGAATCGAGCGCGATGGAACCGAGCGTGAGGTCCGAAACGAACGTCCGTGAACATGGCTCCTTGGGTAAACCGGCTTTGGACGAAAAAGCTTTCTGCCTCAAACTTGCTCCGCGACATATCGACGAGTCCTAAGAATATGCTGCGCGACAAATCAAGCGGCCCCAGGAACTGTGTCTCCGCCAACACGACAGGCCCAGCGATGGCGAGATAGCCTCCCTTGAGCCGGTTGACGATTCGACCTTCGACTCGCGAGCGCGTTACGACGAATGGGCCTTGCACGAGGTGCAACTCTTCTCCCTTTTTCGCTTCCACGACTTGCCGATCCTCCTCAGGAAGTCCCTTAAGGGAATCGAGGTTGACAACAGGGATGTCGTCCAAAAAAAGGTCACCTCGGACGACGACTCCAGCCAGGTCGACTCCTTTTCCCTGCATTAAGGCCCGCATGATGTCCTGAGCCGGAACGGCGCGAGCATCCCGTTCGGCCTCCGTACAGTCGCGGCTCAAATGGAGGGTGAATGTCTCCGCCGCACTTGCAGTCGATCTATCGATCCGGCACTCGGCACGCACCACAGTCGACGTGAGCCACGTCACGACAAGGATCAGAATACCTCCACCAAACCGAAGCGGAGGCATGGCCTGAAGCGACAAAAGATTCATTGCACCTTTATAAGGACCCGTTGGGTTCGAAGCAACCTGGCCGAATGCTCGAATCCTTTACAGGCCATCAGACTTTGCTACACTTCCTTCGGTATGAGATGCGGGCACCGACGTTATCCTTTCGTCGTCCTGAGCCGACTGCTGTTCACGACCTGCCTGGTCGTGGGCTTATTCGGACAGGCCCGGTCCGCATACCCCGAGTCTGTCGTGGAAATTCCAATGCTGGCCGCCATTCAAGCCAACGATCGGGGCGTTTTCGAACTGTTGCTGTTGCGATGGGACCACCAGCCCTTGCCGTCACCGATCGAATTGAAATGGCAAGGGGGAAACGTTCGCCCCGGCCAGAGAAACCTGTCATCGATGGCGCAAGCGTTTCAATACGCCGTGGAGCACACCCCGCGGTCCAGTCACACGGGAACTGTCTCCACGATTGGTCTCGCATATGCGTCGACCGGTACGGATGGACCGAGCGCCGGCGCGGTCATGGCGGTTGGCTTTGCTGCCCTGCTCAAGGGCGACCATGTGCAACGCGGCATAGCGCTGACCGGAACGATCGACAAGGATGGCAGGATCGGCTCCGTGGGAGGAATTCCGGATAAGGTGCGAGCTGCGGCGCGCGAAGGTTACCGGACTGTGCTGATCCCGGAGGATCAACTCACCGACCCCCGGTGGAACCTCACGAGACTCGGCTGGGAACTCAATGTTGAAATCAGGGAAGTCGGAACGATTGAACAGGCTTATCAGCTGATGACCGGCAATGCTCTCTACTAGATGACGCTCGTTTCA
>DASTLA010000067.1:0-8037 GCA_035715525.1 Nitrospiraceae bacterium
TGTCACCCTATTGTCCGGACTCCTGTCCATCAGGCAGCCAGACCTGTACGTGCCGGCCGTTGCGAAGGGGATAATTTTTTGTCGCAGCATGATCGATCGAAGGAGACATCGATGACACATCCATCCACTGCCGTTTTGCCCGCCTTGTTCATGGTGATACTGACGGTCGTCACAGAGGGTTTCGCTGATGCCGCTCCCAGAAGACCGTCGAACAGCGCGTCAGCCTGTTCGATCTCCTCCGACAAGTTCAATCAGCTGGCCGCCAAGAACCCTTCCGGCGCCCAGGCTTGTCGAAACATGGCCGACAATGCGCAAGCGCACGGGGGATCCTTTTCATTCATGTGCGACGCCGCAACAGGCGAGATCTCCTGCTGCAACGAATCCAGCTGCGTTTCGCTCGGACAGGCGATGAGAGGCAAACTTCCCGGCATCAGGCCCGAGCAGATGCCCGGGACGTTGCAGCAGGTACCGAGTCCCGGCGGCAAGCCGGGGCTGGCTCTCCCGCCTGGAGGCAAGACCGCACCGCCGCAAACGCGATAATGACCGAAGACGAATCTGAGGAAAGGAGTTTTATCCATGAGCCAGAACGGTTCGAGCCGATTCCGATCAAGTCTCCTGGCATTTGCAACTGGCACGTTGGCCTTGACCTTGGCTTCCATTGGCGAGGCGGCGCCGATCCAGCAGGGCACCAATATCGAAGAAGGTAAATGCGAAACGGTGAGCGTCGGACAATATTTCTGCAAGATCAACGGCAAGTGTTATTACTGCGACACGAAGACCAATCCCGATCCCAACAAGAACTGCTACAAGGAAACCACGTGCACCGCCGCCATGACCAAGCCCGGCTTCAAGGGCATGGTGCGTCCGCCGATCGGAGGCAGGATTATGCGCCGCGGGGTCGAAGATGAGCCGCCGGCAGCCGAATCGGAGCAGGACAAGGACGATGCCGGCGACGTCAAAGAGCGTGCGGTCAAAAAGCCGAACCCGCGACCGAAACCGCCGATTCCTCCAAAAGAGCCGCCTATTGGAACGGGCGGCACGGGGCCGACCATACCGAAGTAACAGGAACTGGCCGAGCCGGCCGAATTGCGTGAAGAAATCAGCCGACGTACTGATGTCACATTCAAGATTCACGGAGGCCATCATGATGACGAACGATCGACGGTCTATCGTTTTGCTCCTTTTCTTCGTCACCGCGCTTCTCGTCACAAATCCTGCGGCGGCCGTCCCGATCAAGAACCCGGAAAACTGCCAAGGCCCCGTGACCATCGGCGTGGCAACCTGCCCGGACAAACCCGGACATTGGGTGGAATGCAACAGTCACGGCGACTATATGTGCTGCGTGAAGAACGACCAAGGCGGAAAAGATTGCGAACAGATCGAAGCAAAAACGTTCAATCCCAAAACCGGAGTTGGCCGGTTGCCCGGAGGCGTCCTTCAAAATGCGCCGATGACCGTGCAGCCCGGCGCACCGCGAGTCCCAAGAGCAGGCATGAATGCTCCGATCATGCGCCGAGGAGTAGAGGGCGAGACCGAAACCACAGCTCCGGCGCCACCGGATGACCCAGGCAAGTGACGGTCGTTTTGAAAATCGCAGCTCTTCTGATGGACAGAAGAAAGCAAGGAGATTGTCATGGCTCGAGCAAGAGGTCATTGGATGATGTGGGCCTGGGGACTGGCGACGATCGGAACTATGCCGATCGTTACCCCGGCTGATGCGGCGCCAATTATTATGGATCAGTGCAATCAGACCTCCGGCGACGGGCAGGGGCACGGTTGCCCAGGGCCAAACGACTTGCTGATTCGCCCCAAGTATCCGGACGGCACCTGCGGAGATTGGATGTGTTGCCCGCCCAATCCGGACGGCAAGACTTACGACTGCGCGCATGCGACGAACCCCACGAGCAGCGTGATCAGCGGGGCGCTCAAGAATTTTTTGGGGCCACGCGCGACAGTGCTCGAGCCGAGTCGGACGCCTGGCTTAAGGACCCCGGGCGTATTCTCAGCTCCTAACGCCCCGATCTTGCGGCGAGGCGTTGACGAAGAAGGCCAGGCCCAGTCACCGACTGTTCCCGATGAATCAGTGAAATGACGGCGTCGCATTCGAGCCCAGCGTAGGACCAAAGTTCTGAAAAGCAAATCGGTACGTCAACAAGTCGAAGCCGATGATAAGGAGCAACGATGCACCACACCGGACGACCCGATCTCACAAGGCTCGCGATGCTGCCATGGGCCTGCGGGCTGATTCTGTTATTAACGGCTGCATCTCCCTCCAGCGCGCAAGCCGAAAAAATGGACCTTGGCAAGATCCCAAAGGAGCAAGTCAAGGGATGGTGTGAAGCCCACAGCGGCCAATACTTGGACTGGGGCGGTGCCGGCTCGACCTGCATGACCGATACGGGCGCCGGCATCGTCTGCGACAACAAGGACAATTGCACGGGTTATCCGCCGAAGCCAGCGAAGATGACGAGCCAGCAGCTCGGTATCGCGGCCTTTCCCGACCTCCGGATGGGAGGGAAACGTGCCCCGATCATGCGTCGCGGAGTGGAGTTGGAACGGACGGATTCTCCGGCGGAACAAACGGCGACCGTCGAGACCGGGAGGATCGAATGTACGCCTTCCGGCGCAGCCTGCTTCTGTTCGGGGAAAGTCGATTGCGACATCATGAAGGCAAAGGTCTGCCATCCGCAAACCCAAGCGTGCCGAACGGTGAACGGCATCGAGAGCTGTTCCTGCCAAGTCAGCAGGAGGCCATCATGACCCCAACCACACTTCGACTTTTCTTCGGAATTCTCACAGCGCTTGCCGTGTCACTGCTTTCAACGGCGCCTGCTTCGGCTGTGCCGAAGCTCACACCGGGCAGCAAACGATACTGCTCCTGTACCTGCGCCACTCAGGATAGCGTCTTGTTCTATCCCCTCTGGGAAAAGCGATATGCCTGCAATCTCGCCGACAACAAAAAATGCACGCATAAACAAGGCGGCACGACGACGACGGGCACGCTGCATAGCTGCATGGAGTGCGAGAAGACGAGCGACGGCGGCATGCTCTGCGTGAATCCCGGTCTCGCATCGAAGCCGCCGTTCCAAGCCCCTCCCGGCAAACTCGAGCAAATCATGCCGCGCGGCATCGAAGGGACGCAGGAAATCGAGCCTCCCCCGCTCGAATCCGACGAGAAGACACAATAACTGAGTCCGAATCGATCGGTCCCGACAGAAAGGAGATGCCGCCACCATGAATCATCGACGGCCAGGGGTCTTGAGCAGCGCCATGATCTTCGGCGCTGCACTGACGTTCGTCTCTTCGATCACTGTGGCCGCACCCAACACCGGCAGCGGGCCGCAAAAGACTGATAAGCAATGTAAGTCTGAACGCGATGCCTGCCTGAAGACCTGCGACAAATTGATCGACATCGGCGACACCATCAAACGTTGCAGGGACCGCTGCACCGACGCGTACATTATGTGCACGCCCCTACGGGTTCAGCCTGGAGGCAAACTCCAAGAGATGAGGCCACAGCTCCTTCCCAAACAAAACGCCCCGATCATGCGCCGCGGGATTGAAGAAGAATCGCCGACCACGCCGTCTCCCTCGGAAGAAAAAGCAAAGTAACTCACGCGAGAGGAGGTCGATCGTGCTCATCCGTCTCCATCAGCCCTTCACATACGCGTTGATCGCTCTCCTCTACATACTTCTTCCCGCCGTCGGAGCACGGGCCGACGATCAGCCACCCACGCCGGATTCGTCGGCCCAGGACGAGCCGGCGCAGCGATCCGATGCGCCCCCGCCTGGCGATGGTGGCATCCAAGAACGAGGCGTTCCATTCAAAACACCCGGAGCATCGGGGGGACTCAGCACTCACCGGCTGCGGTACGACGCTCCCACCCCAAGCCTGACCGAGATCGCCAATGCCTTGCAGTTACGCCATAAGAGCCTGACGACATTGATGACGGTGCCGCCCAATCTAGCGGTCACCAGACCAGTTGACATCAGCATCGGATACTCCTCGCCAGCTGGAGTGCAGCGCATTACGCAATCCTACGTCCGAACGACCGGCAATCGTTTTCTCTACAACGATCCTGAAGGTAACGGGAAGCCGCGACGAATGACGCTGTCCATTACCCTAAGCGAACCCAATCCGGGAGGCCAGGCGTTTACGTTTTCCGTCAACATGGAGGCCGAACTGGATCCGCTCTATGACGTCCGCATCAGTCCACTTCAGTTTTCGCTGATCAGCAACTGTGACGCGGTGGGCAATAGCGAGATCTGGCTGTATTGGCAAAGCCCCGACCGACAGATCTTGCAGCAGCACTATTCGGCTCGACCGGGCCAGGCGCTGACTCTCGGACGGTTTGAATGGGCTCGAAGTGAAATCAGCTCGTCGCAACAATTGCTACGCGAAGACGTGTTGGGATTCTTGGACGAAGATTATGTGAACCTCGACCAGCGCTTTTCGACCAGAATTCCAGGCGGCCCTGCTCTCGTACCAGGCAAGACACAGAAGATCAAAGGTAACCGGAAGGCTGAAAATGACAGTTGTCAGCTGTATTTCGAATACACGATCACCTACAGCCTGCGATTCTATCCGTATCTGTAGAGGGGCAAATTGGAGTGGAACAGACTTTCACCTGGCCCGGACAAGGAGCAGAGCATGAGATCATTCTCGGCACCGCTTTCGCTGTACTTCATTCTCCTGACCATCCTCACCGGGTCCTCAACCACGATGGCTCAAGGGACTCTATCGACGCCGGAGATCGTCCGGCCCAAGTGGACTTCCGCACAGATCGGATTCGACAGCGGATGGGTCGGCAATTTCCAGGTCACGATCAGGAAAACCGGGACGGCGACACGATTCAAACTGTGCCTGTGGCCCGACCCGCCACAGGTCGCCTATGCCTGCCGGACCTTCAACCAGTCGGAAGGCGTGATGCAGGGATCGGACATCATCCGCTTTGTGGTGCAAATTCCCGCCGCGCAGCAAGGACGGATCAATGAACTGAGCGTGTCAGCTTGCAACAACAGCGATCAATGCGGGAGCGGAGCGCGTGAGCGGTTTCTCGTCCTGCCGACCGCGCCGACTCTTTTCGGTCCCCCTCACCCGAGCCCCATTCCTGCCAATCGCAACGTGCGATTTTCTTGGCAGCACCTGACGATCAATATTCCCGGAGCCGCCTCCTCGTTTCCAGGCGACTACCAGTTGACCATTCTCACCGCCTCTCCGGAAGATATCGGCTGGACGACTTTCAATCCGGAGGCCGTCTCATCCCCGAATGTCAGCATTCGCCTGAATACCGGATCCACCTGCCCCTTCACGCCGGGTCAGTCGAACTTGAATAGCAAGTGCCACACATTGACCTTGCCGGCCGGCCCGACGTCATTCATCTGGACCATAGCCAATTGCGCGACCTTTCCCGAAAAAGGCCGCCGCTGCGGACCGAGTTCATTCCGCTCATTGACCACCTCTGCGCCCGCGACGGTGACGTTCAGCGCGAGCCTGGCCCCGACTTTCCGCCATGCCCGTTGCGTGAATTGCCATGCGGTCGTACCCGATAGTTTCCAAAATGATTCTGCAAACAATCCACCCGGAGGCCTGCCGAGCAATCACCCGGGGGTCAATGCCAATACCAACTGCAGCACTTGCCATACGAACAATCTTCTCCCTGCTCAAGGAACCGTCAATCCGGGTTGGCACGGCCCCGCCGGCATGGACTTCCGCAATCGGAACGATCAGCAACTGTGCCTCTCGGCCCACTTCGGGGTCGGAGGACAGGGCACCACGCAAGCGGTGCTCGATCACTTGACCCAGGACAAATTGATCCTCTGGGCGATCGGCGATGGACGGGTGCCAGGCGGAGGGACCCGCCCTCTGGCCCCGCCGGGAAATATTGCTTCTTGGCAAGCAACCGTTCAGGCGTGGGTCAACGCCGGCATGCCTTGTAGTTAGACAGCTGAAGGACCTCTCTGATACGGGCGACTCTTTCATGCGCGACAAACTTCACTTGGAGGACTTCATGAATATCATCCACATGGCCCCCTGCTCGAATCGCAAGCGCCGCCATGACCACCTGTGGAGAGCGGCATCATCTGGCTTTTTGTGCTTGCTGATGTTTTTGATCACCTCGCCCCAGCCGGTCGCTGCTGCCTGCAGCAATACCGACCAATGTTCCAGCGACCGGGTCTGTTTGACGCCCAAGCGCCCGCTCGCATTGGGCAAAGAATGCCTGCAAATGCCTTGCAACGCGGATTCGGACTGTCCCTCTGCTCGTCCGAAATGTCTCATGGGCATCTGCCAGCAGCCAGGCTTCAATCCCAACGCGCCCTCGGGAACCGGAATGACGCAGGCCGGCGTGGGCGAAACCTGCGGGCCCTATAAAATCGGGCAGGTCACGAAGAGCCGCGGATGCAAGCAGGGCCTCCAATGCGTCCACGGCCGATGCCAGCGGCCGTTGCAATAGTAAGTGGGATGGCAACATCGAACCTCGTACGATGGTTCTACGAGAAAAGGATAAAACCACGTCGACATTCCCAGAGAGGAGTTAGAAAGGAGCCGAATATGAATCGACCTCAGGCATTACATTGGCGGTCCCTGATCGTACTGACGGTGGTCAGCATCGGTATTGGGGCAAATTTCGCCCAGGCCGCAGAAGAACCAGCCTGTGAAGGCGAGCCCCTGCTCGTGGCTGCCGCCGACAGCGGCATGTCCTCCACCGGCGAAACGGCACCTTCTTCGGGCGATGTAGAGGAACGAGCCGTTCCGCGTATGGGACCGGGTGGGATCGCGCCCGGCGTGAAGCCGGGAACGGCCGAAGGCGCCATCCTCGAAAAAGGTCGATTGCGCGTCCAACCGGGATACGTTCTGCAGCAACAGGCCGATGGCTCGGTGATGGCGAGGAAAGCCGGCGGAAGCGGTGGCGGTGGCGGCACCTTCTCCTGTTTCTGCGCGCTGGGGCGCGGCGGTTGCAAAATGATCGTGCAAGGAGGCGAGGCCTGGTGCCGGAAGAGCGACAGCAATCCCTGCAGCAATACCTGCGACATGAAGATTTCTAAATTCTCGGTCGGGCCGGCGGTGATTCAATAGATGGTTGAGTCAGTCGAAAAAAGGCTGAAAGGAGGATGTCGATGAAGTGGTTATCACTCGTGCGATTGACGATGGCGGCTGCTGCCTTGCTTGCGTTGAACCATGCATCGCTCGCCCAAACGCAACAGGCGGCATCCTCCGGGGGCGGGAGCGACAATTGTGAAACCGAACTCGTTCTGGTAGCCGACGCTTCGAGCAGTGCGAGCGAGCCGGGCGGGGAAGCCGGCGATGTCCAGGAACGGGCCGTGCCCAGACTCGCGCCTGGAATGGCGCCGGGCGCCGCGTCTCCTGGCTCGCAAGTCGAAGGAGGAATCTTCGAAGGCAAGCGGCTCAAAGCCAAACCTGGTTATCACTTCGAGCAACAGCAAGGCGGCGTGGCAATGCTGAGACCGAACTCGGGAGGCGCGGGCGTCAAACTCTCGTGCCGCTGCATGAAAGGAAAGGGCGCCTGCATCATGACCATCGAGAGCGGGACTTCCGCCTATTGTTCGTCGAATGGCTGCGCCGGCGATTGTGAGATGCGATTGACGACCGGCTTAATGTCGCCCGGACTGAGGATTCAATAAAGACCCAACTGAACTTGCCAGGGAGGAGACAATGGTTAAATCATCGGGCCGCTGGTTTCACTTCATGGAATGGGGTGTCGCCGCGATCGTCGTCATGGGAACAATCGTGCCGGTGTATGCGGATGACGACACGAAGGAATGCACGCTGGCCGAGATGGTTCTTGTCGCTGCGGCGGAGGAGTCCCGGCAACCGTCAGACGGGGGAACGGTTGAGGAACGAACCGTTCCCCGCATGATCCCGGGCCGTCCCCCCATGCCCGCCTTGAAAGGCGCCGTGATGGAGGGAAACCGGCTGCGTTCGCTGCCTGGGTATGTCCTCGACGTGAAGCCGGACGGCAGTACCTTCATGCTAAGGCCGGCCGGGGGCGGAAAGGGCCCAACCGGTCGGTGCAA
>DASTLA010000068.1:0-5452 GCA_035715525.1 Nitrospiraceae bacterium
CATCGCTCATCATGCGCCATTTCCCGAAGACCCAGGGAGAGGATGCGTAGGGCCACCGCTCTTGCGATCGGCGCGATCGTGGCCGGCGCAGTGGCGGTGGGAGCAGTGGCGGTTCCGCTGACCAACCACCCGAATTTCTGCGCCAGCTGCCATACCATCAAACCTTCGTACGACACTTGGGTGACATCGTCGCATAAAGAAGTGGAGTGCGTGACGTGTCACGTGCGGCCGGGAATTGGCGGCTGGTTGCACGACAAGGCCTGGAACGGCACCAAAGACCTCGCGATTACATGGTTCGGTACCCCGACCGACCCCCATAACCTAGAGGCCAAGGTCGATTCCGACGTCTGCTTGAGCTGCCACCGAAACATTTTGCGGGTCTCCGAGATCGCCGTGCGGGATTTGCCTCCTCCCGTAAAGGATGTTGGGCTCATCATGAGCCACCGCAAACACATGGAAGCCTTCGGCAAGCGCGGACGGGGGGAAGGCTGTACGACGTGTCACGCCGCCGTCGTGCATGAACGACCCATCAAGGGCTATCCGATCGTCATTCCCCGCGGGCACGTTTCGGCCGACAGCAAACCTTGGAAACCCGAGCATCCTGAAGGCACGCTGTTGCACAAACGCGCGCTCGCTGACTGTTTCCGGTGTCACGACAATAAAGCGGAACATGACGGCAAAGTGGTGAGCCGTAAGTGCGAAACCTGCCACATTCCCGATCGACTCAAGGAATTCCTTTCGTTGTAGCGTTGGATTCAAGCCATCATGTCCTCTCCCGTGCTGGAAGTACGCCGTCTCAGTAAACGGTTCGGTGAATTCACCGCGGTGGATGGTATCTCGTTCGAAATCAGGCCTGGTGAAATTCTCGGCTTATTGGGACCCAATGGTGCCGGCAAGACCACGACCATCCAGATGTTGCTGGGCCTTGTCACACCCTCGTCGGGCAGTATTCACATGTTCGGTTTGGATTTCCGAGCTCATCGGGAAGCGATTTTGCAGCAGGTCAACTTTTCGTCGACCTACATTTCGCTGCCCTATTCCCTGACGGTGGAGGAGAATCTCGCTGTGGTGGGAAGACTGTACGGATTGTCAGGAATCCCGCAGCGTATCGACGACATCGTCAAGAAGCTGGAGATGCACGAGTTCCGCCACAAACTGACCCGCAAACTTTCGTCCGGGCAGATGACCAGACTGACGCTGGCAAAGGCCTTTTTGACCGAGCCCAAGATTCTTTTTTTGGACGAGCCGACGGCCAGCCTCGACCCGGATATTGCGCAGAAGGTACGGTCTGTGCTGCTGGAAGAACGGCGAGCCAACGGGCTCAGCATTCTGTACACCTCCCATAACATGCGCGAAATGGAAATCATGTCGGATCGGATCATCTTCTTGCAGCGCGGCCATATCGTTGCGGAGGGCACGGCCCAGGAAATTGTCACGCGCTTTGGACAAGCGGATTTGGAGGAAGTCTTCTTAAAGTTGGCCCGCGAGACGGTGACGGGATCGTGATGCCACAGGCGGTTGTGTTGATCGATGCGGCGTTCTCCATCGCACTAGGTCTGGCGGTCGCAAGCTTGGCGCTGATCATGACGTGGAGTCTCGTGTGGATGGTGATCGGTCTGATTGGCGCCCTCCGACGGACCTGTGGATGGATGTTCGTGCTGAGTGGGCTGAGTGCGACCGTGATCGCCGGGTCCTGCCTCAGCGCGATCTTGTGGGGAAGTTCGTCCAGCCGGCTGGGCAGCGGTGCGTTTGCGGCGGGCCTGGTCGGGATGGCGGTGCTGCTCGCTACGGCGGCCTCGAGGAAGCTGGCGGATGGACGGCGTCTCGGACCGGCGTTCTGGGAAGGAAGCTGCCTGCTCCTGTCCCAGTTGTGGGGGTTGCATCGGGAAGAAGCAGAGGCGGGGTGCGGCCATTGTCACGAGCAGCAGTAGGAGGTCCATGAGACTCCATCGCATCATGGCGTTAGTGGTGCGACATTTGTACCTCTACCGGCGGAGTCTGCCTCGGATGATGGAAATCGTCTATTGGCCGTTTCTCGACCTCGTCATTTGGGGTTTCATCACGATCTACCTCGCCACATTTCAAGGGCAGATGCCCGCGGTCGTGACGTTTTTCCTGGGGGCCTTGATCCTCTGGGATGTGCTGTTCCGTTCCCAGCAGGGCATCACCATCTCGTTCCTCGAGGAGATCTGGGCACGCAATCTGATGAATTTGTTCGCCAGCCCGCTGAAACCAAGCGAGTTTCTCGCGGCCACGATGGTGATGAGTCTGATGAAGGTGACCGCCGTCTCCATTGTCATGTCGGTCTGTGCCTGGTTGTTTTACACCTATAATGTCTTCATTATTGGGGTCTGGCTCGTGCCCTTCATCGCCAATCTGGTGCTGACGGGATGGATTATCGGCGTGTTTACCACGTCGCTCATCATGCGGTTCGGGCAGGAAGCCGAAGTGTTGGCTTGGAGCATGGTGTTCCTATTTCAGCCCATCTCCTGCGTCTTCTATCCCATGGATGTGCTACCGGGATGGCTGCAGGCCGTGGCCCACGCCAACCCGGCTGCCCATATCTTCGAAGGGATGCGGAACCTTCTCACCAGCCAAGCCCTGCCCTATGCGCAACTGGGCTGGGCCTCCGGCCTGAACCTTGTATACCTGGCGGCGGTCGTCGCCTGGTTCAATTACACATTCGAAGTTTGTAAAGATCGAGGATCGCTGGTGCGTGTCGGCGAATAACGGCTGAAGCCGTGGCGTAACACTATCGGAGGAATACAGTGAAACTTCAGACCAGTGAGATTCCTCGAAGCCAATCACCAAAGGGTCTCGACCGCTTTTCGTTTCACAAGAATCCTGTGCTGGTCTTGGAAGATTTTTGGTCGGCCCACGAACGAAGTCTGTTTCGCGAGGCGATGGACAAGGCGCAGTGGAACGCGCTCCGTGACTTGCCCAATGTGCGGAAAAATTTCCCCAACTCAGGGAATTGGGCGAAGGCGGAGATTGCCCAGCCCGAGGCTCAGTTGTTGCTAAGCCGCCTTCCGATGCAGGCGATACAAGAGTACATGGAATCCTTTCCCAGCATCAAAGGCCGTCACCTGGGTTTCAGTTACTATTCCTATGGAGCCGGAGATTGCCTACTGACGCATGACGATACGGACCAGGGATACGCCACCGCGGCAAAGGCGGCTCCCCTCCGCCGACTGGCGTTGGTCACCTACTTTCACGAAGAATGGGAGTCCGATTGGGGCGGAGAATTGATCGTCTATGCGC
Organism: Nitrospiraceae bacterium; assembly: GCA_035715525.1. GTDB lineage: Bacteria > Nitrospirota > Nitrospiria > Nitrospirales > Nitrospiraceae > JAHBWI01. The sequence continues at coordinate 3,262 of DASTLA010000068.1, forward strand.
CGGAGGGGGAGCCAGGCGACAAGAAGCCTCCGCTTCGCATCACCCATTGCATCGCTCCCAAACCCGGATCCTTGGTGATGTTTACCGTTCCTCGGTTTCACCGTGTCTGCCGGGTGGATGAGACGGCGGGCTCCCATCGCCGCCTGTCCATAGCCGGCTGGTTCATGACCGAACATTGATGAATCCCGGCTTGTTTGGCCTTGTCGGTAAATGTTAGAGTATGGCGTCCACTGCTGGGGCCTGGCGGTGAACGTGTTGAAATGGTTCAGGCCTGATATCGATGTTGCCTTGCCCGGGAATCTAATCGAAAGCCAGACCTAAGTCGCTCCATACATCGCGTCTTCGGCCCGACCTTTCCCTTTGTTTCCTCCGAACAAGACAATGTCACTACCCAAAGAGGAGGACCCACATGGGTTCTAAAATTTACGTCGGCGGGTTGCCTTATGCGGCGACCGAACAGCAATTGAGCGATCTCTTCTCGGTACACGGAGCGGTGGAATCCGCCCGGGTCATCACGGACAAATTTACGGGCCAGTCCCGTGGATTCGGGTTCGTCGAGATGGCCAGTGCGGAAGATGCTCAAAAGGCCATTTCCGCTCTGAACGGAACGGAAATGGGAGGCCGGACGTTGACGGTCAATGAAGCTCGCCCTCAGGAACCACGCGTTGGTGGAGGGCAGGGTCGTGGCGGGGATCGGTTCGGCAATCGCGGTGGTGCATCAAGGCGCGATCGCTGGTAAGTTCTCTCGTCCTTCGGGACTCATGGGCGGCCACCTTCTGGTGGCCGCCCTTTTTTTTCGCGACGACCGTTCACTTGAGTGCCTGACGGAACGGGAAGCCCATGTTATTCGGGAAGCGGCCGGTTTCTCGTTTCAATTGCGAAGGGCAGAATGAGAAGGCCGATCAGATAAATTCCGGAAATGGTCGAGGCGGCCATGCCGAAACTTCCGAAGGTCGAGACCAGCGTTCCCGTCATCAAGGGGCTGATCGACGCCACGATGCGACCGGCGTTGTAGCAAAAACCCGCCCCCGTCGATCTCAAACGGGTGGGAAAGAGTTCCGGGAAGTAGAGGGGAAACCCCCCAAACAGGCCCTTGGTGAAGAAACCCAAGACGGGGAGCAGCATCAAGGCGACGGGATATGAATGAGGAAAGAAGAATGTCGCCGGGACGAGCAGCAGACTGCCGCCGCACATGAACGCAAAGACCGGCTTGCGACCGAGATGATCGGCCATGATGCCGAAACCGAAATAACCGAGCAGCGCTCCGACGTTCAGCGCCATCACTGCGTAGGAGACGTAGGCGGCAGTCGAAGCCGGGTCGAGACCGGCAAGATCGGGGAGAGCCTGGATGAGGCTGGGCGTCCAGTTCGTAGCGCCCCACAGTCCGAAGACGGCGACGAAGGCAAGCCCTGTTCCCGACCAGGTGGCCCGCCGATATTCCGGACTGAACAGTTGAGCGAGGCGTGAGGGATGCGGCGAGCCCGGCCGGTCTTCTTTGTCATGCGAGTACTGCCATCTCGTCGAGTCGTGCGTGTAGCGGCTCAGCAACCAGGCCGCTCCGATCGAAAGCAAGCCGACGGCGAAGAAACTGCGCCAGCCGTGATGCTTCATGAGCAAATGGAGCGCAGCGGCCAAAAAGAACCCGAATCCCCATGCTGATTGGAGGAAGCCCGCGGCTCGAGGACGATTGTGTTCCGGCCACACCTCCGCCACGAGTGCGGCCCCCGCGGCCCACAGGCCGCCGATTCCAACTCCCGTGAAGAATCGGGTGCCGGCGAGATGCCACCAATCCTGGGCCAGCGAGGTCAGGCTCGTGGAGAGTGCCACCAGCACCATGCAGAAGATCATCACCGGTCTCCTGCCGAGGCTGTCGGCCAAACTCCCCAACCCCACACCACCCACCGCCCAGCCCAGCAGAAAGGTCGAGAGGATTACTCCCCCGTACCAGCCGACGGCTGCCGTGGAGGCCGGACCACCACTCTCGGCCGACGACAGGAGGTCCGTAAGGGCAGGGGTGAGCACGAGCGAATAGATCATCGTGTCCATCGCTCCGAGCGTCCAGCTGAACCAGGTAACGAATAGGATCAATCGCTGATCTTGGCTCACCTCGTGAATCGCCAAGCCGAGTATGCGCATCGAGGCTCTCCATGGCACCGGGGAAGGCGCCGGGCCTATGGTGACGGAGGAACCG